>CAYNKI010000141.1:0-9979 GCA_964397675.1 uncultured Pirellulales bacterium
GGCTGCCACACACTATGGAGCCACAAATCAATGTTACCCAGAATCTGTGCTTTTTTAACCATGCCAAAATTTCTAACGAGGTAAACCCGCGGGCATATTTAGCCGATACCTCAAATAGATTTATGCTTGGCGAATACCCATGCGTCCTATAAGAGGAAGGTAGGATTAAAAACCCAATCCACCGTATCCGCCACTGGCGGAGCGGCTAAATTTGCCCTTATGGCTGAAGTCGAGAGGCTTTCTGCCGGGCGGAGGGTGAACTATGGCGTTTGATGCCACTATCAAAGAGTACCTCAAAGAAATCGATGAAGCATCACTGCTGACAGAAGAGCAAGAGCACTTGTTAGGCAAACTGATTGTCGAAGAAAATGATCCCTGGGCCAGAGAACAATTGGTGCGAAGCAATCTCAGGCTGGTGGTTAATATCGCCAAGAAGTATGGAGGCCGAGGGATGAGTCTGGGGGACTTGATAGAAGAAGGTAATCTTGGGCTTATAAAAGCCGTAGATTACTTTGACCCTACTCGTGGTGTTCGCTTCAGCACTTATGCAGCGTGGTGGATAAAGCAAAGTATCAAGCGAGCACTTTTGGAGAACGTTCAGCCGGTCCATATTCCCACCTATATGGTTGCATTGATAAATCAATGGCGTCATACTGCCGCGGAGCTGGAGAGTAGTCTTGGCAGGACGCCGAGCACAGAAGAGATGGCCGATATAATGCAGCTGCCTTTGCGGAAGGCAAAGGTTATACATCGGATAGTGGACGTTCTTAGCTCGGTGAGGGATACCCATAGCGAGGAAGGTTCAGATGAAAGCTCCGCCTCAGGTGGAGTGGAGGCGACCTTGGAGGATAGAAGCGCTGGTCGGCCAGAGGATTCGTTGGTAGCATATGAGGAGAAGGCCAAGGCCTTGATGTTGATAGACAAGATTGAGCCGAGGGAGGCCTATATTTTGAGGTTGCATTATGGTCTTGGTGGCCGCAAGCCGATGGCTTTGAGAGAGATTGGCAAAAAGTTAGGCCTGACGCGGGAGCGGATTCGCCAGATTCGTCGTGATGCCCTTACCAAGCTTTATGAATACATGAACGAAGAGTAACACGAAATAGCACGTCAATAAAACTTGCATTTTGTTAATAACATGACAATAATAGATATTAGTAAATGCCATGGAAGGGCGGTAAATGTTGACAGAAGGAATTGATTTGCGAAACTACATTCGAAGCATACCTGACTGGCCCAAAAAGGGGATTTTATTTCGTGATATCACACCATTATTAGCTGACCCAAAGGCGTTTTCAGCAGCAGTGGAAGCATTGTACGCAGATTTTAAAGAAGTGGGCGTGGAATATGTTGCTGCTGTGGAGGCGAGAGGATTTATATTCGGAGCGGCGGTTGCAGATAAACTTGGGGTCGGCTTTGTGCCTATACGGAAAAAGGGAAAGTTGCCTTTTAAAACCAAGAGTGTCAGCTACGGCTTGGAATATGGCACCGATACCTTAGAGGTGCATAGTGACGCTATAGTAAAGGGCGCAAAGGTTTTAATGGTTGATGATTTATTGGCGACGGGCGGGACTATGGCGGCAGCTTGTGAGCTCATTGAAAAGATAGAGGGACAAGTTGTAGGAATAGCATTTCTTATCGAGCTTCGTGAACTGTCCGGACGAGAAAAACTTAAGCGATATAAAATTAGCGCTATTATAACTTATTAATCGCTTGCTCGGTCGAAAGCGTCTTTCCGGACACCGCTTTGTTATATTTTCGTCCAGTTTTCTCTTCGAAGGATTCCACCATCTTGTTGCGCGTTTTCTTCGCGGTTTCGATGAAGTGAGTGAGATTGTCGAGTGTGTACTGAAACCGGTGTTGGTCGATTTTGCCCACTATTGTCTTCCATATCTCGGGTATTTTTTCGGCGCCTGTCACGGCTTCATCCAAGCCCGCGTAAATATCCTGGATAACGGTGCGCCCGTTCGAGAGACGGTAGTCGTAATCCACAAAATTAAAGTAGGGCAGGAACTGCTCGCATCTGATGCGATCGCCGTAGATTCTGCGCAATCCGGGCGCGTATTGATCCAGCAGGCGCTTCCGCAGTTCGGGGCTCGTGACGCCAATTCCCTCACGGCTGACCGTATGCGGAGTTTTGCCCTGGACCAAGTTGTCTTCTCCGGTGTCGATCCAGATGCCGCGATACCCTCGATACATGTATAGTTTGCGAGTCACGTCATCGGACAAAAGAAGAATTGCTTTAATGTTGTCGAGCAAATCCGGATCGTTGCCGAAGGTCAATCGAATCCATTCCGTATAAATCTCATCTACCGAGAGATCGGGATTCCAGGCAAGCCGCCCCATGCCGTAGTAGTTGACCATATTGAGCGGGCAGGAGGTCCAGGCGGGAGCGGGGCTGATCATCGAAACGCCGACAATGCAGCTCGTATTGAGCTTGTTTAGGCTGCCCTGCCCGTTTCGATAGTTATCCTGTTGGAGCCACCACTTCCACTTCTCTATCCATGACACAGGCCAAGATTTGGCGATGACCAATTCACTCCCATATAGGTTCTTTCTGATTGCGCCGTCGAGCGAAGGAATAGGGGCTGCGAAATCCCAGTCCAGCGGGCTGCCCTTGGATATCAAGATCACATTGTCGCGGTAATTCCCATCTTCCGGGGCGAAGATATCGTAAGGCATGAGGTTGCGATAGGGTTTGCGGGTATAGCGATAGTTGCCGTAGACGAATGCACGCACCATGGCGTAGCCTCCGTAAGGCTTCAGGTTATCAGCGATCCGGTTGACCATCTGGGGACGTGGATCGCCGTTTTGTTTTTCGGAGCCTAATTTCAGCAGATAGCCGCCGAAGTCGGGAACTCTGGAATAGAGCGCCTCGGCGGTCTTTTTTTCCACCGCAAGCAGGTAGTTCGGAGTCCAGTAGAGTTTGATGCCGTAATTCCTGAAAATCCCGGCGAGGGTTTCGACCTCGTCAAGATGATCCAGGAAATTATTGCGGAATTCCCAGTTGATTTCGGTAGGACATACAGCGTTCCAGCCGACAGAGGCAAGCAGGCGGGCCCATTCCCGGATTCTCTTCGTATGGCCTGTGCGCAACTCTTCCCAACTATAGATAGAATTGTTACGGTTGCTCTCCCAGTTATATGGATCAATCTTTTTTCCGTGCCAATCGTCGTTAGGAAAACCTCTCCATGTGTCCCAGTGATTGACCATCCGGATGGGATTTCGCGGATTTCCCACGACATCGAGCTTACGGGGGTTCTGCCCCAACTGAATACGACGAATCAGATCGAAGACGCCGAAGATGACGCCCGCGGGGACGTTGGCTGCAACGGCAAGCGTCGTGTCATTGTCATCTTTCAGCGCCTTGATGACGTATCCGTCATGTTGGATTCGGTCCAGTCCCAACGCAGCGTCCCTATCTCGAATCCAGTTAGAAGTAGCGGGCGTTCCTAAGATGACCTTGTCGCCGGCGGCTGGACGGGATTGAATCGAAGGCGCGCGGCCAAACATATCCTTCAAGGCTTCAGCCAACTCATTTGAGGCCGTTTGAACGGTCGAATTCGCGCCTTCAACCACGATACAATCCAGTGTTTCTTTGCCTTTGCGTTTGGAGAGAGGGGCATATTGCAGCCAGGCCCGGTAGAGAGAGCGGTCTTGTTCCTGGTAAGAATAAACGTGCATTTTGCTCTCGGTGGGAATCGTGTCGGCTCGACCTGCATAGATGGATCGGGCCGAGTCGAATATATCTCGCACATCGCCATCGGTTAGAATGCGGTTGTAGATGCGAACATCGTCGATGAATCCGGCAAACTCATCGCCCGTAACGATTTCATTCAAACCTTCACGCTTCAAAGGCTCTGTGTCTACGGTTGAGAGATCGACAACGGAGATTAGCTCACCATCGCACCACCCGATAATCCTTTTGGATCGGTCGTCATAGGCCACGGTGAAGTGGTGCCATTGTCCTTCGCCGACCACCGCCCTCTCATGCGGATAGAACGCATCTTCGCGAAGCAGGAACTGCGGCCAGTCGTCGTTCAGAATATTGCCTCCCATATTGAATTCGCCCTCGCCTTGAAAACGCGGCTGAAAATGGCGGCGATAGACTCGGAGTTGAACCGCATCGTTGTCGTATTCCAGGATAGTACCCGCGTCCTCCCAGGCCATGTTCAGCCAGAGGCAGACTGTACCACGTGAGATAGCCAGAGGTGAATCTGGCGATGCGGGGATTCGCATCGGCTCGGTATCTGGTACGAATTCAAGGCAGGCGCGGCCCTTGCCGAGCGAATGGATGCGGGCGTCTCCCAAAACTGCATTGTTGCCGTTGCCGGAAAGGTCCTTTCCCGTACCGTCGTCAAACTCCCATCGGCCGACAAGGCCAGCCGGCCTGCTGTCTGCCAGAGCAACCGGCCCGTCGTCGACCGCGCAAAAAACAGTCAAAACGATGGTAACAGCCAGTACGAGGTAGTGTCGGATTTTCATGTGTCTCTTCCTACAAATTAAGTGTTTCTCTGGATTCTGAGGTTAAAATATCGGCGCCGTGGTGTCAGGGGCGAAAGTTGGTCAGCTTGATTTTCTTTCCTGCGTCATAGTAAACCAGGTCGGCCTTGGCGCCGATAATGGTGACTTGAGGCGCCGGTTTCTCCGGGCCACCGTCGAATTTGCCCGTTCGAGTCCCGGTATACGAGAACAGCACCAGGTCTCCGTTTTTGGCATAGTCATAAGCTGAGACGTCGACGATCAGGCTTTCGCCCAGATAGCTGTCGAGCTGCACGTTCCCACACTGTATAGGCGTCAACCCGTCTTTGTTGGCGACAAACTTCGTTGTCGTACCGCCGTCACCTTCACTTGTTCGGAACGCGCCCCCAACGGTTATCGACGTTATGTCTGCCTGTCTGTCGTCAACGATTAACGTCCCCTCATTGAGGCTCAAAGCATTGCCAACCTTTATTGATCCGCCAGTGATTAAGTACCGGCCGGTTATGGCATCAATATCAAGGTTCTTGGCAACATCAAGGGCCCCACCGAGTTGCCGTGCCGTGCTGTTGTGCCGGTCGACAATAAGCGGCCCCTTGATCTTGATCGTGTGGCCGAGTGGAATAATGAGCGCCGAGTTCTCATAAATCCGGACTTCACACTCGTTGTCGACGTCCATATCCAGGATCACCACAACCCCGAGAGGAACAGCGGCCGCTTTTCCAATCAAGACGCGTTCGTCTATCGCACTGTCGGGAAGCCTCTCCGCTGGGTCTCCAGTCCAATTCACTCCGGATCCATCACGTCCAGTTGTCCAGATGGATACATCGCTCCACATTCCGCTGCGCCTGGGGCTGATAGACGCCGTTCCTTCGGGCTCTTTTTCCTCCGGAGGCAGAAGCGGAGGATGAGTGGGTTGAATCTTGCCGTCGATAGATACATTTGTGAGCACAACATTTTCAGCCAGTCGAATTTGCAGAACAGGCGGCGAGACCGTGTCAACGACGATGTTCTTCAGAAAGACGTCGTAAACGAGCGCGCCTTCGACTCCCGTAATGGATATCGTCTCGTTGGACCCTTGTTTAATATGCACGTCTTCGATGTTGATATTGCGGAACTCTGTCGGGAAGTTACCGCCTCGATACCCGTGGTAGTTGTTTCTCAATCTGATAATCCGGGCTTTTCCTATATCGAGGTCTTTTATGTAGATGTCCTTAATGAATCCGCCGCGATCAAGGTTGGACTTACAGTACAACACGTTGCCATCATCATATTTGCAGTCGTACACGAAAACGTTTCGCACACCACCAGAGAGTTCGCTGCCGATAGCGATGCCTTCAAAGTTGGTCGGCATGTTACGGATAATAATGTTCTGACAAGGTTTGCCGGCTCGCCACGCACTGTTATCCCGTCCGGCTTTGATTGCGAGACAATCGTCGCTCTGGTCGAGATAACAGTCTTCGATCAGAACATCCGTGCACGAATCAGGGTCGATTCCGTCGTTATTAGCATTGTGGCTGAGAATCTTTAGTTTCCGGATGGTAACATTCGTACAAAATGTTGGATGAACGCACCAGAACGGATAATCTTCCATCGTCACACCTTCAATGAGAACATTCTTGCACTCGAACGGTTCGATCATCGTTGGTTTTCCAAAGATCTTTATTTGTTCCGCGGGTACATTGTCGTGGTTCATCTTGCGCAGTTGTTCGTTAGTTGTGGTTCCAGGCTTGAGTTTCAAAGGCCACTTGGCCCACGTCGATTCTGCCTGGCCATTAAGCGTCCCCGATCCGGTGATAGCTATGTTGGTCTTCTTGTACGCATAGATGAGAGGCGAATAGTTATAGCACTCAGTGCCTTCCCATCTTACCCGAACATGGGGCAAATAATCGTCAAAATTTGTGCCGAAAATAATTTTAGCGTTTTTTGTTACATGCAAATTAACGTTATTGTCCAGATGGATAGGACCATTGCTGAGAAATGTGCCTTTCGGGACGACAACGCGTCCGCCGCCGGCCTTAGTGCAGGCCGCGATCGCCTTATTAAAAGCCGGGTTGCAGTTGGTGACGCCATCTCCGGCGGCGCCGTAATCAGTCACCTTGAAATCACGGTTCGGGAAAGTGGGAGGGACGATACGGCTAAGAATCTCGGGCACCTGGTCCCAGCCATCCAGCGTTCCGGCGACTGCTGTAGCTACCAACATTACCAGTAAGATTAAGCTGGCTTTTCTCATCTTTAATTATCTCCAAAAAACTTGCCTTTTAAGCTACCTTGAGTAAGTTTTTTGCCAGTAATTGGTGTGAGGCTTCGCCTAATGCCCTTTTGTCTCTGCATTCCCGCTTTCGCGGGAATGAGTGGGTGGCGGTACTATCTTAAAACTTTGTAACAACAACTCAACTTATCATAGTGTCAACACCGAAGCAATTGATTTTGTAAAAAATCTTGCAAACAAAAGACAAATGAGGCAAGACTGAAAGCAGAAGACAGGGAATCTAGAATTTAGAGTGTAACCGGTGGATTACTGTTAATTTAGGATTTAAGATTTCAGATTTCAAATTTTGGATTCTCCCCTCCGAAAAAGTCTCCTGACCCGAATGGCGGTTGCTTAAGGACTTTTGAGTACCTAAAAAGGGGATTCTTGGGCTAAAAACCGCATTAGCAGTCCAGAAAATCCGCCTCTTAGATTGACTCCAATATCCGAGCAATCCCCTTCTGCACTATATTATCTTCAACTGCAGGAAGACCCAGCGGATGCTTCTCGTGCTCATTCTTCGGTATATAAACACGCTTGACTGGCTGCGGCTTATACCGATGTGAACAGTTAGATTACCTGCCATGGACTTAGACTCCGGCACGCCGCATACACACTCACCACCGGCGCGTGCAGCGGTACTGGCTTCCAGGAGATGAAACCCTTGTCCCGGTGCGATGTTGTCAATTTCGGGGCTGGATACCTTCACTTGCGTTATGGCTGATAATCCGCCTTGGCTTTGGCTCTACATAACTCGTTACCTCATTATGCGCAAAGTTCCGTTCTGGCCTGGTGGTTAGCCTTGAGCCAGTCCCGATTGTCGGGATTGCTCACATCAGCTTCGCTTGGCGCACTCATGAGTATTCTCTATCTTACGATTTGTGACCTAACGGTCCATCCTGGGACACAGTTATTCTCGTGCTCATACTCGGGTGCATCAAGTCGGACCTAATAGCTTCTCAGAGCAAAGTCGGTCTATATTTTTCGTCTTGTCAGTATGACCAAGACACCAAGACCAAGCAATGCAGCCGTTGCCGGTTCAGGAATGGGATTGTGTGACAAGGTGAAGGTATGAGGTGCAGGGCCTGAAATATTGATATCAAACTGAAGCGTAACAGCTTCGTCAGGCAGTACTGGCTGTGGTTCCCAGAACTCGATGGTCCAGGAGTCCGGATAATCAATTATTTCGAATTTTGTACTCTCGCCGGTTCCTTCAACAAAAATGGCGTTGCCTGCTGGATCAAGCGTCAGTATATAACCTGTCCAGATAATGTCACTTTGATTTGTGACTGTCGTCGTAATAGTAAATGTTATGTCGACTTCGGAATTTATTGAGGGCTCAGAAGGAACGTACTCCGGAATATCCGCAGAATTTTCTGTGCCATCAGAGGAAAGTGTGGATGCTGAACCAGAATAATAACTGACAATAGAACCACGAGCCGTGCTATTGAAAAACACAACTCCACCCATAAATATCAGAGCTAACGCCCAATTTTTCATGGCCTGCTCCTCCCTAATCTGCCAACATCGTATACAATTAGGATATATCATTACTTGACAAGATGCAATAGTTTTTTTCAATATTTTTGCAGAAAAATTTTTTATATTTATTTCTTTTCCTAACTATAGAAATAACACGAGATTGCTCTTAATACAAACTGTGGATTTCTTATTAACTCATTAATTAAGTGCAACAGAACAGTAGAAATTTTACGGAAAAAATGAAATTTTTTAAATTTTTGTTGCATATTGATGAAATATGTGTCATATTACTACATATTGATGAGGATAATGCACTATGCAGTTGATGTCAATAGAGGATTTGGCGGCTTATTTGGGCGATTCAAAACGCACAATTTACAAGTACATTGCCAGTGGCGATTGTCCGCCATACATCCGCATAAGCGCCAAAAATATTAAATTTAACCGGGCTGACGTCGACGCCTGGCTCGAATCGAAAAAGGTAAACCCAAAAGAAATACAGGAAAGGAAAGGAAAATGAGCATTGGAGTTGTCTTTATCATCATGTTTGGCTTATTGGTAACAATTATTAAGTGGTGTTTGATTATCTGGGGTATAGTCTGGCTTGTTCGCTACCTCAAACGCAGCGGTGAGGAAAGACTGCGTTTTCGATTGGAACTTGGCAAACTCGCAGAAGAGGTTCACCTATTGCGGCAGGAATTAAAAGATAGCAAAAACAGCGATTCTCCAGCACAGGCTGAATGATTTTTGAACAAGTGTTAAAGGCGCGTAAAAAGGAACACAAGAAATGATAAGCGAAACTTTAGGTTTTTGGACCCCAGGGCCGATTGAGTTAGTCGTTATTTTTATCACTCTTGGCATCCCGGTTCTTTTGGTTATTCTGTTTATCAGATATCTTTTGCGAAGTAAAAGAGAGCATGTAAGGCTTCGTCTTGAGCTGGGTAAACTTGCTGATGAGTTGGAGCAGGTGCGAAAACAAGCGAAAGGTAGCCAAAACGACAGTTCTTAGACTGAATCAGGGTGACATTTTTTTTGCAATTACGATACGGTCGTTTTTTTGAAGGTCTTTTTCGATTTTAATTTCAGCGAAGGCCCCAGCTTTTTCGAGCAGCTCTTTAATCACCTGTCCCTGGGTGAAACCAATTTCCAACATTAACGCAGCATTAGGTTTTAGAAATTGGTCTACTTTTTCAAAAATCTTCCGGTAAATATCCAGGCCATCATTTCCTGCAAGCAAGGCTGGTCCTGGTTCGTAATCTTTTACATTTTTGTCGAGCTTCTCAAACTCAGTTGCGCTTACATAAGGTGGATTGCACACAATCAAATCAAATCCCCGATCGTAGTCGGGGACAAGTTTTTCAAAATCCATTTTAGGCACAATGGGGTCGAATAAATCACCAAATAATAAAGTGATTCGCTCGTTTAGCTGGTACTTTTCGACGTTTTGGGCGGCGACATTTAGGGCAGCATCAGAAATATCGGTTGCGATTATCCGAGCATGGGGGAAGTTCTTGGCAATTGCAACAGCGATACAGCCACAGCCGGTGCATAGGTCACAAACGAATTGAGTGCCGGTACTTGCTCCGTTAGAAATCTCCTCTTTTTGCGTCGTTTTGAACATCGTAGAATTTCTAACGGGGCGATTACGCAAAAATTCGATAGCACGTTCTACGAGTAATTCTGTTTCCGGCCGAGGAACCATACAATCGGGCGTGACATTCATCTCGAGCGAATAAAATTCGGTTTTGCCGGTAAGGTATGCGATAGGCT
>CAYNKI010000142.1:0-4139 GCA_964397675.1 uncultured Pirellulales bacterium
AGATGTGGGTGCCTATCATTGCCCGGGTGACAATCGAATAACAAGGGGGACAAGCCTGGGCATGGGACTGGAATATCTTATTTACCGCAGTTACTCTCTCACGGATTATATGCGGGCAACAGACAGTTCCGATCCGAAGAAATTGTCCAGTTTCAAAAGCCCGGCCACCAAGATGCTCTTCGTAGAGGAGATACGCGACAAAAGCAACCATAATCATCATGGATGGTCGTATATTCCAGGCGCCGGCACTTTGTGGGACCCTCTGGGCATCTTTCACAGCGATGCCTGCACCTTTAGTTTCATGGATGGTCACGCAGAACGCAAGAAATGGGCGGACAAGCGGACGATTATCTACTGCATGAGTCGAACAGAAGCTGCGGCCAAGGGCTTCGGCAAGGGACAACTGTTCAATCCACCTAACGTTGACCTGGAGTGGCTGGACTTACACTACCCGGGCAAACAGCACCAGGCTCAGTAGCCAGGTGGTTTGACCCTGCTGCCAACGCCAATAATCATCTTCTTGATGACCTGCAGATTCACGCCGACAAAGTCTTTTAGCTCGATATTCTATCCCTGCCAGGTGTTGTACAGCACTGCATTGGAATCCGGGTGGATGACGCCGGCGGTTTGCATCCTTCCATCTTCATAGTGGCTATATACAGAAAAATCTACCTTGACTAATCTGTAATCTGCCTAATAATTTTTTTTAATTTGAATATTGCAAGAGATTCATATTTAAGGTATACTGTTTCTGTCAAAGTAAGGTTAAAAAATAGCGGGAAAATGCAAAACTTATCGAACAAAGACCTGATCTTGCGCATCCTATGAATTAGCAGCGAAACCTTAGCAAAACGAAGGAATATTATCATGGACAAACAAGGGGGTTTAACCCTTTAGAAATCAAGATTCTTGGTCAGGAAAGTAGAAGATTTCTAACGGGATTTACGTTAATAGAGCTTTTGGTAGTCATAGCTATCATTGCGTTGTTAATGGCTATAATGATGCCGGCTCTAAGTCGAGTGAAAAAACAGGCAAAGACGTCTGCTTGTCTGACCAAGCTGAAACAATGGGCCCTTTACTTTTCAATGTATACGGAAGAAAACAACGGCTATTTCATGGAAGGTGTTAATGGTGTCGCCGGTAGCATGCCCGATGGCAGTGATGATAATCGTTGGGTAAAAGCGATGGGAAAATACCATAAGTGGGAAAGTGACATTGCCTTGTGCCCCAGTGCGACAAAGCCCTGGTTTTATGAGGATGGCACTGCTTCGGGCCTGCGTGGAACGTTCCTTGGCTCGACCTCAGCCTGGGGCTACTATCAGCGGGATGGATGGCTTAAACCCTTTAAGGGAAGCTACGGAATAAATGGCTGGGTTAATAATCCGGACCCAGGCAAACATCATAGTGGTAAACCAGAAAAAGACCACTGGCGAACCCCCAATGTTAAAGGTGCAGCTTACGTACCAATGTTTTTTGGTGCCCAGCGATATAATGTCTGGCCAGAAGAAAAGGATGACCCTCCGGATTATGATGGTCAGGTATGGTCGGGAAACACTCACATGGCGCGGGTCTGCCTTAACAGGCACGAAGGATTCATAAATAACATATTTTTGGATTTCTCCGGGAGGAAGATAGGGCTTAAGGAGTTGTGGACATTAAAATGGCACCAAACTTACAATGTGAACGGCTTCTGGACAAGAGGTGGAGGTATAACGACAGCCAATTGGCCGGCATGGCTCAGACCTCTTAAAGATTACTAAAAACAACCACTAAACAAAAAAGGCCAGTCTCCCATACTGGCCTTTTTGCTAACTCATAGTCGAGAGCAACTCAGTCCTACATCCATAAGATATGGGCCTAAACTCAATAGCTGCGGACTAATAGATGATTGCGGTTGCCTCTTCGATCTTCTTTATGACTTCGGTAGCATCTGAAGAGTCAGATACATAGCTATCGAATCCCTTCTTCAATAAAGCCATAAACTCGGAATCGCTTAAATGGTTTGAAAGTGCTATGATTTTGATGGTCTGTAAATCCTCATTATCACGAATGCTTTTGCAAATTCCCGCTGCATCGATATCCGTAGCTAAAAGGTTTATCAGTAGAATATGTGGAGCAAATTTCTGTGTGGTCGCACCAGTTTCAAAATTGCTCTGGACGATTTGCACTTCGTAACCAGCTTTGTCTCTCAAAGTCTCGGCCAAATCCGAGCCTTCATCCTCGTTGCTATCCACGATAAGGACCCGGATCTTGCCTACCGGCAGCCCTACCGCAGGCATGTTATGTACTTTCATGAAGCGAATCAGTTCGCTTACCGGTATTCGGCGATCCTTACTGCCGGGTATGCGATAACCCTTCAGTTGGCCGGAATCAAACCACTTCGAGACTGTTCGAGGAGCCACGTTACAAATCTTGGCTACATCACCCGTTGTCAGTACATTTTTACCTTTTGCCATTTTCTTTCAGCCCCGTTATTCATAGAATTTACTCCGTATTCTAATTCGGCCTTAAATTAGAAGCTGTTTAATAATCAAGCTATATTTTCCAAGTTTATGCCCAATAAACAGCTATCTTTAAAATATCACGTCCCATAAGGGCTTATCGCTTGTGGCCAATCACTTATGGCGATTTGCGACTTGCCATTTGCGATTTGCGACTACAAGCAGTACAATTCAGCCTTAAAGATTATGCTGGTTCTCTTTGATGAGGAGATTTTCTTATGCAGATATATTTATCTCGGCCGGATATCACCGAAAAAGAAATCGAGGCGGTTTGTGCAGTGCTTCGTACTCCTAATCTGTCCCTTGGTCCTAAACTCAGTGAATTTGAGCATGCTTTTGCTAAGTACATCGGAACAAAACGAGCAGTTGCTGTCAATAGCGGTACTAGCGGCTTGCTCCTGTGCATGTTAGCACTGGGGATAGGCCAAGGCGATGAGGTCATTACAACGCCATTTACTTTTATTGCCTCAGCTACTTCTATTATGATGGCAGGTGCCAAGCCGGTCTTCGCTGATATTGAACCGACAAGCTTAAACATTAACCCGACAAAAATTGAATCCAAGATTACCGACAACACAAAAGCTATTCTGCCAGTGCCGATTTTCGGCAACCCTGCTGGTCTCGACAACGTCTTTGAGATTGCTCAAAGGCATAATCTGAATGTAATAGAAGACAGTTGTGAAGCATTAGGCTCTACATTGAATGGAAAAAAGGTTGGCACATTCGGCACAATGAGCGTGTTTGCTTTTTATCCAAATAAGCAAATAACCACAGGCGAAGGTGGAATGATCTTGACCGATGACGATGAACTGGCAGATATGTGTGTGTCACTTAGAAACCAAGGTAGGGACATAGGTACCAGCTGGCTAAGTCATAAACGGTTAGGCTATAACTTCCGACTTAGTGACATCAATTGTGCGCTGGGTATTGCGCAGCTTTCGAGAATCGAGCAAATCAAAGCCAAACGCCAACAGGTTGCAAAATGGTATCAAGAAATGCTTGCTGCCGATGACAGACTGATAGTGCCAGTTGAGCCGGATGATTGTGATATTAACTGGTTTGTCTTCGTTGTTCTACTGGCGGGAAAATTTCCTGCCCAGCAGCGGGACAGGATTTTAGAAGCAATGAGAGGCAGGGATATTCAAGTAGGAAACTATTTTCCACCGGTGCACTTGCAGCCGTTTATGGTCGAGGAATTCGGCTATAAACGCGGCGATTTCCCCATTACAGAATCCGTTTGCAGCCGGACTATTGCATTGCCGTTTTATAATAATCTGAGTAAAGACCAAATCGAAACCGTATGTAGAACACTCAAAAAAGTTCTTGATAATAAATTATCTTCCGCATCTTGTATCTACTGATATGTGTCAGGCAAAACAGTATCAATTTTTCGACTTGTAAATAATCTTACCATGTTTCAGCACACTTTCCAAAAATCCGCTTTTGTCGTTTTCACAGCATAAGAGCACAGGTTCTATGCGTTTATTTACGGTGCGTACAAGATTAAATAATTCGGCACTAACCTTTAGATAATCGCCGCGAAATTTATCCACCACTACAGCAATATCTATATCGCTGGTTTTTTTGCCGGCTCCTCTGGCGTGTGAGCCGTAAAGTACCACCATGCTTACAGGCATA
>CAYNKI010000142.1:4239-9343 GCA_964397675.1 uncultured Pirellulales bacterium
GCTTTTGCACTGGTCAAATCGTAATGCGCTATGTCCAGCCAATACTCTATTCTCTTTTTCGCATCCATTACGCCTTTTTATCTCCAGAAACTGATTTCCGACTTTCCTTAGTTGAATTATAACACATTAGCTTAACAAAAACAAAAAACTATATTTCTTGTTTGGCATCTGCTGTTTTTTATCTTAAATATTAAGTAGAGACCAATACAAAAGACCGCTGGGGGGTGACCGACCTGCTGCCTCGACTTGCGTCAAGAGACGCAGAGGCAAGTAAAAACATAGCCTTCATAGGGGGGAGTAGATGAGAGGCTGGAGAACCAAATTCATATTTTTACTGATAGTCTATTTCACAGGCTTTGCAACCGCAATCTACACGTTGGCACCCACGCCTGAAAGTAAAATCTGCCAGTCACATGAAAAAAACTTGGTACAATCAGCATTCAAATCAGACAAGTTTGCAGAATCTTTTAATCAAGGGATGCACAAGTGCATTGATTTCGGCAAGCACGCTGCCCTGCGCACCAGCAAATTCATAAATCAAAAGATAAAAAACAAGCAGCTTCAAATTGACGGCTAAGCAATAAACAGGCTGGATTTTCAAAGCAGCGTCTTAATTGCTAATGTATATACTATATGTCCAAGGGGGGTAGACATATAACAGTCATTGGCCGTGGGCAACTTGAGCCCACGGCCCTTGTATTATCATCTACATTGATATTCAACTGATATATTTTAAAAACTTACGTTTAGTATCTGACTTTTTTCCGGCGGCAATGATTCCACGTTCTTGAAGGTTTTCATCTCTCCAATGCACGGATCACCAACCTTGATTGTATACTTGCCGTTCTTAAATACCTTAGGCCGGAACGACCTGCCCTTGATCCGCAGAGTATAGACGATCTCACCATCGGCCTCGTCAACTACCTGCACGATAGGGTCTGACATACCGCTGACTTTGATCGTCGGTAGATATTCCACCGCTTTTCGCCCATAGTTGTCAAGCTGGTCAATCGTTTTAGGCCAGCCGGGATATTGCTCTGCAGTCGGGTTTGAAATATCCATGTTTCTGGGCCAGCATTCGACTGTGATTGCCCTCGTTTTTTTATTGAATTTGACTACTCCAAAACCTGCCGACCTGGTCGTCAAATAGTCGTGGTTTTTCCTCTGGCCAGGATTGGCAACTGCTAACATGGTGATCTTATTTGCTAACCCATCCTGGAACTGGCCTAAATATTCGGGCATTGACGGCTGGCGGTTCTTACCCGGCTCAATTGGCGCCCACCAACGCAGGTACAAGTTTGCGATGGAAGGCACGCAAAGTGAATAACATGCGTCATTCCATTCATCTACACCATGATGAATAAATGTCCCCAGATGCTGGTCGCCACATATGTGAAATGCAAATCCTTTACGCATCTCACGTAGTGCCTTGTTTCGCCCCGTTTGTGGCCAACCATTACAATCCAGATCAACTAACAACCGGTATTCGTACTTTCCATGTAATTGTGCAGCTCCAGAAAAAACGGTTTGGGAAAGCACACACTTCATGTCACAATCCTGCCAATCAGCCGCCCAGTCTCTAAGAAAACTAAGCTGACGTTCACCCAGCAATATTGCACCAGGTACATCCAAGCTCTTCGGATCGTAATTGGGGTCGGTGACATGGTCAGGCCTGGGTCCATGTTGGGGAACAAGACCCTCTGGACCTGTCTTGAATTTGCGGTCTTCAATAATAGCAAAATTTACCCGGCCCACTGTCAGAGCCGTATAATATACCCCGATACCCCGCTCAATGGGAGTTGGATCGTATGGATCAGGCAAATGGCTGGTCTGCGCGCGTTCTACCATTTTTACATACTCGAGCGGGGCTGCATATCCACCATCGTGCCCTGAGCGGGTGTGTGAAACCTTACCACCTGCCCCCCACAAATTAGCATGACCTACATCGTGATCATCAGGTATCGTAACTGTGGGTATATTACGAATGATTTCCCCAAAGTCTCTACCGAATTTCAGCCAGGCTGCATAATGCTTAAAATGGTCATAGACTTGGTCTCCGGAAAAAAACAACAGGTCGGGTTTCAGTTCCTTGATGTTCTCAACGATGTCTGTTTTTGGTATGTCGCCGCCGTGTTTTGGATTGATCGAGTTGCCGGTAAATGCTGCCACGACAATCGTATCTTTATCGACCGGGTCTTTGCGGATAGTACCTGTATAGTACGCATTTTCGCCGTGAGCGACTCGGTACTCAATATCTTTTGTAGAATCCCAGTTCTCAACGCGGAAATGAGCAGTCCAGCCGTCCTCGATTACTCGCGCTTTGGCTACTTGCTTCCACTTTCGGCCTTTCTTGATTTCGAGCCGAACTCGCCTGTCCTCTCCTTCCTTTAGCGGATACAGTTGCGCTGTCATCTTCAGGATGTTGTTTTGGACAGTATATAAGGCAAAGCAAATAACCTTATCTCTGGGCACCTCAGGTATCTCCAAGAGCTGGGCGGTGGCGGTACCAAACGAAAAAACGGCTGCCAATAATGCGAGTACTACTCCTGTTTTGATTGTTCTCATAATCTTACTCCTTTCAATTCAGCTTTAGCAAATTGGCTTTGTTTTGGTTTGTTTTTTTGGGCTCTGAAGGCGGTTTTATTTTCATAATCCTTTGTGAGGAAGAAGGTTACGTTCATTTTGGCGCTGCGTAAATTGGCTTTGTTTTGCAAAAAACAGGGCCAATTTGTAGAGGATTCTCGACAATTGTAGAAAAAGTTGGACTGTATCCTGATTTCCTGGTCTTCTGATATCCTGCACCCTGATTTCCTGCTATCCTGTTTACCTGGTTTCACTATTTTATCTCCATTATCCAGCATCGCTATTAAATTGTTTGATATATATTATACATTATCAAAAGTTTAGTGTCAACTAAAATTTTATATAAACCACAAATAAACTATGAAGGCGGAGTTTCCCGTTTACGGATAAGTATAATTGGATTCGACATCGATAGCAAGAAAACAGTTTTTGGGATGTTTACACCGCTTTTGGAGCTTTGCCATACCCAAGCTGCGCCCATTCGACTTCGCTCTCCCGAAGTACATCGGGATTGAGGCTGCCACCCAGGATTGAATCATGCCCAAATTTCACAGTTTTATATTTGCGCATAAAAAACGCCGCCGAGCGAAAACAAGCCCGGCCGCGAGGAAAATTTGCTTAGGGTATCTATTCTTGTTCCCGCTTTCGTATCACATAGGTCTTCATTGTGCGAGTTTCTTCGGTGAAAGTGACGCCGAATTGCTCTTTGAACCAGTTACGGGCAAACTCAACGCCTTCGGGCCCTTCAAAGAAAGGGCATTCGAGGATGACCTTTTCGGTGATGCCGGTTTCATCTATTACGATTATACCATTTGCCAGGATGTTCTTATCTTGGTCGCGCATGAAGTTTCGGAACAGGTAAGACAGGTCAAAACCGCCGCTGGAATAGGATCTCCTGCTCCCGGCTTTGCGGGGATAGCTGCTTGGTAGTGGGGCACGGACCTCTTCGTAGTTTTTGAGGTTTCTCCCATCATGCCGAGCGATCCAGACTATGCGCGGTTCGTTTACCTCAACGACCTCCAGGCCGAAATAATTCAGAATGTGAAGCTGTCGCTCATCGCTGGTAACGCCACTCTTGATGATAAGATCATGGTTTAGCCTAATATCGGGAATACCATCTCCGGCACGGACACGGCCGAGTGATTCGGGATACCGGTAGTATCGCGCTTGGCCCCTTAATGTGCTACTCAAGGGATAGATCGAATAGCCTTCGATCCCGGGCATCTTCAGAGACGTGACTCCATACTCTTGCTCTGTGTTTCTTTTGATGATTTCCATTTTCTCCGTCAGTGGATGGTGTTTGCAGTATTCGGCCAGCTCCTCCAGATGCCGTTCCCAGTTGCGGTAATTGGGCTTCTCCAATTCTGGGTTCCAGTCCCAGAAGGCGTAGTGTCTGAATTCTTCGCTTTTCTTGATATCAATGTCGAATATTGTGTTGAGCTGCTCGATTGTCAGGTGCGCTGTGCGTGAGATTTGGGGAACTATCTGGCGTAAACATATATCAAGACTACGTTGAATATCTTCTTCAATACGTTTACGTGCAGACTTTGTCAGTTTCGGATGCAGTTCTGGCTGGGCATTTTTTATTTGTTGCCAGGTTTGTTTTACCTGGTCAAATTTACCTGCATAAGCCTGTGCAAGAATCAGGTCGGCGAAGATATACGCACTCGGGGCATATCCTGTCCATCTTCTGTGGTCTTTTAGGAGCAGAGGCGTGAGGCGTTGGCTTAGAGCCAGAGCCTCGTCGGTTTTTTGCTGTTTGAGGAGCATACGCAGTCGGATTCGCTCGCGTTCCAGCGCGGCCGGATTGTCTTCCGGCTCACCCTCAATAGTATCCATGATTCGTTCGGCCTTCTCGTAGCGTTCGCCGTTGCAATGCCTCCATGCCATTTGGTTGCGGAATGATTGTTCGTTATCTGTGATGGTTCCTTCAGGCCAGGTTTTTTTGTGCTGCCATTGTGTTAACTCCACTGTACCAATAATTTCTTGTTTGATACTTGGGTGGTAATCGTCAATCTGACAAACCAATGTAAGTTTTTCAGGTATCTGCTCATCAAAAGGATAGTTCATAGGTACAAATACCTGCATACTCTGGTCTGTGGAGGTTCGGTGAGAGGAGTAAACCCTTCTGTACTCTCTGCCCAGGTCATCCTGGATTTTTTCAAAGCCATAAAAGTGGTGGCCGGTTGGCGCGCGGTTTCGTCCCTTGTTGGCGATGACCCAGACCGCGCCGTCCGGCGTGATGCCGACCTGCTGGACCTGTGGAACATGATAACCTTCCTGGGCGAAAATGTCCTCTGGAGTAATTCTCTTGCCGCCAGGGTCTTTAAGGAACGCGTATGCAAGGTTCACCCGGCTCGAGGCACGCCCAGTTCTCAGAACCTCTTCAAAGGCGTTCGGATCGAAGAACTCTTCTGCCTGCTCTTTGGAGTATTCGAAGACGGCGTCGGTTGCATCCCCATCTCGCGGATCCCATACCCTGATACGCACGGGCAAGTGGCTTTCTCGCAAGGCCCAGATG
>CAYNKI010000142.1:9353-9942 GCA_964397675.1 uncultured Pirellulales bacterium
CGACCATATCCTGCGAGATGACTGCATCCGGATTGATCAGTGGGGTCACGTCCTGCATGGTGCCACGAAACATGACCCGAATGATTAAGTCGAGTGACAACTTGCCTGCTTCGCCAATTCTCTTGAGAAATAAAGCGGCCCGTTCATCCGATTCTGTTTGGGCGCGTGTCTTGATGTCGAAGGCTCTAACGATCTTTCCGTGGTTGCCGAAGATTACTTGTGTTCCGATGCGCATGCGGGCTTTTCCTGCGCGGCTCATCCACAGCTCTATCTGCTCCGGTTCTGAGGTGACATCTTCCTTTATATATATGGCGGCACTGAAAAAAGGCACGGACTGGAAGCGCTGCGCAACCTCCGCCCACGCCACCGTTTCAAAAGATCTGGCGAGCTGATGTATGCCGATAAGCGCCGCAATGGTTATCAGTGCGGCAGCGGTGGCTTTTGTTATTTTGCTTTTTATTATTATTCTCCAGATATTCGGCTTGGTAGCGGCCGATTGTGCCTTTTTTGATTTCTCAAGGACCTGAAAAGCGTCATCGAGAACTTTTTTGTCCATTTTTGCACTGGTTGCTATTGATGATTTCTTTGC
>CAYNKI010000143.1:0-9904 GCA_964397675.1 uncultured Pirellulales bacterium
CGGAATAACCGAAGATGAATTAAGAAAGGCAAAAAATAAGGTGTTAAGCGCTTTGGTTATTAAAAATGAGCTGCCAATGGGTCGGCTGATTGACCTGGGCTTTAGCTGGACATATTTAAAACAGTATCACACCATTGAGGATGACATTAAGGCGATTAAAGCTGTTACTATTGATGATGTTAATTCGCTAATAGAGCAATTTAACCCGGGTGATTTCACGCAATTTTCCATTGGACCTGGCTAATCTACTGTTAGAAAGTTTTTAGATATTGGTTAACTTGCTGAGTACTGCCTGTCATTGTGAGGCCCCCTGGGGGCCGTGGCAATCTCATTCACCTTCACAACTGAGATTGCTTCGCTTCGCTCGCAATGACAAGTTGTTGTCTAAAAACTTTTTCAAGGTAACATTAGTTAAATTGTGAACCAGATGGCGTGTGTATTTAAACATATCTGTCGGTTTGAGACTTGTCCGCCAGACGCGCGGCGGACTTGTCTGACGACAGTCAAGAATTGATTAATCTTTAGAACAATGGAGGTAAAATGTTATGAACCGGCGTGAATTTCTTAAAAGTTGTGCTCTGGCGACAGGAACCACACTGTTTTCAAGCTGTACTACCGATGCAGAATCTGCGTTGTCAAATAAGTCCCTGGAGCTTCGTATGGGTGGCAAACGCCCGAACGTTATTTTGGTGATTACCGATGACCAGGGCTATGGCGATTTAGGCTGCCATGGAAATCCAGTAATCGAGACGCCGAATCTGGATCGGTTGCATTCTGAGAGCATTCGCTTGACTAACTTCCACGTCAGCCCAACCTGTGCTCCCACGCGTTCGGCACTGATGACAGGACACTATTGCAACCGCACAGGCGTATGGCACACAATTATGGGCCGATCGCTATTGCGCAAGGATGAAGTGACAATGGCCGATGTTTTCTCAGCCAGTGACTATCGCACGAGCATCTTCGGTAAGTGGCACCTGGGCGACAACTATCCATTCAGGCCACAGGATAGGGGCTTCGATGAAGTGTTGATTCATGGTGGGGGCGGAGTCGGGCAAGGCCCTGACTACTGGGGCAACGACTACTTTGATGACACCTACAGGCACAATGGCACCTTGGAGAAATTTACCGGCTACTGCACCGACATCTGGTTTGATGGGGCCATGGAGTTCATCGAGGCCAATAAAGACCGGCCGTTCTTCTGTTACCTGACGACTAATGCTCCGCATGGTCCATACAATGTTGCCGACAAGTATAGCAAGCCGTACCGGGATAAGGGTGTTCCCGACAGACAGGCCAATTTCTACGGTATGATTACGAACATCGACGAGAATATGGGCCGGCTGATGCAGCGACTCAAGAATATTGGTCTGGAGCAAAACACTATTCTCATTTTTATGACGGATAATGGCACCTCAGCAGGCTTCAGCGCTGGAATGCGTGGCAAGAAAGGCTCGGAATATGACGGCGGTCACCGTGTGCCGTGCTTTATTCGCTGGCCTGGTGGTGGACTCACGGGCGGACGAGACATTGACCGCCTGACAGCTCATATCGATATACTGCCGACATTGATTGGACTATGCGAGCTGAACAAACCTGTTGAGGTTCAGTTTGACGGTGACAGTTTCGTTCCACTTCTGATAGAACCGGATAAGAGCTGGCCCGCCAGACGGACGGCGGGCTGGCCTGACCGCACTCTGGTCACTGATTCTCAGCGTATCGAGCATCCAGAGAAATGGCGCAAAAGTGCGGTTATGACCGACCGCTGGCGGCTGATTAACGGCCAAGAGCTTTATGATATGAAGGCTGACCCCGCACAACAAAACGACGTTGCAAACAAATATCCAGGGATTGTAGAGACATTACGCCAAAATTACGAAGATTGGTGGGCCGATGTTTCGCAACGCTTTGATGAGTACTGTGAAATCATTATCGGTTCCGAGAAAGAGAATCCGACCCGATTGATGTCCCATGACTGGCATGGTCCGAATCCAGCATGGAGCCAGAATGCTGTCCGCAGTGCCAGCAAGTCCAATGGCTTTTGGGCGGTAGAAGTGGCTCGCGACGGTACATATGAATTCGCCCTTCGGCGCTGGCCAGTCGAGCTGGATGAGCCTATTAACGCAGCTATTCCTGGCGGTACGGCCATCAGCGCAACCAGCGCTAGATTGAAGATCGCTGACGTGGATGTAACTAAAGCGATTCCTAATGGGGCACACGCAGTGACGTTCCAGGTACAGCTCAAAGCTGGCAAAACACGCTTAGAGACCTGGTTTATGGATCAACAGGACAAAGAGTTGTGTGGTGCCTATTATGCCCATGTGAAGCGGGCGAGATAGTTAAAAACTGAAGGAGTAAAAAATAAAGATATTGACGACATATCAGCGAATAAGGACAAGTTGCTTTAAGTTACAGAGAAAATTATGGATAGGCAAACAAGAAGAGAATTTTTGAAAGCAATCGGTTCTTTAGCAGCATCGCCGGGTATCCTGTCGATATTGTCGGGTTGTGCCGATTTAGGCCAAACAACAGAGTCTACAAGAAAACTGCCAAACGTCATTTTAATTTTTACTGATGACCAGCGCTTTGATACAATCGGCGCACTGGGTAATGAGCATATCATTACCCCCAATATAGATTCCTTGGTGCGCAATGGAACGACTTTTACTAATGCTTATATAATGGGATCGATGAGCGGGGCGGTGTGTGTGCCGAGCCGAGCTATGTTAATGACCGGCCGAACCCTGTTCGGCCTTGAAGGCGTTGGCAATGTAATTCCGGAAAATCATATTACTCTGCCAGAGGTGCTGCAAAAGGCTGGGTATACAACTTTCCACACAGGAAAGTGGCACCAGGATTCAAAAGCATATGCTCGCTGCTTTACGGACGGGGCGAAAATATTTTTCGATGGTATGAGTGACCACTATAAAGTTCCTGTCCGAGATTTCGACCCTACCGGCAAGTATCCCAAACAAAAAATATACTACAACGAAAATAAGCACTCCAGCGAGCTATTCAGTGACGCTGCGATAAAATTCCTGCGTGATTATAAGGACGAGAGCCCATTCTTTGTGTACATCGCCTACACAGCACCTCATGATCCGCGTCACATGCCCAAAAAGTACCTGGATATGTATAATCCTGAGCAGATAGTCCTGCCGAAAAATTTTATGCCTGAACATCCATTTGACAATGGTGCCATGAAGACTCGTGACGAAAAGCTGGCGGCCTGGCCGCGGACACCGGAGGAAATCCGAAAGCATATTGCCGCCTACTATGCAATGATAACACACGTGGATGCACAAATCGGACGAGTACTTGCAGCTCTGAAGGAAACAGGACAGGATGAGAACACGCTAATAGTTTTTTCCGGCGATAATGGCCTGGCTGTTGGCCGCCATGGCCTAATGGGCAAGCAGAACATCTATGAACACAGCATCCATGTGCCCCTGGTTATTACTGGTCCCGGCATCCACAGAGACCAAAAACATGATGCTTTCTGTTATCTGCTGGATATTTACCCTACCCTTTGTGAGTTGATAGGCCTGTCAATTCCCAGCTCGGTAGAAGGACGCAGTTTGGTTCCTATCATTAGAAACCGACAACAGAAGATTCGGGACACACTCTTCTTCGCCTATAAAGATGTTCAGCGGGGCGTCCGCGACAAGCGCTACAAGCTGATCGAATATTCTGTGAAGGGTAAAAGAACTACGCAACTGTTCGACCTGCAATCGGATCCATGGGAGTTTGATAACTTGGCGGGCAACCCAAACTATGTCCAATATCTGCAACGAATGCGCAAGGAACTGCTGAAGTGGAAGGAGCAACTTAATGACCGTAGTAAGTTTTGGCGAGACTATGGCACACCTATATAGGTGGTGCATTTATTGCTGTATGTTTGAGCAGTCAAATTTTATCCTTAACTAATCTCGGATGATATGTTAAACTAAATGAGACTGTGATGATGAGCAAAGCCAATAGTAATCCCGATATTCTTCACGCAGGTGATATAATGCCGCCGTACAATGATAAAAGTAATCAAGAGGATAATTCTCGCGAAACAAAAGGCAGCGGCCAAAATACTTCATCGTCTCAGCAAAAACATGCGATACCGAGATTTGACCTTGCCGAAGAAATTTTGGCTGAGCAGCGAAAAATTGCTACAGTAAAAAGAAAAGCCCCCAGCCCAGTGTTGTCAGAACAAAAACAAATCATAGCAGAGATTGTAACGAGGGATATTGAAAATTTGACTAAGTGACTAAAGTGAGCTAAAATGCCTAAAGTTATAAAAAGGAATTTTAGTCACTTTAAATTTTAGTCAAATTAGGCACTTTACATTTTAGTCAAATTAGGCACTTTACATTTTAATTGATGTAGATTACTACAGAATTGTTTTGGAGAGGTGGCCGAGTGGCTTAAGGCAACGGTTTGCTAAACCGTCGTGGGGGTAAAAACTCCCACCGCGGGTTCGAATCCCGCCCTCTCCGTTTTGTCAGCCATTCATCGCGTTGTTTGCCGCGCTTAGCACTTTTGGGACCAGAATAAGCAACGCAATCGCCACAGAGCCCGTGGCTGCAATGAGCACTGCACCAGCCGCCACATCTTTTGCCTTTGCCACGCGGGGATGAAATTCGGCAGAAGCTACGTCTGCCAGAAATTCTAATGCTGTGTTCAATGCCTCTGCGGTCCAAACCGACATGATTGCTATCACTAACCAGCACCACTCTCCATACGTAAGGTTGAAGAAAGCACCGACAAGTAGAATGAGAACAGATGCCGTAGCATGGATCCAGGCGTTGTGCTGCGATTTGAGCATTAGGCCGATGCCATTAATTGCATGCCTGAAGCTTTGTATTCGGCTTATAATTGAGAAGTTTTGGCTCATTTATTCTTCTCCAACCGGTTTTGGGGTCCTGAATATTATATCGGAACGAATTTCACCCAAATTAACCAAAGATCACAAGAAATAGAAGATTCTCGGCCGTAGGTCAGGTTGGAGAGCGTAGATAATGGATCGGCAGTTAAAACTATGTCTAAAAGTCTTGCGTTATTGAGGCCGCTATAGGATAATCATAAGGCTTTATAGGAGACGATGATATGTTCCTAAGAATCTATCAGCTAAGAGCGAAGCCCTGCTGGTTTTCGGCGGTGATAATAAGTCTGTTGGCGATGGAGGTAGCAGTTGCCCAGCCCACAGAGTATTACCACTACAAATCGCTTGGAAAGCACTTGCTATCCCTTGTGAAGCAAGATCCGAATCTTGTGCGAGTTAATAATATAGCCTGGTCGATGGCAAAACGCAAGGTCTGGCTGGTCGAGGTAGGTAAAGGTCCTAAGCAGGACCACAAGGCTCGCCCGGCAATATTGGTCGTGGCAGGTGTAGAAGGTAACGATTTGATTGGATCTTCGTTGGCGGTATCCTGGATTGAACATTTGATCCAGCAGTACCAAACAGATGCTAATATCTTTGAACTTCTTCAGACCACGACAATTTATATTATCCCGCGGCTCAATCCGGATGCCGCGGAGCATTTTTTTAGCCAACCGAAATTCGAAACATGTGTGAGCAATAAACCTGTCGATGAAGATCACGACGGCTTCATAGATGAAGATGGCCCTGAAGATTTGAATGGAGATGGACTGATTAGCTGGATGCGCGTCGAGGACCCAGAGGGCCAATACATCCTCGATCCGGTAGATGACCGATTGCTTTTGAAGGCTGATCATCTCAAAAACGAGGTAGGTGCATGGCGGTATCTAACCGAGGGAATTGATAACGACAACGACGAGTTATGGAATGAAGATAGTCAGGGAGGCGTCAACTTGAACCGTAACTTTCCGTATAATTTCAAATTTTTTGCTACAGATGCTGGTCTGCATCAAGTTAGTGAAACCGAAACGCGGGCCCTTGCAGAATTTGTAATTGAGCACCCGAACATTGGAATTGTTTTCACCTATGGCATCGCGGATAATCTTTTAAAAACCCCAGAAGGTGCGCCATCGGATGAGCGTCGGAAACCTATGACTGCGATCGATGAAAAGGATTTGGGTTACTACCGCACATTTGGCGATATCTACAAAGAAACGTTAGGATTGACTAAAGAGATTGATAGTGCCTCTATGCCCGGTACGTTCAGTGATTGGATGTATTTTCATCGGGGTCGACTGTCGCTTGCGGCCCGAGCCTGGAGCCCTAAAATCGCCGTAGAGCTTTCTAAAGCTGCCGAGAAGAAAGAGAAAAACGAATCAGAGAACGAAGAGAAAAGTAATCAGAAGAAGGAAGCTACAAAGGATGATGAAGATAAACGAAATAAAGACGAGCGGGAGCAACTCAAGTGGTTTGACAAATCTGCGCCCGAAGCATTTATTACATGGCGGCGAATCGAACATCCTGATTTTCCAGACCAACGGGTTGAAGTCGGAGGCTATGCTCCTTACGCTCTTACCAATCCGCCAATTGAGATGCTTGAAGAAATTACCACAAAACATGTTAATTTCCTGACAACGATAGCACAACGGCTTCCGCGTATCGGCATTCGCGGAATTCAGAGTCATCACTTAGGCAAATCGATATATGAGATCGAGATTCAGGTGGAAAACACCGGATTTCTGCCCACTTCGCTGGCCCATGGCGAAACAACGCATGAGGTTTATCCGACGCGTGTAATTATCGAGCTGGACAACGAATTTTTTCTTTCAGGAAATAGGATTACTAACCTCCCGTCGATCCAGGGAAGTGGCGGAATGGCTGAGGTACGCTATATAATACACGCCCCTGATCATGATGAGATTGACTTCAAAGTAGTCTCAATGCTGGCCGGCCAGGTCGAGGGGACTATCAAGCTAATGAAAGACGAGTAATGAACACTGAGCGGTTTAGCCCCTAAATTTATTTGGGGGTCGTTTAGCCGTCGCCGGCACGGTGACGGCATACGCATTAGAAAAACAGAAATCAATGAATAAAAGGTGTTCCTCATGAAACAGCAAATAGGAACAAAGATTTATATCGTTGCTTTACTATTCTCGTATGTTGTTTTGGCGCAAGCTGAAGCACGCCCAGCTAATACGCCATCTGATAATTTAGCCCAGCATTCGTTTCCCGCACTGGGCGCTTCAGATGAGCGTAAAGTCCAGGTAGCATGGAACCGATTTTACGATCACGCAGGATTGGCTGCCATTCTGGCCCAGCTTCACAAAGCCTTCCCCGATCTGACCCGCCTCTATTCAATTGGGAAATCCTCCGAAGGACGGGATATCTGGTGCCTGGAAGTCACAGCACGTGATGTTGGCGAGCCAGATCGCAAGCCGGGGATGTATATTGACGGCAACATTCATGGCAATGAGGTCCAGGCCGCTGAGGTGGTAGCCTATACGGCCTGGTATCTTTGCCATCAATATGGTCGGCTGGAAAAAGTGACTGCTTTGCTCAACGACCGCATTTTTTACCTTTTACCAACGATTAATCCTGACGGGCGGGACTTTTGGATTCATGGAGGACTCTTCGCTCGTAGCGGTCTTGAGCCGACGGACAATGACCGAGACGGTCTTGTTGATGAAGATGGCCCCGAAGATCTCAACGGCGATGGTTTTATCACACAGATGCGCAAAAAAGACCCTCAAGGCCGGTTTAAGCCACATCCGGATTATCCCGAATACTTGATGGTCCGGGCTAGGGCTGATGAGCCAGGCCAGTACAGCATGCTTGGCTTTGAAGGAATTGACAACGATGGCGACAGCCGAATCAATGAAGATGGCAGGGGCGGTTACGACCTTAATCGCAACTGGGCATACGATTGGCAGCCCAATTACATCCAATTCGGGGCCAAGGACTATCCGTTTTCGCAGCCGGAGACCCGTGCGGTGGCCGAGTTTGTTCTTGAACATCCTAATATCGCTGCCGCGCAGTCATATCACAATGCTGGTGGCATGATCCTGCGAGGCCCCGGTCGTGAAGGTGACGCGATGAAAAGTCAGGACGAGAGGGTGCTAAGAATTATCACTGAACGAGGTGAAAAAATCTTGCCTTATTATCGCTCGATGATCATTTGGAAAGATCTTTACACGACCTGGGGAAACGAGCTCGATTGGCTTTACGAAGCGCGGGGCATCCTTTCATTCGCTAACGAACTGTGGACATCCAAGAACCTGTACAAAACTGGAGATTCCCCTTCGGATGAGCAGCAGGCTGAATTTATTGAATATGTGCTCTTGGGTGATGGTTTCGTCACTTGGGGAGAATATGAACATCCCACCTATGGCAAGATTGAAATTGGGGGCAGAAAAAAACAGTGGGGACGGGCGCCGCCTTCGTTCTTACTTGAAGAAGAGCTGCACCGCAATATGGCCTTTACACTATACCATGCTGAGCAGATGGCGTTGCTTAAGATTAGTGACATAAAGATAGAGAAACTTGACAACAGCTTATTCAAGATTTGGGTGACTGTGGAGAACCAACGTCTCATTCCAACGCGAACCGCTCAGGATGTGGCGCACTACATTAGTCCGCCGGATATTGTTTCTATCCAGGGTGACGATATTGAAGTCCTCTCGGCAGGTCGGATCACAGATAGATTCTTTAAACAGGTTCAAGCTGTCAAACGCCGTCCCGAGAGGGTAGAGCTGGACACAATCGGTGGCATCGGCGTCGTGCGTGTGCAATTTGTTGTTAGAGGAAAGGAAAAGTTTATCGTGACAGTCAGCTCAGCCAAGGGCGGCCTGATTAGAAAAAACCAATCACTACCCTGATCCATAGTAATCATGTAAGCGAACCATTTTTATAAATGAGATGTGTATTATTGCTGTTAGGAATTCAGCTTTGCTTATCCACAGCGGTTGCCAGCGCACAGACAACGGACATCGAGATGCCGGATGTCCGTATGTTACGTTTTCCAGATGTAAGCGAAGAAAAAATAGTGTTTGTGTATGCCGGTGATTTATGGACTGTACCGTAGGAAGGCGGGCTGGCTCGCAGGCTGAGCTCGCCGAAGGGACAGGAACTATTTCCGAAGTTTTATAATCTGTATAAAAATAGAGTAAAAAAAAAGCCCCTGTTCTGACAGGCGAGCGTATTCCCGCAATCTTTTGGTTATGTTTGAAATACACGCCTCTTGCTTCACAGGGGCAAGATAAAATTATTTGTGGCTCTTTCCTTTTTGCTTTTTAGCTTCTCGCTTACGATGTCCATGTTTCGATCTGACTTGCGTGCGAATCTCAAAGATGGACACCAAAAGTTCAAACTAATGTGACCGAATCGGCCATTTCTCAGAGCCACATATTTTTAACCAAGCTAAAAACTGCATCGGCATATTTCATCCTTAATCTTGAATATTTTTGGATGTCACTAACTCAGACAACACTATGTGTTTTAACACTGGGAAAAAAGCAGTCAGATTAACAATTTTTCATTTGTTCTCTACTTAGCTCAAAATTCCGCCTTGGTGCATTCAACATTTTCGTTCATCCTGGGCAGCTTTCCTTACTTAACCCCGATAACGAGAAATATTCAAAGTTAAAATTTTTTTGGGAAAATTGAAAATTAAGCTCAGATTTCCCATTTAATCGGTGACAGATTGGATTGTGACCATAGCTTTCCTTTTTTTGCTTTTGACTTTTCTTTTCTTTTAGGCTATTTTATCTCGTAAAAGGCGAATAAGAAATACCATTTAGTGTTCCATGACACGAGAGACGAACAACGAATTGTCATTCTGAACGAAGCGCTGTGAAGTGAAGAATCTGATTCTTGTTAGCCACAGAGGGCACAGAGTTAAATAATCAATAATCACTCATTAATAATCAATTAAAGGAGCCACGAATTAATCTGGCGCGGCCTCGGGCTTCGCCCTTTGGCCGCAACCAAAAGGTTAAAAGATCGGCTCTTGCGGATCCGGCGAATGTTTTTCACCTT
>CAYNKI010000144.1:0-9886 GCA_964397675.1 uncultured Pirellulales bacterium
CCCATGAAGTTCTGTGTTTACTTAACACAACTTTTTAGGATTTGGCTCTACCTCCTTCCTTTCCGACTCCGCCCAGGCTTCGCCGGATGAGCAAAACCTCAAACCTTACCAAGTATATTTATAATACCAAATCAGCCGCCTTAATTTCAAGCATAATCCTTGAATATTTCGGATTTTTTTGTCAATAGCAAAACCGGCTAAAAACGAGGAAGATATTGGCTGCCAAGAATCCGCCGCGGTGGATTGATGATGCTCTCGACTACATCATGAATTCAGACGCTGTAAAACTTGCTGAATTTGCAAACCGAAAACTTTCTCTATCGGAATTTCGATGAAATCCATGGCGAGATAATTAATCGAATATTACTTGACTTTCATTTAGTTGAAAAATAAAAATAGGAAAGCCCCTGCCTATTGAAACGGTAAGATGACGAATCAAAAGCAGAGGCTCTCTGAAGGAGGAGTAGGAGAATGAGAGCGAAAGCTATTTAAGGGATAAGTATAATCAAACTAAAATGATAACATCCCTGTATCTTCTTGGCCACTGTCCTCCTTGTTTCGTTTAATATTTATGACTAAAGCAACACGTCTGCTTCAACCCAGCTATGTTCAATTAAATATAATAAATCTCTTCATCCTTGCAAGTCGTCAATTATGCTGTCGTTGACAACGTGGACATCCATCTTCTTTACAACTATCACGAAAATGGTTAAACACATAAAGAATAAGCTCACTACGGTCCTGTAGGTCAAATCTTGAGAAAAGCCGACTAAGATGTGTACGAACTGTGGCAACAGATATCCGCAGTTCCATGGCAATTTGTTTATCAGAGCATCCACAAAGGATGCATTTGACTATATCAGCTTGTCTGGGAGATAATGGAAGGTCATTAGTAAGCTGTAACCATTCGCTTTCGGAGAATATTTCCATGCTTAGCGCTAAGGTCATTTTGTCCCTCCTGGACATAGCCCGAATCATAGTTTTTTATTTTTTAGTGTTATTGGGCTTAGTGGACCTCCATCCGTATTATATGTGCCTCGTTATGCTATCAACGAGGCGATAGATAGAAGTTCAACCCTACACTCCGTAAAACAGATGCTCATGATTATATTTTAGTTGTTAACTTAGACTCTTTCCAAGAACTTGTCAATTGTGGAAACTACGTATTTTTGCACAAGTACGCTGTCGATAGATTATGACGACAAAAATGGCTAAATTTTAGCAACGCTACGCTTTAAGATAAGGGTTGTGTATTCTCTCGCCACCAGTTGTTTTACAGCATAAGCGTAAAGCTTGTGATCTTGCTGATTTTTCGCCTTCTCTAATTTATGTTAAGCGATTTGAAGCTCTATTTTTTTATTGATATTTGCGCTCAGCCTTTTATACTATAGGAGAAGGCAGCATCAAGGAGGAATGGTGAGAAAGCGTTGTTTTTCCTACTAAGCTTTCTCAAGTAAGAAGTTTATTCGACGAGTCCAACACCGTAATAAATGGAATTACCGGCTTGGTTTGTCATTATGACAAAAAAATGACCAGACAATTGGTCATATCTTTATAGAAGAGCAACTAAAAAAGCAGTGTTAATTTATACAATTTTATTATTTGAATGCGAATAATAACAGTAGCAAATCAGAAAGGTGGTTGTGGTAAAACGACCACTGCCGTAAATATTGCGGCGGCTTTGGCCGCGATGGGGAACCGTGTCTTGCTCGTCGACCTTGACCCACAAGCACACGCTACTGTGGGATGTGGCTACGATCCGGACGGCTGGGATAAAACGATATATGATGCACTTACCAATCCATTGATTCCAATCTCGGCGATTACAACCAACACGTCACTGAAATTGCTTGACCTGGTACCCAGTAATACCCTTCTCGGAAGCGCGGAAATAGAGCTTCATCAGATATTAGGGAAACAATTAGTATTAGGTGAGCAGCTTAGAGTGGTAGAAAATGAGTATGACCTGTGTGTCATTGATTGTGGGCCGTCTCTTGGCCTGCTAATGATCAATGCACTTGTAGCCAGTACCGGGGTACTTGTGCCCGTTCAAGTTCATTTCTATGCGTTAGATGGGCTAAGGCGGTTGCTTCAGACCATCCATGTTGTCAGAGAACGTTTCTATCCTTGTTTAGTAAGTGCTCTGGGTTTAGCGCTTACTTTTGTTGAAAGTAGAACAAGGTTGAGCAAGCGGGTGGAACAGGGGCTGAGGAGACGTTTCGGGGATTTAGTGTTTGATACGGTTATTCACAGAAGCATAGTGCTGGCCGAAGCACCAAGTGCTGGGCAGTCCATTTTGGCTTACGCACCTCAAAGTAGAGCAGCTACTGAATACAGGTCTTTGGCTGGAGAGCTATTGGAACGGCTTTGGGCCCAGCAGATGACGGATTTTGAAATGCCAGTGAGTAAAACATCAGAGAACGATTGATGCAGCTTTTAATGAATAAGAGAATAGTAAAGAGAGGCGGGGGAAAATACACAATGGTATTCGCACCCCGCCTCTCCGTTGCGAAATGCCAAATCTTTTCATCAATTTTATGGCGAAACCGCCTGTTTGCACTCGCAACAGATCTACAATCATAATGAACAACCTAACAGCGTCAATTCATCAATTCCCATGTCATTAGAAACAACCACATCTTTGCAGCCTTTAATAGAAGAACTATTCAGGATGTGAAAAAGCCACTTAAAATCCGTCAACAGTGCTTTTCCAAAGCGCTTGTCGCCCTCATCAGGCGTAGTAGAGTGGACTTTTTTTGTCTGGTTTAGATAGCTAATTCTGTTCCAGGTGAAAGACGCCGCCCTGTCGGGCAGCTTCGAGGCTGGATTTTTTGATAACATCGTAAAGTTGGCGGGGCTTGCGCATCTTTTCAAACTCAAACTCAGGATCGGTTTTATCCGTTGTTATAAGAGTCACCTTGCCAATCCCGAGGATACAGTCGAACAGGCTTCTGTGAAGCTTTAGGTCAACTACTCGGAACATATCCAGATTGTCAAACCTTCTACTTAAAATGCCCCGCGACCACTCAATCCTGTCGGCTGTAATTTCATAACAGGTCGCTTTGAGCCTGATTATCTTTATAAGAAGAAAAACAGCAGCAATTGCAGCAAGTCCAGCGCCGGCAATAGCCCTGTATCGGCTTATCAATAAAACCTGGTTTTCAGCAAGATTCAAAGCCAACAAGTCGCTAACTATCTCTTCGAGTGGGAAATACTCCAAAAGAACCGCTCCAGCTAAAACAGCTAACCATTGCAATATTGAACGAGCTTTACCGCACAAAGATGGCCTGGCTCTGAACAGTACCTCACTCGTCACGGCGCTCGTCACGGCGCTCCCGCTCCGGCTCGGGCCTTCGCCGAGACGAGAGCGTGCCGTAGCCGGGAAGGCCGAGGACGTAGCGGGGTCCGATGCTTCACTATTACAGAGTGCTTGTGAATTCGATTCTAAGGCAGCTTCCAAATCTTTGGCCTGACCGTTATTAAGGAACTCCCCGCAGAATCGACACTTAATGGCGCCGGCCTGAATTGTCTCAGCGCAGAATGGACATTTTTTAGTTTCAGGCGGGTTAGATGTGGTGATAGCTTTCATGCCGTATATATCGGAAATATGTCAGAAATTTGAGCAGGAAATTCTCATCATCAGCCCAGCCTCCAAAACTTGTCCTGAGCTTGCCGAAGGAGCCAGATTTGGGCTGTCGCCTCTTCAGTACTCAACGCAATCATTTATGAGCAAAACAGTTACAGCAAAAACAGCATTTAAGCTGGTCAAGTCGAAAAAAAACGCAAAAAATGTAAATTTTACTTGACATTATGTAATCTTTGCTTTACATTATGTATAGTTTAGTATACATAGGCAAAAGCAGATTATCGTTAAAAAGGAAGAAATGTTATGAATAGAGCACAGAAAATGGCATGGTTTGGCCTGACTATGTCAACACTGCTTCTGATATTTTTCGTCACGAGTGTATTTGCTTTACCACGAGCATCGCTATTGTTTAATTTGCTCCGGTTCTCGCCAGCCTTCGGCTTTATTGTTTTGCCAATCATTTTTCTGCGAAAAAAAGGCCAAGACAAAGTCAACATCGATGAACGTGATAATTGCGTCAGCAGAAAAGCTCTGATTGCTGCATTTTCTTCAACTGCCGCGCTTCCCATAGGCGTTTGCATGATTCCCCCGTTCATCGCCAGGCCGACAACCTCGATACCGGTTCTCCTTCTGCCAGCTCTGCTTTATCGTCTATTTGTTGTCTTTATCCTAGCATATTCCGTTGCGGTTCTGGTTCAGTACGGCTGGGGAGGTAAACAAAATGAATAGGACACAAAAAGGTGCAGTGTTTAATTTAATTGTAATGCTATTCAATGTCTTGGTGCTGGTTTTCGTGTTTACTGAACTTTTTGTTATAAAGAGGTTTTTTCAAAGTCCCTGGGAGAAATTCTGGGTTCCCGTTGCAGCTTTATTACTCCTTGCGGTATTTATGATTTTTTATTATCGCAGGCAGAGCCGTCTTGAGGTGGAATCAGACGAGCGAGACAATATTATTAAAAGAAATGCAGGACTTATCTGTTTTGTCCTGACGTGGGTGATGTTAGGTATATCAACCATAACTCTTCAGTTTACTGTCGGGATAGAAGGATGCATTCCTCTGTGGCTGTTTCCATTTATCAATCTCGGCATATTTCTCCTTGTCATGATAGTTTATAACGCAGCGATTCTAGTTCAGTATGGCCGGGGAGGCAAAGAAAATGAATAAGACACAAGAAGAAGCCTTGATTTGTGTGATTTTGATGCCGGTAGCCGCATTAGTTTGTGGTGCTTTGGGCGTAGGGCTTGCTTATGTAAAGGCAGTGCCTTTGCCGAGGCTGCTGATTGAGTTTGCTTTTGTTTTTACTCTTCTCGGATGTGCTTGGCTTACCCCACTTTTTCTGAGGAGGATTCGTAAAAAGAAAGGGAAGGTTGTTTTCGATGAACGCGACCAATTGATTGTCAAAAGAGCTGCTCTTACTGCTTATGTCATGCTTTGGTTGTATTTTGTTACCGCATGTGTAATTGCTTGGTGGATTGTTGGTCCACATGGTTCTATCTCAGTTAATGTGATGCCCTTCACACTTGCTGGGGGTCTTGCCATTTTTGGATTTGTGCATAATTTGGCTATCTTGATTCAGTACGGCCGAGGAGTAAAAGGAGAAAAATCATGAATAGAGCACAGAAAATATCCTTAACTATGGTCATCACATTTTTGCTCGGTCTTTTTCTTGGAATTATATTAATCGTAATGCGACTTTTTGATTTGGGTATTCCCAAAATTGCCTTTCTTTTTCCAGTTTTTATTGCAGGAAGTGGCGGGATTATATCGATTACCTGCTTCAAAAAGGATAAAGGCGCCATTACATTCGACGAACGAGATAAGCTGATTGAGAAAAATGCTAACTTAGCCGGCTTCGGCGCCGTGTATTTGTACGTCATTCTCATGTCTTTCCTGCCGATTGGCATCCTGGGCGAGGAAGCATCAATACCAGTGACATGGTGCCCGGTGCTGCTTATAGGAGCCGGATTCTGCCAGGCTTTTGCGCAATCTATAGTGATTCTCATTCAGTATGGCTGGAGGGACAAAGAGAAGTGAACTTAAAAATTAAAACGCAAAATGCAAAATTGCGGAATCGCTGCGCGATGGAGTCTAACAGACCCCTCGGCTGCGCTCGGGGTGACAATGGATAGTAACAACATAAGAAATAATATTCGTCGGCTGCGGTTTGAAAATGGCGAAATGACTCAGCAGCAGTTAGCTGACCGCGTAGGTGTAACCCGCCAGACTATCATTGCTATCGAAGCCGGTAAATATGCACCTTCCCTCACTCTGGCGTTTAGAATAGCCCGCACCTTCGGTATACGGGTAGAGGATGTATTTCAATATCAGGACAGCGAAAGTCAGTCCTAAGGATTCCTTACGGAGGACCTCTCAAAATAGCCCACTTCTCATCGCAAGTTTATCGTTGCATGCTTGATGAGAAGAATATATTACATCTATCAAAATAACAGGAAATATGATATAAATTATAATAAAGAGAAATTGGCTTTATGAATTAATTTAGGAGTTAACCATGCGTGCAAAACTAATATTATTAGCGGCGATTTGTTTACTTGAAGGGGTCGTAAGTGCACAGCAACCTATGAATGTGCTGTTTATCGCTATTGATGATTTAAAACGCATCGGCGGCTATATGAGTGAAGAGCCGGGCAACTATCTGCAATGGATATATCCGGATCCGGACAAACGTGCCGAGGCGAAATCGTACCTGACACCGAACCTGGATAAACTGGCGAGCGATGGGGTGGCGTTTACCCATGCCCATTGTCCAACGCCGGCGTGTAACCCTTCACGGACAGCCCTGATGACCGGTTTTAGGCCTTTCGATACGAGCTTCACAGCCAATGGCGATGGCAAGTTTCGTGATTGGCCCGACCCGCTTGGCAGCGCAATCACTCTTTCGCAGAACCTCATCGCTCACGGCTACTACGCCGCCGGTCTGGGAAAAATCTACCACACCAATAATCACGCAGACCCTGAGTATTCCTGGGTGGACTGGTTGAACCGGTCCTGGGGGACGATAGGGCCTGCCATAGAATCTCCCTGGAGCCCACGCAATACAAATCCTAACACGAATGTCAAATTCGGCATTGCAAAAGGCAAGATCTCGGAACAGAACGACTATGTCAACGCCGACTTTATCGCTACCCTAATGGAAAAAGGCAGTGCAACGATTGATGAGAAGACGTACTACCTGCCATCGGACAAGCCCTTCTTTTTGGCCTGCGGGATTTTCCGGCCACACCTGCCGTTTTATGCCCCAAAAGAACTGGTTGACCTGTTTGATGCCAATGAGTTGGATCTAACCCGCCAGAGATTGAATGATGCCTTGGCCGATTTGAATGACCTGCCTCCGGGCGGTTTGGGCAAGTGCTCGGCCAATTCCGATGGAACAGTTACCAAAGGCGGTTTTCGCATGATTCTTCAGCATGGCCTGGGTATCGATCCGGTGGATGGCGACCTGAAGGCGTGGCGAGAGTTTGTTCGCCATTACTTGGCCTCTGCGGCCTTTGCCGACCGTTGTGTGGGACGCTTGCTGGAGGGGCTGGCGAACAGTCCTTATGCCGACAATACACTGGTGGTGCTTTGGAGTGACCACGGCTGGGCGCTCGGTGAGAAGTATCGGATTAAAAAATTCGCCCTCTGGATGGAGGAGGCTGAGTGCGTACTAATCATCAAGAACCCCAACCAGCCGCAATCAGCAGGTAGTTTATGCCGCCACACAGTCAGTACACAGGACCTGTACCGTACGATTCATTCTATATGCGGTATTCCAGTGCCTATCCATGTCGCAGGTCGAGATATCTCGTATTCGCTTGTTGAGCCCAATAGTCCGTGGGATAATGCACCTCTGACGACGATAAGCGACATCGACCATACAATCGCCACAGGTGAATACCGTTACATCCGGTATGACAATGATTCTTCCGATGATGAGCTGTATGACGAGAATGCCGATCCGGATGAAATCAAGAATCTGGTCCTTGATCCGGCTTATGATGCGGTCGAGACCCGGATGGAGAACCGTCTCGAGGCCATTTTGGCCTACGAACCGAAGCTCCAGGCCCACTACCTCTTTGAAGGCAACACGAATGATAGCAGCGGCAATGGGAACAATGGCACAGCTCATGGCAGCGTGAAGTTCGGAGCCGGAGCTGGTGGGACTCGGGCAATCATCTTAGATGGGACGGATGACTACGTAGAAATACCGCGCTCGATTGAAGACGACTTTACTCTGGCTTTCTGGATTAAGACTACCCAGAAAGCCGGCACGGCAGGACAGTGGTACGATGGCATTGGGCTGGTGGACGGCAACGCCAGCGGTACAATGGATGATTTCGGTGCCTCATTGCTGGGCGGGAAATTCACTTTTGGTGTAGGTAATCCTGACACGACAATCTCATCTGTCAGTGATGTCAACGATGGAACTTGGCATCAAGTAGCGGCTACCCGGGATGGGGCCACCGGCCAAATCAAGCTTTATGTAGATGGAGTCGAAGAAAATAGTGCCGTTGGCCCGCAGGGCGCAAGAAACGCTGTCTCGGTTCTGCACATTGGTAAACTGCAAAGCGATAGCGGCTATTTCAACGGCAGCATTGACGACCTGCGGCTATATAATTATATACTCAGCGCCGCGGATATAGCATATCTGGTAAGTACTTATCCACCAGCATCTTATGACCTCTCTGATGCGTTAGATACAACTTTGGGTTTGGCCACGGGTGGCCCTGATGTACATCGGGGCGAGTGGTTCAGTCAGACTGTGACATCCTACTACGACGGAGATGCAGCCCAGAGTGGTGATATCTCAGACGATCAAAAGTCGTGGATGCAGATGACAGTGAGTGGGCCGACAACGGTGGAATTCTACTGGAAGGTATCGTCTGAGGTTAGTTTTGACTTCTTAGAGTTTTATATTGATGATGTGCTACAGGACCAGATCAACGGCTCGAAGGACTGGGAGCAGAAGAGCTACACGATTTCTTCGGGTTTGCACACATTGGAGTGGCGATACGTGAAGGATTCCACCGTGAGCTCGGGTAGCGACTGCGGCTGGGTAGACAAAGTGGAAGTGGGGATTGTCCATTGAATTAAATTCTTATAACTGCTGCAACAGATCCAGCAGCTTGTGGTCGAGCTTATGGCCGTGGAAATCCTTGTATCGCACATCTTTACGTTCTGAATCGAGAATGCCAAATGAGCCGCGAAAGTTCCAAAGTGCCAGGCCAATGCCGTGGCCGGTAAGAATCTCCAGGACATCGCGCAGCCAGGCCAGGACCACCTTATGCGGGGTGTTGTTATACGCTCCGCCTTCTCCGCAGTGAACACCTACACCCTTTTTTGCAAGGTCAGCCCATTTCTGATAGTGCTGCTCCAGCCGTTTACGGTCCCAGTCGTGGCCGGGCCAGGCCGGCTGCGGAAATCTGTCGCCACGAACCCACGAGGCCTTGTAGTGACTTATAAACATTGGTTCGTACGCCCGGCAGCTCTGGGCGATTCCAAGGTCAGCTAATTCCGGCATAGGTTCGCGGGCCCAGTTTAAGCCATCAGCGATAATAATACGGTCGGGGCTTACCTGGCGGATAGCGGCTACCGCGGCACGAACTACCCGCTCATGGTTGGCCCGGCTCATCCGATCACCAACAGAAGGCGGCTCATTTATCAGGTTGAAACTGAGCTTATCCTTTGAAATGCCGCGATAGCGTTTCGCCAGCATCCGCCAGTGGAAGCAAAACGCATCAAGTGCTTCTTGGTCCTTGAAGAGATCGAATGGCTCGGTAAATTCCCTGTTTACCGAATATCCTGGACCACGGTGAAAGTTTAAGCTGACATGCAGGCCGTATTTGCCGCCAAGCTCGATGGCCCGGTCGAGCTTCTCCAACATTGGCTCGTGGATTTTGTAATCGTCGCCGTCTTTTATCCACACACGGTAACAAAGCGGCAGTCGCACGAAGTCGAAGCCGAAGTCGCGTATCCAGCGAAAGTCATCTTCCGGGAATTCGCCCTTGCTTCGCATGGTGAACATACCCTGCAGGTTGAAACCTCGCCAGCGAGGCAGCACTGTTTGCGCCACAAATTTGCTTGTTTTTCTTTTTTGCTTTGGCTGTTGGGCGTATCCAGGCAGTGCCGCTGCAGCCGCTCCGGCAGCAATCATTTTCAAAAAATCACGCCGATTATCCTTCATAGTGCTTCCCTTCCCAATGTCTTTTGTGGGACTTCTAATGAGTCCCAGGATACATAAATTCGGCATGGTTCAATCCTGGGTGGCAGCCTCAAAGCCTGCCCTGAGCGAAGTCGAA
>CAYNKI010000145.1:0-9824 GCA_964397675.1 uncultured Pirellulales bacterium
CAGCGCTATGTCAGCCATCCTTCGCTTAAGACGTTGATCAATGCTTTTGTCATGTTATTGCTCGGAAGCCAGGAGTGGCAGGTTCGCCTATTTGATTTGATTCTGTCCATACCGGTTCTGCTGTTGATATTGCTTTTGCTGCGGAAATTGTATGGGATTGGTTGTGCACTGCTTTCAGGTCTGTTGCTGGTGAGCTTACCTCTCTCGACCTATTTCGGCTTTAAGTCATTAATGACCCTGATAGGCCTATGGGCATTGTGGCGCTACTTGTTATTAACCGGCCAGTCGCACGATGGTCCCAAGCCTAAAAGCGGTGAATGTAGGACAATCCCTTTCCATCCCTATAAACGACTTTGTTAGTGGTGGATATGTGTAACGAATCGGGCTCAGTAAATATAACCTATGGATTTGGCACCAAACTCTAAGATGCGTACGCTACAGATCTATGCCAGCTTACAGTGTGCTGTGAAGTGCTATTGCTTTGTTACATGCGACTCGATGATTTGTCATTGCGAGGCCTCGATAGGCTTCGCAATGACAATCATCAATTAAGCTGTAGCAGAGCACTATGTTGCAGAAAAGCTATGGGCAAGCTACAAAGCACAAACGCTTAGCTATTGAGGATGAGCAGCAAGCTTCCTTCTCTGAAACAGGAAGATGATAATGCCCACAGCAATCAAACCAACAAGCCCATTGTCACCCAGAGTGTTGATCAATGCAGTAAGATTGTAAACAATTCCTCCAAAAAAGGGAACTGTATCACCAAAAAGGATTTCAACAGCTACCCCGAGGGCGATTAACAACAAGGCAATTTCAGTAATCTCGCCCAACCATTTCTTTGCTTCTTCCAGAAAGTGCATCTTGATTCTCCTAAAAAGAATAAAAAAAACATTACCTTACGAACATCATAATATTTTCGGCTTATCTCTCTGGATTTCTTTAAATCAAAGCCCATAGATTATTAGGACTTTTTGTTGGACAAACGCATTCTATTTATTGAAGGCCTTAACAAGAACATCGGCAAAAACGCTATATCAATATTGAAATGGCGGTAATTAACCATGTTATAAGAGCAGAAGACATCCGAAACCTATGTAGGTGATTTTATTGGTGTGTATATTTTTTTTAGTCTATCGGACCGATAATTATGAGCAGCCAAACTTTTTGCTTGTGTTAAGCCTCCATGAGTAAGTATAAAGCCATTTGTACCTCTCGGAGGGCGGGCTGCTATATCGCGGTCCGCTGGTTTTTTTGATTGGGCCTGTTAAGGTGGGGAGTTTTTGCTTGACCTTACTTGTTAATATGGGTATAATCTAATTATGGTCAGAAACGTAATATCCTTGCTCTTACGCATAGGACTCATCGCAGGGCTTTGGGCCTTGGTATGGCGGCTTGTGGAACCTCAAACCCAGCTCATGCGGATATTGAGAGCCGCATTGCTCGTGATCGGTCTTTTAGCTGTTTTGGCTGTGATAAGATTCTCAGGACGGTGATGGCGCTTGGCTTTGCACAAAGGCTTAACGGTCTTATCAGCAGTAATTTATCCCAACAAGACTGACTTTCATCTCATCCACTCTTTTTGCTCCCAAGACACTATGCTCGCTCCCATCCTGTTCGCCTTTAAGGATTCATGCAAATCTTGTTTCTAATGTTTCCTAATTTACCAAAACATAAAAGCTCGTCGCCTAAGAAAATCTCCGTATCCGCAGCCGGGTTGGGTATGGTTTGTTCATCTCTGACTATTGCCAGCACGGTAATATCATACTTTCTCAGGTCTGATTCGGCGAGCGTCTTGTTCAACACAGGACTGCCGGCAGAAACCGCAACTCTCGAAACACCGTATCCGCCCGTAGCAAGCAGAAGCTCCTCAAAGGATACCCTTTTAAAGATTTCTTTTTTAATGATTTTCCGCCTTAGAAAATTCGTTAGTTTCCTGGCAAACTTCTCATGTGTGAAAACCTTATATATCCCATATACCACAACCACAATAATCGCAAGATTCACCCATATCACTAAATAAGGAGGGATACGAAACGGCAGGTGTGATTCCGACAGTTTAGAAATTATAGTCTCTTGTTGTGGGACGAACGAACCTGCCAAAGTGGCTATCATAATGACCAGCCCTGCGTTACCCAAAACTATAAGAACAGAAGCAATCTTGCGCCTTTGCTTGTTGCTGGTAATCAGTTCCGCCTCTTTTGTCGTAAATCCGGTTCCCGTAAAACACGACAACGCCTGGAACTTAGCTAAAGACCACTCTAATCCCGTCAACTGAAAGGCAATCGCCCCGATTCTGACCACGGTGAACGATACGATTAGTGTTACAATGAACAACAATAGCATAATCACTTCTCCTTGAGATAAAAACCCCACGTGAAACGTGGGGCTAAATATTTAGCCTGCGGTTTCACCGCAGGTTTTCAAAACTTCATAACCACTTCTTCTTTCTAAAGTATATTAGCATAACCACTGCCACCACAGTCATAACCAGCAAAACGGCTACGTAACCCCACCGCCATCCCAGTTCCGGCATATACTTGAAATTCATTCCATAAACGCCTGCTATAAAGGTAAGCGGAATAAATAGGGTAGCAATAATGGTCAATACCTTCATTACAGCATTCATCCTGTTGCTGATGCTCGAAAGATATAAATCAACCATCCCTGAAATTATATCCCTGAAACTTTCTATGGTATCCATAATCTGTATGGTGTGGTCGTAAACGTCCCTTAAATATATGCCGGTAGAGTCTTTAATCAGCGATGATTCGGTTCTCTGCAAGCTGCTGATTACCTCCCGCAAAGGCCATACGGATTTGCGCAGAACAATCATTTCTCTTTTCAGCCGATGGATTTGCTGAAGCGTTTGTTCGGTAGGCTCCGTGACCAACTGTTCCTCGAGAAACTCGACTTTTTCTCCGAGTTTTTCCAGGATTATAAAGTAGCCATCGACAATAGCATCAATTAACGAATAGGCAAGGTAATCCGGCCCCATTTTGCGGATGCGTCCCTTTGCGTTTCTGATTCTGTCTCTGATTTGGTCAAACACATCGCCTAACTTTTCCTGAAATGAGATAACAAAATTTGGGCCAAGTACGATGCTTACCTGTTCGGTCTCGACTGTTTGGTTATCGCCGGTGCAAGTGAGCATTGTAAACACTATAAAGATGTACTTTTCAAAATCCTCTAACTTTGGACGTTGTCCTGTATGAAGGATATCTTCAAGAACAAGAGGATGCAGCTCAAACTTTCGGCCCAGTTTTTCTATTATCTGGACGTCGTGGAGACCGTCTATGTTTATCCATGTTACAGTAGGCGTGGTTTTAAAAGCAAAGCAATCTTCGATGTTCGAGACCTGTTTTTCAGCGAAATTCTGCTCGTCATAGTCGATGTAGGTTATCCGAACAGTTTCTACTTTTCTTTCGCCTACATATATTAGCGTCCCCGGCGGCAGGCCGGCCGGCTTAGACTGCCGCTTGAGCAATCTGGGCTTTTTTGCTGTTGCTTTCATTGTTATTCCCCTTGATATTTGCACTGACTATAGATTGTAAGCTATACTGTCCTATTTTTATAGCTATTAGATGCTTAGTTTTGCACTTCTGAATTTCTGGATTTTCTCCACATAAGACTTGCAACAAGCCCCGCGGCAAAACCTAAGCCGAATGTCAATATGAGAAGCAGTGCTCTTGACATTGCAATATTGAAAAAAAGCACTTTTGTCTCCACTACCTCTGTGTTTTGAAAAAAGATAATCAGAGCTAATAAAGAGACGATTACTATAACGGTTATTTTTACCTTTTTCATGGTGATTCCTCTTGTTTAAATTGACTTTATTATTATCATTAGGGCCAATTTTCAACACCAAAATTCCATCAATCGGAAAAGAGAAGCTCACTTTCTGGCGTGTCACTCATTTGGACTTAGCTATTTACCTTTTTGCCAATGATTAAACATATTGAAAAAACTATGAAAACCAGGTGGCTTTTTCCGCCGAAATATACCTTCGCTGACAAATCTTACATCTTCTATGGAATAAAACGCCTTAGGATTAAACTTTTTAATAATAGCGACAACTTCGTCTATGTCGCGGCGCTTGATAATCGAATAAATAACATTTACTCCTCCACTGTTTCCTTCTGCAGGCACGCTCGTGGTACCGTGACCTTCCAACCTCAAATTTCTTATCAATTCAGTTGCATCTTTTCTCGTAATAACTCTAAGAACATATGTACCCATTGCAAGTTTTTCCTCGATGCAGATACCAATAAAATTGCCTGCACCAAATCCGCCGGCATAAGCAACATAACAGAGCCAGTTATCTAAGTTCTGCATTACTTTTCCAATTGCGATAAGCCAGATCAGTATTTCAAAAAATCCAAGCAACGGTGCAATTATCTTTGCCCCCTTTGAAACAAAGATGATTCGCATTGTGCCGATTGTAACATCGCACACCCTCGCAAGAAAAATAAGCGCTGGAAGCAGTATAAATGTAAATATTTCCGAATCAAAAATTGCCATGAACGTTACACTCATTATTGTCCACAATTATCTTAAAAAAAGAAATCTTAAACTACTTTCCATTCATTTTCTCCACCAAACCTCGAACCAGTACAAATGGAAAACTTACCATCTGCCGCAGTCCCTCGGCAGACGACAGGTTTTTGACTTGGCCACTAACCTCTGCGAATAGTTCATTCATTACCACCTTTTCTTCAACTTCACCCTCTTCTTTTACCATAGCCAAGCGGTGCAGCGAATATAAACCGATAAGAAATGCCAGGGCAAAGAAAAAATCCCACTGCTGGAGATTAAGTGTAGGCAAGCTGAATTCTCCAGTCGGACTTGTATATTTCAGTGTCCAGGCCAGTTCTCGGCCTGCGAAAAAGTCGGCAAATTTGCCACCCAATATAGGTGCAATACCTGCAGCGACTGAGTTAACAATGGTATTGGAGGCAAGATAAGCCGTTGCCTGTCCCTCTGGCGCCAGCTTCATACTTATATTGCCAGAGGCCAGGGACACGCCTGCAGACGAAAGGCCCATCACTATATGTATGAGAATTAGCAGTGGTATAGTCAAAAAATACTTTTCGGGCATGGTGGTAAACGTCCAGGCCAGAATCGAGAGAATAAACAAGGGCCCGCATATCGCTAGCACCGACTTATTACTGAAACTATCTGTGAATTTGCCCCAGATTTTAAGAAAAGCAAAGTTAAGCACCTGACTGACGATTGAAAGGGCGATGATAAAAGACATACTCAAGCCCAATCTCTTGAGCATATACACCATAAAGAACGGCCCAGCCAGATTCACCGCGAAATTCCACGAGCACATAAATGCGATAAGCTTTCGGAAGTTCTCATCTTTGAACGGCATAGCCAGTAGCTTCAATATCTTGGGCCTTTCCTCTGCCACAGGCATACGTTTCTCAGGTGTTCTGGCTAAGAAATAAATCCCCAGAGCACCGGCTGCAAAACCAACTAAAAAAAGAATTGAATAGCCTTGGAGTTCGTAGCTGGGCAACATCTTTTTCCAGGCGTCCAGGTAAACCGCAGCAGCTATACTCAATGCAATCCCAACGCCTGTAGCGATTCTCATTCTTTTCGAGAAGAACGAGCCAAGTATATTCTGCGGTATCAGGTCCCGCATCCATGAGTTCCAGCTGCAGCCTGAAATCGCCCCAAGGGCCGAAGCTGCTATCATTGATGCTAACAAAACAGCAAGGCCTATTTTCGCTCCGAACAAGAAGGGGATAAGAGCAATTAGTAACCAGCATAATCTGTTTAGAGCCGCTGCAGTGACAACGATAGCTCGTCTATTGCGGATCTTTTCAACGAGAAATATCGATGGCAGTTGAAGCAACTGAGCTAACGGCCCGATAGCTGCCAGCAGGCCAATCACCATGTTGGAAGCACCAAGCTTGAGGGCAAAGGCAATTAAAAAAGCTCCTCCAGTCAGTATCCCCATGGACTGTGATGCTATGCCATCTTTTATAACGTAGCTCAAACCAGACTGAATTTCCTCTTCGCTAAGCGTCTCTTTAAGTTCTGATTTCACAGCGCTGCCTCCTTGCTCAAAAAGCCAGATACTTTCGTGCTTTCTCCAGCGGCCCCCACAACAAACTGCGTGGTCTGTTTCGTCCTCTCGTACCTTGATCCGCGTCCAACCAACCTACTTATCAATTTCATTGGCTCGATTATGTCACGAATATATTTTTTCTTATTCGATAGTTTCCGCAGATTATTTTCTCCTGGCGTTTCAATATTAAGTGACACTGCACTGGCCAGTGAGACTGTCTCTTCTATTGCCGCATCACTGGCTCCGGGAATGATTTTCAGGTGAATGTACCCTTTGTAACCATACTTTTTTCGCAGCAATTTTGCTGTTGAATTGAGCCGATCCATCGTTGCATCAGCCGAGCCTGAGACGCCCGAACTTAGAAATAGGCCAAAAACTTTCCGTTGATTATAGTAATCCAGGAATATCTTTGCAGTCTCCTCCGGTCGAAGACTGCACCTGTGGATATTCGCATGTTCTCTTAGCGGACAGTATTTACAGTCATTGCTGCACACATTTGAGATCAGGGTCTTAAATAGTGTGCTCTTACCCCCATTTGGAAGTGTCACCGGATATATCCATTTTCCCTCGCTGCTTCGTCTGCGATGTTCATCTGTATTGCAGCTGCACGCACAGGCCAAATCATACTGTGCATCCGTGCTGAGTATGTCCAATTTTTCACTGGTTCCCGGCCTGGAAACAACCCCGACCATTGCGGTTTATCCTTATTCGCTGCTTTCCGGCTTGGCTCTCTTGACGACAAAGAAATATACAATAGCTCCTACGAAGTAAAAGCTCAGAGACATCAGGATTACGACAGCCCATATCAATTTGTCATATTCGCCGTTTTTTGTCAAAGGATATAAAAACTTCGACGCCGGTCGCTTCAGGCAGTCGATAAGCATAAATATAGAGAAGATCACCCCCGCGATTGCCAATAGCGTCAAAAATACCCCTGTGCCTACCATCGGCCTAATAGGCCACCACGGAAATTTGTACATCATTTCCATAACAAGCACCTCCTGAAAAGTTCGTAGTTCGTAGTTTATAGTTCATAGTTTATAGTTCATAGTCTGTAAACTATACAACAGATGATTTGGCACATTTTACCATCAAAACAGTTACCCCCCAAATTTATTTTGGCAATATTTAGCCCCCCAGTTTACTGGGGGGTTCTTCGTCTAATAAAGAAATTTAACCACGAATTAACACGAACCGACACAAATAATTAGAAGAAAGTCACAGAGGCCACAGAGAAATGACCGATTCTAGTCCATTCTCCGTAGCAGAGCTACTGCGAAGGATGAAATGCTGGATGCTCGATACTTGTTGTCATTGCGAGGCCTGATAGTTTACCCTGAGCGTAGCCGAATGGGTGGCAATCTCTATACGCTATCAGCTAAACGATGTCTTTTTCCCCTTAAAATTATTATGGTAATTGGGTATTTTTGCATTTTTATTTTCCGCTGGACACGAGGAACGGACCACGAGCGACGAGTTTTCTTATTGCCTTTCTCAATAAACCCGACCATAATATCCCCAACAAGCGAGACTCACACCTTCGATTAATCTAAATGTTTAACCGTCGCCCATTCGTCGACGGTCAGAATTTGTATGCGGAATAAAAACGCAATACGATATACGCAATACGAGACATAAGCGACCCATGCTTCGCCTTAGGCCTGCCCGCCGAACAAGCCCGTCCGAGGGAAGCCTCTGGAGGGCGGAACTCTGGGCAGGCGGGCTACGCAGGGCAGGCGAAAATTAAACCGGCTGCACTCGGACGCCGCGTAAGCGGCGCTGGTGAGCTTTTCGTTATGCTGAAACTATATAATGAATATTTCGAGGTCAATAGATAACATGAAGGAGCCAAAAGAAGCCAAAGCAGATAATGCAATGTCACAGCAGGCAATGGGTGTATGCTGGCTTTGCAAAGTAAAAATCCCGGAAGGCGATCGCAATTTCTCAATTCATTTTAGTGCTCGTTTAAAATGAAACTTTACGTTGTCTTATACAAGGCTCAATAAACTTAGCTATTACTGTGATAGGAAGCGTTTAGTGAGAAGAAAAAGTTTCATATTTTGGATTCTTGATTTTGTTTCAACGACCGCCATAGCAGTTATATTAGTAATTGGGGGAAAATATTTCTGGGCTTTTTTGATTCCAGCCCTTGCTCTCTTTATATTTAAGATAGTCGAATTTCAAATACTAGCACATGAGGGGTATCGATCAATTCAAAATCAAATGAATCTTCTTTGGCATCTGCTTATTTCCGATTACCCAGGTCTAAGATGTACTTTGCATGTTCCAGTATGTTTTGGATTCAAGCTGAAGCAGACTTTTGATTATATTCAAGGTGGCAAGTCATACGGTGAGGGAAGAAAATTTTCAACAAAAAAAGGAATAGGTGGAATGGCGTATATACAGAGAGGTCCTCAAGTTGAGAACTTTGATACAGAGGAAGAATACCGCGAGAAAATGTTTAATAAATATGGTTACACAGAAGAAGAGATGAAAAAACGAACTAGAGACAGAAGGTCCTATTTGTGTTATCCAATCCTATCGGATGATAACGACAAGGTTATAGGTATTTTGTACTTCGATTCTAACATATCCAATACCTTTAGACTCAACGAAGATGACAAACTTTTGAATGTATTGAATTCTACACTCAGTGCTATTAAAGCTAATTTAATGTAAGTTATGAGTAAAGGGACAACCAACGATTAATGTCTGGGGAAAGTGCACAGAAAACGGGGAGCGGCCCTAAAAGCAGAATGTAGCTATTATTGTTTTATATTTTGAAGTAGCACAACCATCCTGGTTGTGATTACATTTTCACAAGCTGGAAGCTTGTGCTACGCTGATTATGTTTATATATTCACAAGCTGGAAGCTTGTGCTACGCTGATAAGCTTCAAGCTTGTGCTGCGTCAAGTTCTATATTAAATACTCAACGATGGATATATTTTACGACCCATGCGCTGAGAAGCAAATACACAGCCGAAATTTACCTCACTGGATGCAGCAAGGACGGATGTATTTTGTGACTTTTCGGCTTGCAGATTCACTGCCTCAAGAACGTATCGAACAAATCAAGATTGAACGGCGGGTATGGGAACAATGCAACCAGCAGCCTTATTCTCAATGGCAATGGCTTGAATATCATCGGCTTTTTTCCAAACGTATAGAAGACTGGCTCGATAATAATCTCGGTACGTGTGTGCTTGCACATCAGCAATGCGCCAGGATTGTGGCCGACGCCATTGGTCATTTTGAAGGAAAACGTTATCGGCTGGATCATTGGATTATCATGCCAAATCATGTTCATATGCTGATTGTTCCTTTAGAGCCTTACTCTTTGTCCGACATTCTTCACAGCATTAAATCCTACACCGCCAAAATTATAAACAGATGCCTTGGGCGGAATGGACGGCTTTGGCAGCATGAATCTTTTGACCATATTGTGCGCAGTATGCGGCAGTTAGAAAAATTTCGGGAGTATATCCTCGAAAATGCCGCCAAATGCCAACACAAATCGCTATTGTCAAAACAAAAGATAGAGTAGCTCAAGCATCCTTGCTTGAGATTTTATTTTCACAAGCTGGAAGCTTGTGCTACGCTGATGGAATCGACCATCAGGAAAAGATTTTACTTGAAAATTAGGCCGTTTTCTGTTATAATATGCATTGAACAAATGGACTGTTCATAGTTCATAGTTCATAGACAATAGCATATCGTAAACTTGTGCCCGCGAAGGCGGGTATCAT
>CAYNKI010000146.1:0-9805 GCA_964397675.1 uncultured Pirellulales bacterium
TTTTGTAAATAAAGGACTTATGATTATTTCTGCTATCGTATTGGTCAGTTTGAGTTAGTAAAATGTTTTTCATTTCAGATCAGTTGTGTCTGGCCGGGAATTGCCACCGGCCGCATAGGCAGATCGCCGAACTCATGTTTCGGAGGACTCAAGTCCAGCTTTGACGCATTCATCGCCCAGTCCCACTTCAGTGCTCTGCCGGTATAAGCACTCATTCGGCCCATTATACATGTCATCGTACTTTCAGCGATGCGCACACCTTCGTTTAGATGCTTGCCCTGGCGAATGGCTGCAATTTGATCGGCGTGCTGCTTTATTACCGGGCTCGGCTGTGGGCCATCATATGTGAACGGATTCTGTCCTTTGATTATGGCATTACCAGAGTCCAGATATGCTGAACCTTTCGTTCCTACAAGTCGCTCATCACTCCGTTGCGTGCAGCCGTCAATCTGAGCACCCATATACTCAATCCGCGCGCCATTTGGATACTCATACTCAATCGCGAAATGGTCATAGATATTGCCGTACTCCGGGCCCGTCCTGACCTGCCGACCACCCAGGCCGAAGCATTGGACTGGGTGCGCATCCAGTGCCCAGTTTATTACGTCCAGGTTATGGATGTGCTGTTCCACAATAAAGTCGCCGCTAAGCCAGGTTAGAAACAGCCACCGTCTTAGCTGCCATTCCGTATCCGACCAGCCCGGCTGCCTCACTCTCGTAGGCTCTCTCCATTTTAGCATTCCTCCTCCAATTCTGACACATTGGCCGGCAACAATCTCACCGATGTCACCATTATGAATTCTTTTCATGCTTTCTATCAGATGTGCCATACGGCGACTCTGTGTGCCAGCTACTATCGTCAAATTCTTCTTATCTGCCAACTTCGACGATTCAATCACCGAGCGAACACCCACCGGGTCCACCGCTACTGGCTTTTCCATAAATACATGTTTTCCTGCCTCAAGAGCAGCCCGCAGATGCTCCGGACGAAAATATGGCGGCTCCGTCAGTATCACCATGTCCACATTATCGCACGCCAGCACCTTCTTGTAGGTATCCCAACCGGTAAAGCACATATCGTCGGTCACTTTTACTTTATCCGGCAGTTTCTTTTCAAGAGTGGTGCGGCAATCTTCCAAACGCTCCTTAAAAATGTCGCCCATCGCTACAAGCTCGACGTTCTGTGCCGAGTTTAAGCAGTTTGTCGTATCATACCTACCCCGACCGCCACAGCCGATCAAGCCCACGCGCAGCTTGTCGGAACCTGCGGCGAATAACCGACCCGTGCCCGACAAAAGCGCCGATGCACCTACCGCAGATGAAGTCCTAATAAAGTCTCTTCTTGTAAACTTACGGCTTTTTTGTATCAATTTTTCTTTCATAACTCACTCCTTTAACCAAACCGGCGCCAAGATTTATTAGATAAGTTTTGTATTACCGGGAATCGCAACAGGCCGAACAGGCAAATCGCCAAACTCATATTTCGGCGGTGTAAGGTCCAGTTTCGATGCATTCATCGCCCAGTCCCACTTTAGTGCCCGGCCCGTATAGGCGCTCATTCGGCCTATAATCAACGTCATTGTGCTTTCTGCGACCTGTCGGCCCTCGTTAATCGGCTTACCTTCACGAATGCTCTGAATAAGATCAGCATGCTCTTTGACGAAGCCGCTGATTGTTTCGCCTTGGTATTTGTAAGGCTTCTGACCCTCGATATACCCCAAGGCCCTAGTGGTATATGTCACGCCCTTTGTTCCCACCACTCTCTCTGCGACCTGGGAGGTTGATCCTTCAATTTGGCTGCACATGCTGACCACGCGGATGCCGCCCGGATACTCGTATTCTACAGCGAAGTGGTCGTAAATATTGCCAAACTCAGGATCTGTTCTTGCCTGCCTGCCGCCAACTCCAAGGCACTGGACCGGATGGGTCCCGATAGCCCAGTTGATAATATCCATATTGTGCAGGTGCTGCTCGACGATATGGTCGCCGGACAGCCAGGTGAAATAGGGCCAGCAACGGATCTGCCATTCCATGTCGGACCAATTGGGTTTTCTTTGCTGCCAGTGCCACTTAGACGAGCCCCAATGCCAATAGGCCTGACCCCCAACGATTTTGCCAATCTGCCCATTAAAAACCCGTTTCATAACTTCCTGATATTGATGTTGGCGACGTTGCTGCGTGCCAGCCACAATCGAAAGACCCTTCTTTTCAGCCTGCTCGGAGCTGGCAAGAAGTGAACGCACTCCGACAGGGTCTACCGCCCCCGGTTTTTCCATAAAAACGTGCCTTCCGCCCTCAACTGCGGCTTTGAACTGGGTGGGTCGGAAACCAGGCGGTGTTGTTAAGAGCACTATATTCAGGTCCTGTGCGATCACTTTCTTATAGGCATCAAAGCCCAGAAAGCTCGTTTCTGACGTAACCTTTACCTTATTAGGAAACTTCTTCTTGATTCTATCGAGCGAGCTGTCCAGTTTATCCTGGAAAAGATCGGCCATAGCCACAAGTTCAACACCCTCCGCGGACTCAAGGCAGTTCAACGCTGCATCTGTGCCGCGCGAACCACAGCCTATTAGACCGATTCGTATCTTGTCAGAACCCGCCGCAAAAATCCTGCTTGTTCCAGGTTCCAAAGCCGCCAGCGACACCGCCGTTGATGTTTTGATGAAATCTCTGCGAGACAGTTTATGTCTTTCTGTGTTCACCTTTTTTTTCATTACTAATTCCTTTTGATCAGCCTCCATGCTTATAGAGTATATTTTGGTTTTGCTGTTAGTTTAGCTCTGTGATTTTAATATTGCGGAAATCGAGCCGGCTTCCGTGGTTCTGTAGGCCGATATATCCTCTCGTTCGTTTCAAGCCTGGGTGCTTGTCCAGCTTATCCGGATAATTATTCACGTCAGTATCAATTATAACGGTGCCGTTTAAAGTAATCTGCACCTTGGGTCCGTCACAAATGATGACCATTTTCTGCCACTCGCCCGCCTTTTTTGTTACTCGCTTTGTGGGTGCTTGAACATCGTAGATGCTGCCGGTATATTGTTCCGGCCTGAGCTTAGCCTGTCTATCCGCATAATCATCAAGTAACTGGATTTCCATTCCCTGATATGCTGGATTGCCCTCATGCGGTGCCCGCAGGAACACGCCGCTATTGCCTCCCGGCGGGACCCTAAACTCCAGCTCCAGCTTGAAATCATCATACTCTCGCGTTGTTGACAGCCATCCCCCGCCTCCTCCTTCGGTGTATAAAATTTCGTTTTCGAATTTCCAGCTTTCTTTTTTTCCTCCGATTTGCTGCCAGCCGGCCAAGCCGTTCGCCAATAGGTTATGCTCTGAACTTAACTGTAGCTGCTCACAAGAGCTAAGAGCCACAACCATCGATACCACCAAGACTATCATTTTTCTGTCCATCTTGCATCTCCTAACAAAATATAGCCAACTCTTTTACCTGCACAATTTCAATAGTTAACTCTCGATGAACCACATTTATAGCGATATGCAGGTCTTTGTCAAATAGGAATTCAAGTGCCTGTAAACTTCCAGATAAAAGCTTACACGAGAATGAAACGGTTAATTTGGGAAAATTTGTTGCAATTTGCGAGTTGAGCCGTTAATATTCGGCTGATACAAGCCCGTTTAGAAATACGTTAATGGGGCAAGGTTGCTAAAAATGGCTAAACCGAGCAGAAATGGCGACAAAAAAATAGATAGTTCTATCAGCAATGACATACGCGATTTTATCAATAGCCTGAGCGATGAGCACCGTATGCTGGTGGTTCTGAAGGCACAATTGTATGATGGAATGTGGGAGCCAATGCTTGATGACCTGCGACATCGCTTAGACGGTAAGCCGTATATATTTAAGCTTGTAAATCGGATCGAAAATGACATCAAACGCATCGAAGAAATGCAGAAATTTGAAGCTAAGCATAACATTGATTTGGTTGACCATGTCGATATGCCGTAAAGAGGTTTTCAGATTGATGATTGACTTTTTATGTGAAGATCAAGTTTGAGGATTTATGAAAAATGTCAAAATCATGGCGATGTAGATCGGTCTTACTAATGTGGCTTTTGGTTTTTTATGGAGGAGCTGGTAGCATAGCTGTGGAAGGTGGTTCGCATTGGCTTGTCTCACCGGAGCTGCTTGAGCATGCCAAGTTGAAAATATTATGGCAGAATAAACTGCCCATCAGAAAAACCGAGAGCTTAGACCAATTGTTTATCATTAGTAATCGTATCTATGCGCTTTCGGACCGCAATTACATGGTTTGCCTGGACCGAGAAAAGGGAAACGTGATATTTAGCAAGCCCGTCGCACCAGCTGGTTTGCCATTGATCGGTTTTGAGCAATACTTGGATAAGCTTATATCCGTTATTGGTAACAAATTGGTTGAGATTGATCCGAACACCGGGATAGAGAATAAAGCTAAGTATCTGGAATTTGGTGTAGTTTGTCCTGCCGCTCAGAACGGTTCATATTTTTATGTAAGCGGGGCTGACCGACGCCTGCATGTGTTACATGCGGAAAATTATGTTCAAGTTTTTGAGGTGGCTGCTGAGAACGACTCCATGATTACTTCGATTATTGCTGATGAGGGATTTACTGTCTTTGGAACCGATGCAGGCAATGTAATAAGTATCATGCCGGATAAGCCAAGAAAGTTGTGGCAGTTTGATGCTACCGATGCTATAGCTGGGCCGATTGTGCGGGATGGCATGTCTCTGTTTTTTGCCAGTAAGGACACGAATCTCTACAGGATTGACATGGTTGATCTAAAGTGGGCACAGCTTGTTTGGAAATATCAAATGCCGGGAATTCTCGATAAGGAGCCGCGTGTGACACGAGAGGTGGTCTATCAGTATGCCCGCAATGAAGGGTTGACAGCGATAGATAGGCAAAGCGGAGAGCGTATATGGCCATTGCGGCAGGGGGCTGATCTATTAGCAGAAGCAGACGGAAAAGCTTATGTGATTACAAATGTTAGGACTCTGGTGGCAATGGACAACACGTCGGGAAAGAAGCTGTACTCGGTTAATTTTGCCGCGGTTTCGAGATATGCGACTAATACAACAGATTCAAGAATTTATATTGCTGATAAACAAGGACGGATAGCCTGTTTAGAACCGGCTGAATAATAATGGGGCATAAAAAGTGAGGTGATAAGAAATGACACAAGTAATGGAAATTGAAAAGGGAGTAAAAATTAAAACAGCATTGATAAGTGTTTCTGACAAGAGCAGTGTGGTTGAATTTGCCAAGAAGCTCAGCAAAATGGGGGTAAAGATAATCAGCACCGGCGGGACAGCTAAGAAGCTGAGCGACGCAGGAGTCAGCGTCATTGGTATCGAGTCGGTTACGGGCTTCCCAGAAATGATGGACGGAAGAGTAAAGACACTTCATCCAAAGATACACGGGGCGCTGCTGGGACTGCGTGACAAAAGTGAACATACCGCTGCGATGAAAGAGCATAATATTGAGCCTATCGATTTGGTTTGTGTGAACCTTTACCCGTTCGAGCAGACGATTGCAAAGCCGGACTGCACGTTGGCCGAGGCGATAGAAAATATTGATATTGGCGGGCCGAGTATGATTCGCTCGGCTGCAAAAAATCACAAGTTCGTAACGGTCGTGACACAGCCAGAGCAATACGATAAGGTGATTGAAGAAATGCAAAAAAACGGCGGGGCTATTAGTGAAGAGCTGCGCAGCGATTTTGCACGGGTCGCTTTTGGATTGACAGCTTCTTATGATGCTGCTATTGCGAAGTATCTTAACGGCAGAGCATCCGTAGAGTATCCGGAGAGAGCGTCAATAGCGCTTACAAAAGAAGCGCCGCTGCGTTATGGCGAAAACCCCCATCAAAGTGCTGCGTTCTATAAGCTGCCGTCAAGCCCAGAGATGTCTGTTGGTAGTGCATGCTTGTTGGAGGGAGAAACAGCTATCAGCTTTAATAACCTGCTGGATGTCGATGCAGCATTTGAGCTGGTTAAGGAATTTGACCAGCCCGCGGCAGTTGTCGTTAAGCACCTTAATCCGTGCGGCTGTGCGGTGGATGAAGATATTTTTGTCGCTTATCGCAAGGCCTACGAAGGCGACGTCGTCAGCGCATTCGGCAGCATTATTGCTTTGAACAGGAAAGTTGATGTTGAATTAGCCAGAACAATTATGGAATCTTACAGCATGTTCGGCAAGGCACTCGGGGCCAGCGGCTTCTTTGCTGAGGCAATTATAGCTCCGGAATTCAATCAGGATGCAGTCGAGATAATCCGGACATTAAAAAGCTGGGGCAGCCGGGTTCGGCTGATGCAAACCGGCCCGATTGACAGAACCAAGATTGACTGCGGCGAGTTCGATGTTCGCTGCGTAGTCGGCGGACTGCTTTTACAAAAGAGAGATTTGGTTGGCTGGGAGCCGAACGTGTTAACGTATCCAACTAAGGCCAAGCCTACAAAAGAGCAGCTTGAGGATTTGAGAATCGCCTGGCTGGCGGCTAAACATACCAAGAGCAATACCATCGTGTTAGTCAAAAATAGAAAGGTTATAGGTGTCGGGGCTGGACAGATGAATCGCGTTGAGTCCGGCTTGATTGCGTTTAAGCACGCCGGCGATGCGGCGAAAGGTTGTGCGATGGCTTCGGATGCGTTCTTCCCATTCCCGGATAACGTTGAGAACGCCGCCAAGGCGGGCGTCACTGCTATAGTCCAGCCGGGCGGCTCGAAAAAAGATAATGAAGTCATTGCCGCTGCGGACAAGCATGAAATCGCAATGGTCTTTACCGGTAAGAGACACTTTAAACATTAGGATTGTCTGACAAAATGAGACCATGTCATTCTGAGCGGAACGAAGTGCAGCGAAGAATCTGGCTGACATAAGAAATTATTCATTCGGAACCCAGATCCTTCGCTTCACTCAGGATGACAATATAAGCACATATTCGTTTTGTTATAGGCTCTAAGAAAGTCAAAAAGAGGTTACAAGTTATGCGATATAGAATTCTGATTGAGCAAGATGAAGATGGGATTTTCGTTGCTGAATGTCCTTCTCTACCCGGTTGTGTTTCTCAGGGTGAAAGTCGGAAAGCATCTCTGGAAAATATTCGAGATGCAATTAAGGGATACTTAGAGAGCTTAAAGAAGCATAATGAACCTATCCCCCCATCAATTGAAGAAGAAATTGTCGAGGTGACAATTTGAGCAAACTACCCATAGTATCAGGAAGACAACTATGTAAGATACTGGGTAAGATTGGTTATCTCATAGACCATCAGACGGGAAGCCACATTATTCTCAGGCACGAAAATCCTCCACATCGTAGATTAACCGTGCCGGATCACAAAGAAATTGCAAAAGGTACTTTGAGGGCTATCATACGTCAGGTTGGATTAACGCTGGATGAGTTTAAAAAATTGTTATAATAGAAACGGCATCGCAATGGTCTTTACAGGCAAACGGCACTTTAAACATTGATTTCGTACTGCGTCCCTTCGGCTACGCTCAGGACAAGCGTGCGTATTGCGTAGGGTGGGGCTTCCAGCCTTCGCAGCCGCTTCGGCGGAGTAGGCTGCCCCACCATTTTCCTATATGTTTTTAATCTGCTCCGAGAACAGTCACGGTTGGCGGCTGAAGATTAGCAAGGCGGGTTTTCAACTCATTTATACGCCTATCTGTAACCTCCAATGATTGTTTTACAAGGCGTATTTGCGAGAGTTGTGGGTCAAACGTCGTAGCCATTATTATTTGACTTTCTGTTTGTTTGAGCTGTTTATCAACGACGCCGAGTTCGGCTTTTTTCTCTGCAAGGTCGATCATTATGTCAGCCAACTCACCAGTAAACTTGGCTAATTGACCACCACCGGCATTTTTACCAAGCTCCTCACTCCTTTTTGCTAGTTCTATCTTAGTTCTGGCGAGTTTTTCCCTTATTTGTTCGAGTTCAGCAGAAGAAATATGGTCTTTCGGCAGACTCTGGACGCGTCCTTGTTGCTCAGTATGCATATTGATTATTCCCCTCAGCTCAGCCATGATAGGATCGCCTTTGATCTTCGTGGCTGCTTGTTCACCTATTTTTGCTATCTGTTCTTCAATTGCTAAATGACGTGCCTCCAGCCGAGCTACTTCCATCTCCAGACCCTTCTTGTCCCGGAGCAAGTCATGCTTTTCCTCGAGGAGCATTTCCACAGAGATATCCAAAGGAATATCGATAGGAACATCCATTTTTGTCTCTTGAAGAAACTTTTGAATTTTTCGATGAATCTCAGGGGTCTGGAGGACGGCCAGCTTTTTGCCCAGATAGATGCTAATGGTTCCTTCTCCACCGGCCTCGTACCAACTATCCGGCTCAATTACGTCCTGAATAAGCTGAACCAGATTATTAGCACCAGCGGCAGTATGAAGAAGACCGGGAATGTCATAAACCCGTGTTTCCAGCTTGCTCGGAAGTGATTCTTCAGTTGCTACCGTGATTACCCCATTCTTAATAGCGTAATCGAGCTCGGCAAAGTCACCAGAAACCGCTTTTAGCAAAAGCTCCAATGCCGTGCCGAGTCGAACTGACGGTATCCCATCCATATTTATTTCGGTTACCTGCTCTATCTCAGCATTATCGAGCATATCCCGCCAGAGCACGACTATCTTTAATGGCGGCTCAACAGAATTTTTTATTATATCTATCGCTTCTGCAAATGGCGTTTCCGGCGACAATTGCGAAAGGTCAACAACTTGGTCTAATTGTTCGTAGACAGCCAGGTCAGCCGGGTTCTGTTCTATGGGCGGGGGTGGTTCTATTATCCTGGCTTGCTCCATTATCTTTGAAAGTTGTGATTGAGCGTCCTCTTGCTGAATCTCGGCCTGCTCAAGCTCAATCTGGAGCTGCTGACGGTGCGTTTCATAAGCATCACCCAGTGCTTGTCTTAGATTGACGATGAGAGCACTCAAGAACTTTCTGGCTCTAACTTTAGTATCCTCGGTAAGATTAACCTGCAGCTGAAGAACAACTGTATCCATAGAAGGGACAGAAAGAAGCCGGGTGCTAATAAGGCTCAAATGCCTTCTGTTCAAGATATCAATATCAAAAGAAGTGTCAAGCATTTCCCTGGCAGCTTTGCCACCAACATCGCTGCTCTGAAACAGAGATTCGATAGTATTTACCATATCTGGTAGAATAGCTGGATCAGCAGTAACTTTGACAAGACAGCTCTCAGTGTATATGCTTGGATCTTTTTCTGTTGCCGGTTTTTCGGCTGATTGTGCTGCGCCTGCTGTCAAGAGGACCACGACTAAGAAAATAATGGTACGTTTTGCGGTTTCCATAATAAATCTCCTTTTGAATCTTTTTTATATCGACTGTTCTGGATTTTTGATAATCTTTGGCGGGCAACCTCGGCCCATTGAGTTTGAGGGAAAAGTTCGATAACCCGCTTGTAGGTTCGTACAGCAGAATTTTTAAGATTAAGCTCACGGTACATGCGGTCAGCCTGGTAGACCAGAATAAAGGCTGTTTTGTCCACCTGCTTGCGTACTTCTTCGAGAGGATCGGGGATACTCGCGAGTTGGGCTTCGAGCTCATCGAGCTGGCGTTGTCTTCGCTCTTCTTCAAGCACTTCCTGTATCGAACTCATTGCGGCATCGGCTCTTGCCTGCAGTTGTTTGATCTGGACCTGGAGCAAGGCGATTTTTTTCTGTTCACGGGTTTCAACAGTTCTGTTTGTGAAGCTCCATATTCCAAGAACGATTAGAATCACAGCGGCAACTGTGGCTGGAATAGCTAAACTTACGATACGTCTCTGCCTGGCACGGCTACGGATCA
>CAYNKI010000147.1:0-9786 GCA_964397675.1 uncultured Pirellulales bacterium
GACAAGCGGGTAAAATACTCTGCAGCCATGGTGTTCGGCGCGCTATTCTGTGGTGTGGGCTTAGCTATGCTAAGAGACAAAACAGACAAGAGGCTGCGAACACCGGACGATATAACCAAACGCATTGACATCCGAATAATTGGTACTACTACCAGTTCACACGCCATCAAACCGTCACTTTTCCCGGCACAGATAGCTGGCGATTACCAAACCATTCGGACCAACCTAAAGCTGTCCAATGGCGAAGGAATACCAAGGAAACTGGCGGTTACAAGTCCGGCCATGCGAGAAGGCAAAACTACTTTTGCAATTAATTTAGCAACGAGTTTGGCCAAATCCGGCCAAAAGGTCCTGCTGATTGACGGCGACTTGAGAAAGCCTGATATTGCATATTTGTTGGACCTGCCCAGAAACTCAAAGGGATTGTACGATGTAGCCTCGGGGAAAGAGCCGGGCCAAGTTATCTGCTCCATATCTTCAACCGGTCTGGATGTCCTGGCGTCACCTTCTCGTAACGGAATTGATGCCTACGAGCTAATAGCTTCACCCGTAATAGCTGGGCAAATAGACAGGCTTAGTCAAAACTATGACCACGTGATTATTGACACCCCTCCTGTACTGGCCTTTCCTGACGCTTTGTTATGGGCCAAGATGACAGGTGCCGTCATCCTCACTAGTTTCGCTGGCCAGACTACGACGCCGGATATAACAGAGGCAAAGCAGCGACTAACACAAGTGAACGTCCAGGTGCTGGGCATCGTTCTAAATAATGTCCGAACTGATAGCGCTTACTACCGCTATGGCTACAGCTACTACGCACAAAACGCCTCGTCAAGTAAATATTCAAACCGAACTAAGGCAAAGCTCTTTCTACCTATCCAGAACTGCAAGGGTAATATCAAAAATCCCGCCTGCCAAGAGAGCAAGACTCAAAGCTAAAAACAGTGAAATTGCGTAGTTCGGTACCGCTTGGCTATCTGCTTTTGGTTAACTTAGATGCATCTGATTATCATACACAAAAACAAGAAGAAGGCTTCCGGCAGCGATAATAATCTGCTTCGATTTGCTATGTCCAGCCAGCCTATCGCCGGCGCTATTCTCGAGGGATTAAGTAGATTATGCGCACAAAATATGGTGACAGGTTCATCCTGGAGCCGCAACGGCAGGATTGTCTTTGCAATCCCGGAAGAATGGAATATTACACCACAGGCAGATCGGCCAAACATGCCAGAAGTAATCAGTTATAATGGCAAAGTTCCAATCTACTCCGACTTTCTGCAAAAAACGAAACGAAACGGATGGTCAGTTTTTTCAAACGGACGATTTGCTACGCAGATCAATATAGACCTACTTCACAAAGTATTGAAAGCCACTCCGGCGGATGTGTTTGAGATTAATGCCGAACCTCAGTTATTAGCATATCACGAAGAGGTGCGATTGACCGCCCAGAACAATGTGGCAGGTTTCAGGCGGTGCTATTCAGACGCTGCCAAACCAGCACCCATTCCCATAGATTGGCCCCATTATACTATTATTAAAACAGATATTGTTGAGCGGCTTTTGGCGGACCAGGCTTTGTCGAAATCTTTTTCGGCTTTCTTAGAAGCGTGCCGGTTAAACAAGTTGACTGTGCGGGCATTTAATATTGCCGGGGTAGCTCTTGATTTAGAAACAGAAGAGGGACTGCTGGATTTCTGTAAGACAATGCTTTCTGGAATTCGACCCCCACTCCTTGCTTCCACAAGGAAGCAGCGAGGGCTGGGCCAAAGTCGAAACCCAAACATGATCTCCCACGATTCAAGACTGATCGGCAAAGTGTTATTAGGAAAAAATGTTCATATCGGCCCAAAGGCTGTGGTCATAGGCCCAACTATTGTTGGCAATGACGCTATAATTGAATCAGGTGCCATCGTAAGCTCATCAATCATCGGCCCAGGAGTCTCGATACAACGGAATCAGATAGTGCATAATCGCATTATACAAAGGTCACAAAGAATTGACAATGGACAAATCCCTGCCTGCGCAGTGGTCCGATTTGGCGGATCTCCGCGAAAGCGGGGATGCCGCGCTGTCTTGCCTGCGCAAGGGTCCGATTTGGCGGATCCCCGCGAAAGGGGGGATGTCTCGTCCCTGTGCCACCACAAGTTCGATTTGCCCCGCTACGGCTTCAGCCTCCGCCGAGACGAGAATCACCACCATAATGGAGACTTCTTCTGCAACCAGTCCAGATTCTCGTACGCCCGCTGCTTCAAACGAATAGCCGACCTTTTCGCTGCAATAGTGGTATTAATTCTATTTGCACCGGTAACACCTTTCATTGCTTTGGCAATAAAACTCAGTTCGCCCGGGCCGGTATTCTTTAAAGACAAACGCCAGGGATTGCACGGCAAAGAATTTCACTGTCTAAAATTCAGAAGTATGACTGTAGGATCCGATAAGTTACAAGACAAGCTAAGAGCGGTAAGTCAGGTCGATGGCCCACAATTCAAGATGAGCAATGACCCGCGACTTAGTGCGGTAGGTAAATTCTTGCGAGATACAAATATCGACGAAATACCTCAATTCATTAACGTCTTACTTGGCCAAATGAGTGTTGTTGGCCCAAGACCTTCTCCGGAATCCGAAAATACACTGTGTCCATTCTGGCGTGATGTCAGACTGTCAGTTCGGCCGGGGATAACAGGACTGTGGCAGGTTTGTAGAACCCGACAGCCGACGCAAGACTTTCAGGAATGGATCCGTTATGACACCAAATACGTAAAGGAGCTGTCACTTTGGCTGGACCTATGGATATGCTGGAAAACAACCAAGGAACTGTTCCGTAACTTTATTAGACAATTCTAAACAATTGATTACACATGGACAAGAAAGGACAAGGAAATGCCAAGAAGATACTTTAACTGGAAATTAGCAATTGTGCTGGTGATAGGCTTGGGCGTTCTTAGCACAACTGCTGTGGGACTGCGCCGATGGCACAGAGACCGCAGAGGCGAGCAAGGACTGCAGGCTGGTATTGAGGCATACAACCAAAGGGAATGGGAACAAGCAGCGATGAATCTGGGCCGATATCTTGCCGTTGAGCAAAGTGACGTACCAATCCTGCTTAAATATGCCGATGCGCAACTAAATATCAGGCCGCTCAAATCCAATCATCTCCAGCAAGCCATAGCCGCCTATAGAACTGTACTGAGGATAGACAAAGCCAACTGCGAAGCGGCCACAAAGCTTGTTGAGATCTATTTAGCAATGGGTATGCCGGGCGAGGCTGAACTGATCGCCAGCAGACAGATCTCTGCCGCGTCAGATCCGGGGCGGAATGGCCTTGAGCTGCGCAGACTATTAGCCTTGGCGCTCGCCGAACAGCGAAAGTTTAATGAAGCAGCGACACAATTAAAGGCTATATTACAAGAATATCCTGAGCAAGTTACCGTTTACGAAACGTTAGGCCAGCTCGCCGAGCAGCGACCACAGGATTATCCTGAATCAGCCATACATTGGTTCGATCAAGCTATAACAAACAATCCCTTTTCAGCCTTAGCATATATAAGCCGGGCAGGTTTTCACTTGAGAAGCGAGGCCAAAGAAAAGGCCTTAGCCGACCTACAACAAGCTGAAAAACTGGATTTATCCGACCCTGCTATACGGCTTCGCCTTGCGGCGGAATTTATAAATGCAAATGTTCCGGATAAAGCAGAGCAACATCTCGAAGCAGTACAACAGACCATACCAACAGATCAGAGTCTGTGGCAAACGTGGGCGCAATTAGCGCTCAAATCGCTATCGAAAGAGAAGATGCTAAAAGTGGCTGAAACCGGTCTACACGAACTCTCTTGGCAACCTTGGGAGTTTATGCCTACAGCGGCAGAACTATTTATCCGGGCAGGCAGTCTCGACCGCGCCACCGAGTGCATCACCAAACTGAAACAACAAAATATTTTCCCTGAGACAACCGCCTTTTTGCAAGGGCTTGTTGCCGACCAGAAAGGCCAGCAGTTCGAGGCCGTCAAGTCCTGGCGCCGCTCCATTGAGTTAGGTAATAAATCCGCGCAGGTTCGATTAGCCCTGGCATCGGCTCTTTGGCGCTTAGGTGACACACAATCAGCTCAGCAGCAACTGCGGACTCTGATCTCCGAAAGGCCTAATTCTATAGAGGGACATCTGGCCCTTGCCAGGCTGTTAGCACAGGCCGACAGATGGGAAGAAGCAGCGGAACACACAGCAAAAGCTGTGCAACTGTCGCCAGAGAATCTTGACGCCGGCTTAATGCATCTACAGGCTCAAATACAATCGTTGGCCACAGATTCAACAATTCAAGGTACGAACGATAACCAAAGTCGGCAAGATATAAAAAAGCGGTTGGCAACATTGGAAGAAGCTACGAATGGTGCCTTTGAGGTTAAACTCTTACAGTTCCAGCTTGCAATGCGGCAAAACAATTTCACCGAGGCCGATGCGTTACTGACCAAGCTAAAGAAAGACTCCGCGAAGCCTTCCAGCGAAGCAGATCCATCACAGATAAAAATTGCTATCGCTGAAGCCGACTTACTTTTTGCTCAAAGCAAAGAAGATGAAGCGATATTAGTTTTAAGCAAAGCCATAAAGGAATTCCCAGAAGCAGCCGAGCCGGTGAAATACCTGGAGGTTTTATTAGCCCGACAAGGCAATCACCAAGAAGCAGAAGCAATCATTAAAGATGCGTTAGCGCATATCGAACAACCCGCCACGCAACGTGATTTAGGCCTTCTGCTTGCCCAAACTTATACCATGCAGGGAAAGCACAACGATGCGTATGACTTGCTTACAACAGTTGCCCGACAACTTCCTAACGACATTCCTATCAAACGCCGACTTTTAGAGTGCACCCAGGTTGCTCAAAATCCCGCTCAAGCTCAAAAACTCGTTGACGAGATTAAGTTTCTTGAAGGACAGGACGGTTGGCAATGGCGTTATGAGCAGGCACGAATTTGGTTCGCTGCAGACGATTTCAAGAACCGCTATCCACAGATTATTCCGCTTCTGCAGAAAAATCTGCTCACTAATCCAGATGACCAAGCCAGCCGGACACTGCTCGCTACAGCTTACGAGCGAGCCGGCGAGATGCAACTGGCTATATCGACATACCGTGAGGCCCTGGCTCGGTCGCCGGACGACCTTCGCATAATCATTCCTGCAGTTGCTGCACTGTACAAAGCAAAAGAATATGACCAGGCGGACGAGATCTTAAGCCGTGCTTCGGAGAAAATGCTATATCACCCGGAACTTGCGAAATTAAGACTGCAAAGCTACCTCAGACGTGGCCAATTAAGTCCTGCTGCAGACATCCTGCAAGATCTTCTTAGTAATGATCCCAACAATCAGGCGGCTCGCTTATCTCTTGCGCTGGTTCAAATGCACCAACATAAATATGACATAGCAGAGGAATTACTTACTGAACTAAAAGCTCAGGACCCCGACTCGATACCCGTAGCCTATGCCCAAGTCCGACTCAACTTGCATCAGGACAAGCAAAAAGACGCGTTGAAGGTCTGCGATGAAATAATAGACAGGCTTAATAATGCATCCTCTTATATACTCCGCGCCAAAACATATATCATGCTGGGACAAGCTGATAAGGCGGTTGAAGACCTCGGGCATGCCACTGTCACCGAGCCTGACAACCTTGAGGTGTGGATAGCCAGGAGCCAATTCTATCGATCTATTGGCCGACCGGACTTAGCGACTGCCGATATACAACAGGCATTATCACTGGCGCCAAATAATGTTAAGACCCAAAAGCACGCTATCTCCTTGTTCTTGGCATCCGGCAATCCAGACCAAGTTCGCCACGGAACAATCATCCTTGATGAAGCCTTGAAAACCAATCCAAACGATACCGAGTTACGGTTGCTCAAAACACAATCGCTACTGGCCCAGGGAACAGCTCCAGCCGTTGAAATGGCGGAACAGCATCTACAAAAGATAATCCAAGACCAGCCGGACAGACGTGAGGCTTGGGTGCTATTAGGTGAAATTTTTCTGAGACAAAAACAACCTGGAAAGGCCATAGATGCAGCTTTGCGAGGACTTACTCACGTACCTAATGACAAAACACTACTGCAGCTAAAAGCTCGTGCAGAGGCAACACGCGCACCAGTGCTGGCGATTCCCACACTTAAAGCATTGCGCGACATGGACCCAAGCGATGTTGATGTTGCACTGCAGTTAGCAGAGAAGTATGTTGTAGTCAGCGAGCCTGAAAAAGCCGTGAAGCTTCTGCAAGAACAGCTAACCCTTTGCAAAGATGTAAACCAGCAACGGAAAGTAGATATTGCTCTTGCCGCGGCATTATATCGCAACGGCAGCCAAACGGAGGCTCAGAAGAAATTTGACTCTCTGCTTCAGTCTATGCCAGGTGATCCCAGCCTGTTATTAGCACAAACGCGTATACTCAAAGATGATCAGCTCTGGAGCCAGCTAAGCCAAAAAGTCGCTAAATGGTATCAAAATTATCCACAGGATACGGATACACTTGTCAGGATTGCTAAAGACTTGGCTGTCACCGAAAATGACCAGGCTAAAGAAACAGCGGAAGACTTACTTCACAGAATCATAGACAATGACCCTAACAACCTTCCGGCCTTAAATACACTTGCCATGCTATTACAAATGATGGGCCGAAGCGCTGAATCAGTTGAATTTTATCAGCAAGTTCTAAAGCGTGCACCTGACAACGTAATCGCCATTAATAATCTCGCTTGGATAATGTGCGAAGAGCAAGGTGAGTACCAACAAGCACTACAGCTCACTCAGAAGGGCCTTATGATAGCTTCACAGTATATCGATCTTATCGATACACGAGGTGTCGTGTATTACCGACTGGGCGAGCTCGATAAAGCCGTCAAAGATTTCGACACTTGTATCAAGCTCTATCCAAGCGTGACTCCATCCGGGGTCACTTCGCGCTTTCATTTGGCAAGGGCTTTTGCCAAACTCGGACAGACAAACAAGGCCGTCGAACACTTAAACAAAGCTTTGGACATAGAAAGTCGAATCGGAGGCTTATCAACAAAAGATCTAACCGAAGCACATCATCTACTTGAACAGTTACAGGGAGGTAGTTAACCATGTTTGAATTACCGAATCCAATAACCGATAATCTCACAAAAGATGGTACCCAATACAAACACACGCCACTAATGTTATTTGACAACAAACAGTGGTTCTATTTGCAACGGCGTTACAATCTGACTCCACGCGAGCGCCAAATAGCGGAACTTATTTGCCAGGGTCTGCGAAACGGAAGCATAGCTAACTACTTGCGAATAAAACCTGGCACTGTAAAAACTCACACAAGAAATATTTATCGAAAAGTCCGCGTTAAAAGCAAAATAGGGATGCTGTTAAAGTTTGTCACTGATGCAAGAAAACTATCTACAAAATATGACGGTGCCGCCGCCGTTTGAATTGTAGATTAAACAAAAGCTCACCACATAAATCCGCTCTCTAAATTTTCACATCTTTCTCAAACACACTAAAAAAATCTTCATCTTGTGACTGCATCTTAGAGCTTTCATTTTCTCTATTCTCCTATCCACACAGTTACCCGACAAGAAACACATTTTAGGTAAACTTTATATATACCACTATTGGAATATACCTAAAGTGTCACATAGTCTCACTAAATCCTTTTATAATCACTAAAATGCCATCGAAACTGTTTCTTATATAAAAATTTTTAATTTTTTCTATATTTTATCTTGACACGTAGTTAGCATATTAGTAGATTTCTAAATGAAATTGATTTTGAAAGGAGGAGGCCATCTCCGCTTAGGCGTGTGAGGGTGGCCCCCAAAATGATTTGCTTGATAATGAAGATACTCCGTAAGGAGACGGAGAATTGGAGTCACATAAAAGCAATAGATTGTTTTTAGTGCTACTGTTTGCCTTTTTAGCCTCAGGCACAGTCAGCATACCAACACTGAGCAATCGCGAGAAGAGATTCCCCACCTGTAATTTGCCTGCAACTTCGTATGCGCATAATCTTTTGGCGCCGCAAACAAACCATATTACTGAACCAACCAATCCTCAACAGGCACGTATCCCAGCAGAATTTCTAAAGCCATCTGCTTCTTTCACAGGATCTGGTTATGCCTGCAAAAACATAGGGACACCAAAACTTGCCATTATCCGTGATCAATATGATGTTGATTTGATACTGAAACAGTTAGGTACAGGGACTGAGCAACATGTTTACTTCGTGCCATTATGTATATTTACTCAATTAACTCGTAAACCACTTATAAATATAGCTTAAAGAATACTTTGTAGAGAATGTATATAAGACAGCAAAGAAAGGAAGTGAAGATCATGAAAAAGATCGGTACATGGATGACAATCTTGACAATTTGTATACCCGGCGTTGTAACGGCATCGGTAACGTTTGACTTCGAGGGAACTTCCACTGGTGCTGGTGAAACTGAAATCGGAAACTACATGTCTGGCCTTTATCCCGGCACAGTTACTGTCGGAGGTATGGAAGTAAACATGGTCTTCGGTAGTCAGATGATAATCTTAAGTGACAACGTCGCGGGTGACATGGAGATTCTATTCAGTGAGCCTATAACATCAGTTCAGTTTGACTATACTGTTTTCGGCAAAGAAGGTGATGATTCTTTGGATTTTGAGCTACATGCTTACAGCGCTGATTACGGTGACATGGAAAATCCATCTGGCCAGGTAGTAGACTCAATGACTTACACCGTGGCTAGTGCATACCCCATACATGACAGCGGATTAATTACGTTCTCCTCCCCTGTATATTTGCTGACAATGTCCGACCATGGTACTTGGGAGGTCGCTGTGGATAACCTCGCAGTTGAGCCAGTAGCGAATTCGATACATACACCCAGTCCCAGTGCTATTTTGCTGGGTGGTATTGGCGTATGCCTGGTCGGCTGGTTGAGAAGACACAGGACACTTTGAAAAAATAAAAATAGCGTGATAAACGAAAAAATGAGTGCGAAACTATTTGGCCTCGCCATTTTGATGACATCAAAATTGACGAATTGACCTGATCAGTATTTCTGGTCATACTTAACAAACTCTTAGGCATGTTTGCCTTCGGCCTTTTATTGGTGACTTATTAAAAGGAAAGGTGGTTCAAGGATGAAAAAGCTAATTATAATTTGTGCAGTAGGGATGCTTCTAATGAAAGCTGCTCCAGCGGTAGCAAATGTTACCATTGATTTTGAGTCTTTGGCAAATCTTGAAGTTGTGGATAACCAGTTCTTGGCGCTTGGCGCAGACTTCAATGGCGGCGCGAGCGTTCTGTCAAAATCCGCAGAGTCGTTGCACTGGGCTTTTCCACCATATTCCGGTGACAAAGTCATTGTTAACTATCCTGAAAGTACGATAAAAGTGGATGCCGTTGGTACGCTATGGACAATGGCCGGTGGATACGTGACCGGAAACAATAATATCACTTTGACAGCGTATGACTCTGCTGATTCTGTATTAGGAAGCGACTCAACAGGTGGAGCCAACTATATGTATTCCGGCACAGGAATACCCCCCAATAAGCTCCTTAGTGTTAGCGCTCCAGGTATCGCATACGTAACATTTTCCGACAGTGGATGTTCATACACTATTGATGACCTTACTTTTACTCCCGTTCACACACCGGCGCCGGGGGGAATTTTGTTAGCCGGTGTCGGAATAGGCCTTGTAGGCTGGCTGCGAAGACATAGGATACTTTAGCGCGAGACGGGAAAGGACTATCGAATGGAAGCGATCTCCTTCCTGCTTCGC
>CAYNKI010000148.1:0-4648 GCA_964397675.1 uncultured Pirellulales bacterium
AAAGATGAAAACGACAAGAATCTTAGCAATTTTGGTTTTGGTATTGGTGGTGGGTGGCCAGAGTGCGAGGGCAGCCACTGCCAACCAAGCTCCTATAGCAGATGCCGGGTTGTCTCGATATGCAGCCGCGGACCCGGTGCAACTCGATGGGACAGGTTCCTATGACCCGGATAGCTCCGGCCCATTGAGCTATATGTGGCGGCAAATTTCCGGCCCGCCAGTAGTAATTAGTGACGCAGACACTGCCACGCCTACGATTAGCGGATTTACCCAAACAGACGCAATTCAAGAATGCGAGTTTGAACTGGTCACCAGCGACGGCAAGCTGACAAGTCAGCCTGATACCGTTAAAGTCACCATCGTACCGGATTTTGGTGCCGACACGTTCCGACAGGACAATCCTCCATTTGATCCTGATAAACTGACAATAATTTACTTCGGCGGAGGAGATTGCATCACTGGTTACGTAGGACAGCAGTGGAACAGGCCGGCTTGGAATGGTAGAGCAAATGTAATTAGTTTCCCGAATGGATACGGCCCTGACAGCGGCGGAGGTGGGCGTACCTATTACAAATATGGTGATATGATTATCGTCTATCTATCAAGTGTAGCACCAGATTACAAACAACTGATCCAGACGATAGGCTGGAGCACGGGTGGGCAGCCTGCTATAGATGTAGGTATATGTTTGAACTCGTTTTATCAGGATGCCCGATACACGGTGAATCGGGTCACTCAGCTTGACGCACCCTGTCGCATGTCCCCGAAGTGGGGTGGAAGCTGGGGGCTGTACACTCGGATTGTTGAGTCGTTTCTGAGCAGCTCAGTTGATGGGGAACAATGTTGGATGGACTTCTACTACGGGACTGGCGGGGAGGCGTACAAGCCCTTCGAGTTCCGCGATTTCTTGACTGTCTCCTTGGGGCTTGCTCATGATAAAGTTCGAAACTGGTATCGGAACTCGCTTGCAGGCAACGCCATGAACAACTTTAACAGCGGCCTAGTTGCCGGCGCATACTGGTCCGTTGTCGGACCGGGTAAGAACCTCCAATTAGCCCTGCAGACTGACGCATATTATTTTCGCTGGGACGGGACTCAAGCCAGCGGCAGCATGGGTCTTTTCAACGAAGGGCTGTACCCAGGTCGACTGCCCGAACCTGTCACGCTCGTCGGTCCTGTCGATGTCGGAGATCCCAATGGTGCTATTGTAACCTGCGAGGAAAGCGAAAACGCGGTTGGCTATCAGCTCTTGTTCGGTGCTGATCCGCACCGGATTATGGACTACGCGGTTGTCTCCGACACGTCCGAGCCTCCCAACGCGTTCATAACCGAACTGCCCTTTGAGCAAACATGGTGGACCGTGAAGGCTCGCGACCAATACGGCTCCACCATCTATGCCGATCCGGTGCCCATAAACGTCTTCGCTCTGACCTTTCCGGTCGATAATCTGACTATGGGGAAGAGATATTGTTATATTCAGGATGCTATCAATGACGCAACCCCAGACGATGAAATAGTAGTCAGCGAAGGAATTTGCCAAGAGAATATCAATTTCAGAGGGAAAAACTTGACGGTCAGGTCTGCAGACCCCAATGACCCAGCCGTCGTCGCGGCTACCGTTATCAACGGCGGCGATCAGGACTCGGTGGTGACTTTTTCTGGCGGCGAAGAGGCAAGCTGTGTACTTGCCGGTCTTACGATTACCGGCGGTATAGTAGGTATCTCCTGCCGTGATGCGTCTCCAACGATCAGAAACTGTATTATTGGAAGCACTGGGGCTATTGCAATTGAGTTTTGGTATGGTTATGAGCCAATAATCATTAATTGCACTATTCTGGGACAAGTAAAGGAATTGAACGATCCCAGGCTCTTGTCACACTGGAAGCTGGACGAGGCAGAAGGTACCATCGCCCAGGACAGTGCCAGCGACAAACACGGCACCCTCAATGGAGAGCCAACTTGGCAACCTGCTACTGGTAAAGTGGATGGAGCGCTTCAGTTCGACGGTATTGATGATTATGTTAGCACGCCATTCGTGTTGAACCCAGCAGATGGATTATTTAGCGTTTTTGCCTGGGTAAAGGGAGCAGGCCCAGGGCAAGTTGTCATATCGCAGACAAGCGGTACTACTGGGTATGGTAGCACATGGCTTGGTATTGATCCATCAGAGGGGAAACTCATAACAAAGTTAATGTTTTTTACGTTACCACTGGAGTCGGTATCTGTAATCACTGATGATACTTGGCACCGTGTAGGCGTTGTATGGGATGGGGCGTGCAGACACCTTTATCTGGATGGAATAGAGGTTGCCAAGGACACTAGATCCTTTAGCGCTGGCATCCGCTCGGATGGCGGTCTTTACTTTGGAGCTGATAAGGATCTTAGTGCAGTCAGCTTCTGGTCCGGCCTGATCGATGATGTCTGCATCTATGATTGGGCAGTGACACCATAGTCACCATACATTTGCCATACTAAAAAAGGCGAAGGGCTGGCAGCCCGAGAGAGTTGTCAGCCCTTGTTGTTTGGAAACGTTCATTGAAAACGAGTGCATGGTTTGTAAGTATTTGTTGATAAATGGTTTATGCTTATGAAATAACGACTTATGAAGCTGGCCGAGACGCAACCGAGCGCCAGCCGAGCGCCAGACGTGCGCGGCTGTTGCAAATTCCGTTGCAAATAGCAGGCTCGGGTTAATCCAAAATTGCATATACGCCCTAATGAGGATGCCTAGCCGTCGTTGGCCATCCGGTCCGTGGCCGGCGTCTTGACATGCGGGTTGCCATACGCAGACAGCGCCTGGAAGTGCATCTAATCCAAATGTATAAACAGAATATTCGGTCGTTTAGTCATTTAAATACTCTTTTGCATTTCTATACCTAAAACTATGATTTCACGGCTTCGGTTTGAGGCGCGGATCGCTTTGCGGGCTTCGAATCGCTCGATCGGGCCCCAGGTATTTCGCGCGCAGGTCTATAAAGGGACGGCTACGCGCCTCCTTGTCGGGACGGTAATTCGGATTCAAGGCGGGATGGTATTTGACGTCCACTTGCGTATCCAGCCAATCATGCAAGCGCACGAACAAAGCCCGCGTCGTGTCCGGCATGGTCTCGGACAGATCCCGTTTTTCAAAGGGATCCTGCACGATATTGTGCAGCAGGACACGCCCGGACCAATCGTGGATCAGTTTATAATCCCCTTGCCGAATGGCCGAGTGTGGTGCCAGGGCCACGCCGTCGTCCGGATGTTTGACGATCACGTTAAAGGGGTAGTGCCAAAAAAAGGTATCACGCGCATAGGACTGATGCCTGTTTTCCGGATCGCGTAACAGTCCCTTGAAGCTGCGACCGTCAATCCCACCCAGCTCAATATAGGGAGTCACATCGTAGCCGGCCAGGTCCAGCAGCGTGGGAAACAGATCCGTGGCATGCACGGGAATGTCACACCACTGGCCGGCCTGAATCCGGCCCTTCCACCGAAAGACCAGCGGGACACGAATGCCCCCCTCAAACAGCATGGCCTTGCCGCCCTTAAAGGGTGCATTGTCAGTCGGGCCCTCCTGTACATACATGACGCCGCCGTTATCGCTCATGAAGACCACGAGCGTGTTGTCTTCGAGACCGGTCTGCTTGAGCGTGTCCAAAATCCGTCCCACGGAATCATCCAAGGCGCGCACCATGGCCGCGTAGGTCGGGTTGTCGTGACCGTTCCATCCCCGGGTCGGCTTGTCCTGGAAATACGCCACGTCCTCCTTCTTGGCCTGGATGGGCGTGTGCACGGAGAAGTGACAGAAGTAGAGGAAGAAGGGCTGTTTTTGTTTCTGGGACGCCCTTTGCTTCAAGAACTGCACAGCGTGTTCGGTCAGCTCATCGGCCAGATAAGTCTTGCCGAAATCCTGTCCTGTCTTGCCCATCCATAACTGTTCCTGGGGCATGCCCTCATGGATCTTGCGGCGCTGATTCCATTGTTTGCGCCAGTTAAAATAAATGGATCCGCCGGCATCGAAATAGGACAATTCCTCAAATCCCTGGTCCTGGGGCTGCCAGCCCTCGGCACCGTGTCCGCCCAGGTGCCACTTGCCGATAAAGGCCGAATGGTGGCCCTGCAGGGCCTCGGCCAGGGTGATCTCATCCCGGGCCCGGTCGCCCGGTTGCCCGGCCGGCAGGGCCAGCAGGGTCGAGCCATTGACCAGGGCCTGTTCGGCCCTGATGTTATCCCCCCAGTAGAGCGCATCTTGGGGCAGGTAACCCGCAGGGGGGTCAATGCCTTGGTTGTAGTAGCTCCTGACACTGCCGGGCGTGGCCGTGGTCACACCCACGCGGGCCGCGTTCTTACCGGTTAACAGGCTGGCCCGGGTGGGCGAACAGAGCTGGCACGCATAGGCCTGAGAAAAGGCCATGCCCTCCGACACCAGACGGTCCAGATGCGGGGTTTCGTAATACATGTCCTGAACCGCCGTACCCGTGAACCGCCGGGCATATGCCGTGACATCACACATGCCCAGGTCATCGGCCAGAATGAATATCACATTCGTCGGGTGCTCCGCAGCCTGCGCACTCAGGGATAATGTCATCAACACGACTGTAATCATGAACTTCTTTTTCATATCGATTTCCTTTGGCATCAACCCATTAGTTGTTTATTAACTGAA
>CAYNKI010000148.1:4748-9736 GCA_964397675.1 uncultured Pirellulales bacterium
TCTTTTTCATATCGATTTCCTTTGGCATCAACCCATTAGTTGTTTATTAACTGAAGTTTTGCAAACTTCAAGTTTTTCAGTAGGCGGTTTACAGTATAAAAAACGCGTTTTTCCAAAAACTGAAAACTCAAAACTGTACACCACAGGGCTTTTTGTAAAAAGTCCTGTTCTTATTTCCGGAAAGGATTTCTTCCCCAATCGTATCTTTTCGCGCGATCGTATTGGGGATTGGGAACGGGCACTTGAGCTTTGGTGTCCTTCTGCCATTTCTGCAAAGCGGTTTTCATTTCTTCAAACTTACTGGGAAAGCTAAACTTGAGGTCAGTCATTTCACTGACATCATACTTTAAATTGAAGAGGTCGAACTCGCCAGACACCAGGTTTTCCACAATTTTCCAATCCCCTTTTCGCAGGGCCGACATGGGTTGCTCGTGGTGATATACCGGATAATGAGTAAACACTTCACGTTCCGGGTCAAACCTGTTTTCTGTCCATACCGGACACATTGAAAACCCATCGAGCACCTGGTTCTCTGGTTTATTTCCCTGCGCTAACTCCAGGAATGTAGGATAGAAATCGACACATGACACCAGGGCCTCTGTCTTAGATGCCGATTTGACTTTCCCAGGCCATCTTACGATCAACGGCACGCGAACACCCCCTTCGTACAGCGTTCCTTTGCCTGCGCGCAACGGTGCATTTGAAGTCGCTATATAGCGTAGGGGATGACCTTCGGGATACACGGTCTTACTCGCACCCCCCAATAAAGGGATATTGTCAAATCGGTTGTCAACACCTCCGTTGTCAGAATAAAAAATAAATACCGTATTGTCTGCCAAACCCATTTGGTCCACAGCATTCATGATGTCCCCGACACTCTTATCCACATGCTCTATCATGGCAGCATACACGGCATTACAGGCATAGTCGGGATTCTTTTCTTTTTTCAAATATTTATTAATCAAATCTCGGTCGGCATCCAACTGCACGTGCACGTCGTAGTGAGAAACAAACAGAAAGAACGGTTCCCTTTTATTCTTCCTGATAAAGTCGACTCCCATATCGGTAAGGACTTCACTGAGCCGTTTGTCTTCAGGTACCTTGTATTCGGGCACAAACTTTGGACTGTAAAAACCACCACCGGCATACATGTGCGCTTTGTGATAACCCCGTGCATCGGGTAAATGCTCCGGCTTTGTACCCAAATGCCACTTGCCAAAATACCCTGTTTTGTAACCTGCAGCCTGCAAGGTATCACCAATGGTGGTAATGTCATCCGGTAAGTGCTGTACTTCGTGATGCGGAACAGTCACCTCCTCGTACGGACGCCAATGCCCGGGAATAAAATCGAAAATCCCCACCCTGGCCGGATACTGACCGGACTGGATGCTGGCCCTGGTGGGGGAACAGACCGGTGCAGCATAGGCGTTGGCAAAGAGCAAGCCTTGTGTTGCCAGTTTATCGATGTTTGGCGCTTCGTTAAAGGTGTTGCCATAAACGGGTAAATCTCTTTGGCCCAAGTCGTCTGCCATAATCATCACAATGTTTGGACGCGTCTGAGCCAGACAAGAGATTGAAATAAATACACAGATAATTCCCATTGCTCCAACTGGTTTCAAAATCTCTATTCTTTTGTGATTACTCATACAAATAATCTCCCTTTAGTTTTTTGAAATGAAATGAAATGATCCCGAGGCCAGTTCAATCTCTATCAAGTCCTCTTTTTCACTAAGAATTTCAACACCTTGCGCACGGCTTAGCTTAATACCACTTTCGATTACGTTACTTGCCTTATCAGCAGGAAGATATAATATGCCCGTCGTATTTGCAGGGATAGTCACGTTATATTCCAACCGGCTGGTCGTTTTTTTCCAACTGCTTTTAATCCGACCCCGGATAGAATCATATGAAGCTTTGACCCAATTGATTGGTTCGTGATCAGGATTGCTGTCTGCACTTGGCGGACCAGGACGCAGGATAATGTGTTTGTACCCTGCTTCGTTGGTGTCAATACCTGCTAAAGACTGGAACATCCATTCGCATACGGCTCCGAACGAGTAATGGCTGAAGGAGTTCATGCCGGCAACGAATCCGCTTTCCTTCGTATAACTGTTCCACCGTTCCCAGATTGTGGTGGCGCCGTTAGCGACCTCGAACCCCCAGGAGGGGTATCGCCGGTTCTGTAACAGCCGCACGGCGAGGTCGTGGTGGCCGGTGGCGGTCAAAACCGGCAATAGCGGGCGTGTACCTATGAATCCTGTACTCATCAGGTCGTCGTTGTCTTTAATAAGTTTTGCAAGATGTTGGCCTGCCGGCATCCGTTTTTGGGGCGGCAGCATGTTGACGAAGAGAGCCAGCGCGTAAGCCGTCTGGGTGTTGACCGCGAGACTGCCGTCGTCGTTGACGTAGTTCTTGTTGAAGAACGCACGGATCTGTTTTCCCCAGTTCGCGTACTTCTTGCCGTCGGCTGTCTTGCCGATAGCGTTAGCCATCTCGGCCATGAGGTCTGAGGTGTACGCAAAGTAGACGGAGTCTATGTACTCGATGGGCGTCTTGTTGAGGGCCAGCCAGTCGCCCCAGTCGTTTCCGACAAAGACGCCCTGGAAATTCGGCGACACCTCTTTGCGGAAGTTCATGAACCGTGTCATGGACTCGTAGTTTCGTTCGATCATTCTTGTATCGCCGTAGATTTTGTATATTGTGTATGGACAGATTACGCCTGCGTCCATCCATGCTGTACCGTATGCTTTACCTCGGACACCGTGCTGCATGGGGAACGGAGCGTAGGCAGGATACGCACCGTTGTCACATTGCGATTCGACAAGATCCTTTTCCCATTTCGTAAAAAACGCTGCCACGTCCGCGTTGTACGTTGCGGACCGGACGTAGGCCTGGGCGTCGCCGGTCCATCCGAGCCGTTCGTCCCGCTGGGGACAGTCCGTCGGCACCTCGAGAAAATTCGCTCGTTGGGTCCACACGATGTTGCTGAACAGTTGGTTGACCATAGGGTCGGAACACTCGAACGAACTCGTGAGCGGCGTATCGGAATGGATGACTATGCCCTTGATCGTATCGAGGGTCGGTTTCTTTGGCAGGCCGGTGATCTCGACGAACTGGAACCCGTGAAAAGTGAATTTTGGTTGCCACGTTTCCGTTTCGCCACCTCTAAGAATATAAGTGTCGGTAGCGCGGGCTTTTCTCAGATTCTCCGTCATCAGCGTACCGTCCTGGTGCAACATTTCGCCGTGTCGAATCTGGACTTTTGTCCCGCGTTTGCCCCGGACAGTGAGTTCGACAATACCGGAGAAGTTCTGGTCCATGTCGAAAATGTACACTCCGGGATCGGGTTCGGTTATGGCAACAGGTTTTATGGTCTCGATTGGTCGAACCGGCACGGAAGAGTAGGACTGAACAACCTCAGGTTTGATAAATCCAAGTTCAACTTCCCTGTGACCGGCCTTATCATAATAGGGAGCTTTAAGACTTCCATTTTCGCGCGCAAGTATAGCTGTCTCCCACTGTCGGTCATCGAACCCGGTCTCGTCCCAGCCGGGCATTTCCAGTCGTGCGTCGTACACTTCGCCCATGAGCATGTCGGATTCACGAATCGGCCCTGTCGAGGTTTTCCATGAAGTATCAGTTGCAACGGTCTTTTTGCTGCCGTCGGTATATTCTATCTCAAGCTGGACACGCAAAGCAGGAGTTTTGCCATAGAAATATCTGCCGCACCTGTTAGGTCCGTAACCGACAAGCAAGCCAAACCCGACATATCCACTGTACCATCCGTCTGCAACGGTGGCTGCCAAAACATTTTGACCCTTCCTGATTCGGTCGGTCACGTCGAATGTGTTGTAATATACTCGTTGCCGGTAATCTGACCAGCCGGGAGTAAACATCTGGTCGGTCACAGGCTGACCGTTTATGGAAAGTTCATAAACACCCAAGGCGGTGGCGTAAACAGTTGCCCGGCTCACGGCAGGAGCAGAGTCAAAAGGTTTGCGGTAGTAGCGCGCAGGTGGCAAAACTATTTTTTTACGTGTTGCATTTAGTAGTGAATCGTCTTTAAAGCTTATCCACTCTGATTGCCAGTCTTCTTCATTTAAAAGTCCCATACTCCATCTGGCGGGACTGCTCCATTTAGAAACATTTGAATTTTTGTCCCAGACTCTGACCTGCCAAACGCAACGCTGCCTGGACACCAGAGGCTTTCCCTGGTAAACAATATTGACTGTTTCATCGCTGGCGACCTTGCCGCTGTCCCAGAGGTCCGCTTTTCCCGAAAGAAGCTTATCTATATCGGAAGCAACACGGATATGATAGGCTGTCTGCCTTTGGCCTCTGGCCTCTGAGACCACTATCCAGCTAAGTCTTGGCTCCCTCTCATCTATACCCAGGGGATTGACAAGATATTCACAGCGGAGTCGACTGACTTTTATAGCATCGCTGCTTCTGTTGTCATTCCATGATTGAGACCAACAAACAGTTGCAAAAAAAAGTGTAATTATAAATAGTTTTCTAAATCTCATTGTGAATTTCCTTTTCGCGTTCGTATCTTATGTTCTGCAGCTGCTCTTTTCAACTTAATAACCCCTATGACGGCCTTCTTTTTTGTCATACGACTTATTCCTTGAGTTATTTTATATGCCCACCCACCATCTTAAAGACCTCGCTCCCCGCACTAATGAATGCACCCATTCCATAGGTATCAGCATGGCCGCCAGGCTGACTATTCTTAATACAGTTTTTTTCATCATATATTCCTATCTCTTTTTCGCAGGCCTTATTCCAATCTTTTCAGGTTCGAAACGTTTTGGATCAAAATCAGGATTCGGCTTTGGAGTAACGGCGTTTGTATCTGTCAGATGCTTTTCAATCAGCAGATCCAGTCTTCTCACCAGCTCAGGTTTGGCAGCAGCCAGATTATTTATCTCTGCATCATCTTTCGACAGATCGTAAAGTTTATAATCATGCAGACCGTTTTCACCGCC
>CAYNKI010000149.1:0-9677 GCA_964397675.1 uncultured Pirellulales bacterium
CCAGAGAAGGCAAGCCCATCTGGACGCACATGAGCCATTCCTGGAAGGTCAACTACCACACCGTCCGCTGTATGATACAATCCATAACTCGTCTTGAAGGGTTGCTCGCAAAATGAATCGACGTGATTTTTTTAAGGCATGTGCAGGTACTCTTAAATCAGTTACTAAATTATGAAGCAAGAGCGTATCGATGAAATCCTGGCTCGGATTAAAAACGTGAAGGTAGCAGTGTACGGTGATTTCTGTCTCGATGCCTACTGGATACTTGACCCTCACGGCTCAGAAGTCTCGGTTGAAACCGGCCTACAAGCGCAAGCGGTTAGCAAACACTACTATTCACTCGGCGGTGCATCGAACATCGTCGCCAATCTTGCTGCCCTGGAGCCGGCAAGCATACAGGTCATAGGTGTCATAGGGGATGACATTTTTGGCAGAGAATTGACACGACAACTTAACCAATTGGGTATAGATACAACCTATTTTGTTGTTCAGGAAAAGAATTTCGATACCGTAACCTTCGGCAAGCCATACCTCGAGGGCAACGAGCAACCTCGAATCGACTTCGGTTTTTTTAATAAACGAGCTGAGGCAACCGATAAGGCATTACTGAAAGGTATCCAGAGCGCTCTGCAAAGCGCAGACGCTCTGATTGTTAACCAGCAGGTCCCCGGCAGCATTACAAACGAATCTTTTATAGAAAAAGCTAATGACCTCTTCGAGAAGTTCTCTGACCATGTAGTTCTACTTGATACGAGGCATTATGGCCATAAGTTCAAGCATATCTACCGTAAAACAAATGATTTGGAGGCAGCCAGGCTAAACAATGTTGATGTTAAGTTAGATGACGTTTTGCAATTGGAAGACATAAAAAAGTATGCCTGCACACTCTATAAACAATTCGACAAACCGGTATTTCTGACCCGTGGTGCGCGAGGTATTCTAATCGTTGATTCCGAGGGTGTCCATGAAGTGCCAGGTATTCAATTAATAAAAAAGCTCGATCCTGTCGGAGCCGGGGACACAGTGACAAGCGCATTGGCTTTATGCCTGGGTGCTGATGTCCCGCCCACGGAGGCAGCGGAATTTGCCAACTTCGCTGCTGCGGTGACTGTTCAGAAATTGTTCCAGACCGGCACCGCCTCGCCTCCAGAAATTCTCGAAGTCGGCAGTGACGCCGATTATATCTACCAACCTGAGCTTGCCTCTGACCGGCGTAAGGCCCGTTATCTGGACAAAACCGAGATAGAATTGTGCTATCAGTCAATACCGTTTGGCCAAGTAAAACATGCTGTATTTGACAACGATGGAACGATAAGCACGTTAAGGCAGGGATGGGAAAAAATAATGGCTCCGGTGATGATTAAAGCCATTCTCGGCGATAAATACGAGACCGCTGACGAAACCCTTTATCACAAAGTGCGGAAGCGTGTCTTTGACTACATTGATAAATCCACCGGCGTTCAAACGATTGTACAGATGGAAGCGCTTGTGGAAATGGTCAAGGAATTTGGGGTTGTCACCTCAGAAAAAGTCCTCGATAAATTCGGCTACAAGGAAATTTACAATAAGCATCTGTGCGAGCTTGTTAATCAGCGAATCGGGAAGCTCAAGCGCGGTGAATTAGACATTAATGATTATACAATCAAAGGAGCGTTGGCATTTCTAAAAGCCCTGCGGCGAAAGGGCATAAAGCTTTATCTGGCAAGCGGAACAGACCATCAGGATGTAATGGCTGAATCCAGTGCACTCGGTTATGCGGAATTTTTTGACGGCAGAATTTACGGAGCCCTCGGTGACGTCACCAAGTATTCAAAGAAAATGGTTATCGAAAGAATAATGACAGAAAATAATCTGCAAGGGCCCGAGCTGGCCGTCTTTGGTGACGGCCCTGTTGAAATTCGTGAGTGTCGAAAGCGAGATGGTCTTGCCATCGGTATAGCAAGCGACGAAATCCGCCGGCACGGCCTAAACATCGAAAAGCGCACCCGATTAGTCAAAGCAGGCACACATGTTATTGTCCCTGATTTCTCACAGTACGAGAAACTCATCAAATTATTATTCGGTTCCCGCGAAGCGGAGGCCCTCCAGGAGTGACTTATTATGTCTTTTCCCAAGAGATTAGCTCTTCATTGTGCGCAATCCCGATGCGTTGGCATTGTTGTAGTCAACTGGTTGAGTAATTTAAGTCAATAAAACAAATGTCCATCAAGTTCCCTGGTCTGGATCAGTATTGATAAATGTCTCCGTATCCCTGGATGTCCAACTGGACTCTCGTAGGGATATATGCGAAACAAGATCTGCTAAGAGCTAAGAGTTTCTTGGATTCAAGCTTTTTATCTAATTTCAGGACTCCTGATCCGTACCGATAGCGATTCGGGGCGTGGCGTCTACGTGGCTGTTGAATTTCCCCTTCATTTCTACCACAAGGGATGCTTTTACCGCTTCTGTGACTGTCAATGGGAAATCAGCACCAACATTAAAGGCCCATGGAAGGTTATAGCCGAAGACGAGCTACCTCCCGGTCTTCGAGCCAAAGAAAAGGAAAAGGGCAAATCGAAAGAGCATCCCGGTCGTGGCCGTGGCACTCAAAAGAAGAAGTAATTGTCACCACCGCGGAACCCCTGCTGCCAAAAGAAAGAGCAAGAACTTATTTATATCGTCGTTGGGGTAGGCCTGAGAGAGCCAAGCAGTCTCCACTTAGCGTGCGGCTTTACACGATTCCATATCCTGCCCCGAAAATTGCAGCACCCATCATGAGGATTTGTATTGCAAACATAGCGATAATGAGGAAATAAATCACTCGAACCAGCCACCGTCCGAACTCGACGAACAGCCATTCAGCAGTTTCACTGGTATGATTAGCGAGGCGTTGAACAGTTTTGTCCAACTCACCGGTTTCTTCCCCAATTCGCCACTGCTCCAGGAAATCCAACGGCAGTTTGCGAGAGAATCCTTCACAAACCAACTTTCCAGCTTGTGCACTTGCAGCGCCGCCCTTGAACAAGTCCGCCATAATGGTATTACCCGTTACATTGGAGGCTTTTTGCGCACATTGCGTAATTGGAATACCAGCTTTATATAACATGTTAAACGCTTGACAATACCGGCTCAACTCAAGCTGCCGAATAGCTTGACCCAATATCGGAATTCTCAGTATCAAAGCGTCTAAAAGTTTGCGTAAAAAGCCAGTCTTTGGTGTCAGACAGTAAATGGCGAAGATTATTCCAGCAGGCACGAAAAACAAGGCTAAGATTCTTACGACCTGCAGGATATAGCCGAGGCCATTGATGTTGCCCAAAAGAAAGGTTGGTAGCGGACCAACTACAGCAACAATAAGAATGAGCATAAGCGGCAGCATTAATCCGGAAAGGATAATGTGCTTTAGTCGGTTGCAGAACTCGTACCATTGTGACAGTAGTTTCAAAGATTGCGGCAGATTGCCCGACGATTCTGCCACTTCCACCAGCATCACATCCAAAGGTGCAAATACATGCGGGTATTTGCTCATAGTCTCAACCAGGCTGGAGCCTGCTGAAACACCTTTGGCTAAGGCGGAAAAAGCGTTTTTCAGGTTTCCCTTTAAGCCTGCCGCGGTGGTATCGAGCGACTTGAGCATTGGCATACCAGCCTCAAGCATAACCGAAAGGTTGTGATACGCTACCGCGAGTTTTTTTGTCATATCCAGCCTCTTCATTCATTGATATTTTTTACACATGAAGTCCTTTTGATTGTATCGCTGTAGTGGTTTTCATCAAGAAAATTAGGTGGCCAGCACTCTATTGCTAAATTTAGTTTGGTGGTTTATTATATCGACTATGTAGTTGACAGGAACTAATGTTATAATTACCGAGTTGAGCCTGCGATGTGTTAGGTAAAGACTAATAATCATTAATCAATATGCTTTGTAGAGAAGCCCATGAACCGTCATTTCGAGCGAGCCAAAGGCGAGCCGAGAAATCTGTTTTTTTATAGATTTCTCTGCTTCGCGATGCTCCGCATCGCTTCGGTCGAAATGACTTATGGTCTTTTCAACAGAGCATAATCAATAATAAATGGTAAGGGCGTTATGAAATTGAGTTGGGCCAATCGGTTGACAATCCTTAGGATTCTATTAGTAGCTCCCTTTGTTAGCTGCATGCTCAAAATAAATGATGCTGATTTTAGTGCTAACATGCGGCAAGCAATTCGTTATGTTTCCTTTGGTATTTTTTTGATTATTGCACTCAGTGATGCGCTTGATGGCTATTTGGCTCGCATAAAAAAACAGGTTACCCAGCTCGGTGCCTTTCTGGACCCAATCGCAGACAAGCTGCTTATCACTTCTGCGTGTTTGCTGCTGGTCTCACAGCGAGCAAGCATAGAGGGTTTTTTACTGCCGCCGACGGTTGTAGTTTTGATAATTGGTAAAGACCTATTTTTGCTAATCGGTTTTGTGATTGTTTATTTTATTACTTGGCAGATTTATATCGCTCCGGTGTTAATTGGCAAGATCGCTAACGCTTTGCAACTGATGATGGTGGCGGCAATTCTGATTGCTCCTGAGATTTCCGCCTGTTTGCCTGGCTGGATCTGGTTTTTGCGGACTCTTTGGTGGTCTGCAGCAGGCACTGCTATTTTAGCAACGCTTATTTACATTCGCAACGGAAGTCGTTATATTGAACAATACGAACAAAGTAGTTAGCAGTATTATTTAGCCCCCAAGCCTGCCCTGAGCGAAGTCGAAGGGTTTATTTGGGATTGTGGTTTACCGTAGGTTTACAACATACCAGTTACAAATATGGTGGTACAATTCAGCGAAATACAAGAAGTTTTGCGAGACCTTCGGCAGGGCAAAATGATTGTCCTGGTTGATGCTGAGGACCGTGAGAACGAAGGGGACCTGGTTTGCGCCGCTGAGAAGGTGAAGCCGGAGATTATTAACTTTATGGCTAAGTTCGGTCGCGGACTTATTTGCCTACCGCTAACGCCTGAAAAGTGTGATTCGCTTGGTCTATATCCGCAGACGGTTGAAAATACTGCCAGGTTTGAGACGGCGTTTACGGTTAGTATTGATGCAGCCGAGGGAATAAGCACAGGGATAAGTGCTGCTGACCGGGCCAGAACAATTCAAATAACAATTGCTGATGGTGCCAAGGCCAGTGACCTTGTTCGTCCAGGTCATATATTTCCTCTGCGTGCCAGGGTCGGCGGAGTACTGGTCCGGGCAGGACAGACCGAAGGGGCAGTCGATTTGATGCGATTGGCAGGTCTGAAGCCGGCTGGTGTCATTTGTGAAATTATGAACGAAGACGGTTCCATGGCACGAGTGCCGGACTTATTAAAATTCTGTGAGAAACATGACCTGAAAATTGCTTCTATTGCCAAGCTTATAGAATATCGGCTGCAACGTGAGCATCAAATCAAGCGAGTTGAGTGTGTGAATTTACCGACAGACTACGGCGAATTTAAGCTGATCGGCTACGAGAGCATAACTTCACCTGAGCCGCACCTGGCGTTGTGCAAAGGCAGCGTAGGCCAGCTTGATGAGAACGACAAACCTATCGAACATAATGAGCCGGTGCTGGTGAGGGTGCATTCGGAATGTATGACGGGCGATCTGTTTCATTCGCAGCGATGCGAATGTGGTTATCAACTAATAAGTGCAATGAAAATGATCGAAAAGGCGGGCAAAGGGGCTTTAGTTTATCTCAGGCAGGAGGGCAGAGGCATCGGCCTTACTAATAAACTGCATGCTTATAAACTTCAGGAGCAAGGACTTAATACAGTTGATGCCAACCTGCGGTTGGGTTTTATGCCTGATAGGCGGGATTATGGAGTTGGCGCTCAAATCTGTCGCGATTTGGGCCTAAGAAAAATACAAATACTAACTAATAATCCTAAGAAAATAAGCCGGCTGGAGGTTTATGGCATAAAGGTTGTAGAGCAGATACCGTTAAGGGCTAAACCGAGCAAGCACAACATTGACTATTTGCGAGCGAAAAAGTACCATCTCGGCCACATACTTGATGAGGATTTATAGTTTATGAAAGTACTTGTTATAGTATTGCAGATATTCTTTTTTCTATGTCTTTTGGGTCAAGTCGGCTGTGAGCAGGGGCCGGTCGATGTTGCTATGCAGACCGAACCTCCGCCCAAAGCTGACAATGATTTTGATGATTCTATTTATGCTTCTTATGCTCCGGTCAAAATTGATATTATGCCTTTGACTGAGTTTGTTAGCATCGATAATGTGGAGGGAACATCAGAGATAAATCTTTACGTGAGTTTGTTGGACTCATTTGGTTCTCAGAGAAAGTCGCCGGGGACATTTCGTTTTGAGATGTATGAATACGTTCAGCGGTCAGCAGAGCCAAAGGGAGGAAGAGTTGCTATTTGGCCGGATATCGATTTAACTGATGCAGTTGAAAATAATAAATATTGGCGGGATTTTTTGAGGGCCTACCAGTTCAATTTGCCTTTTGAGACTGCCAGCAACCAAAGCTACATATTACAAGTTACATTTCTTTGTCCAACCGGCAAACGACTTTCAGATGAGTTTGCCTTTACACAGCCTAAATGATTCTTTTTCACATAAACTTTCACTCTAAGATTTGTAAGATATTGTAAACAAAGAAGTTATGTCCGATAAGCATTTTCATCAGGTAGATTATCACAACTGTATTATAATAAATCGAAAATTTTTCTTGAATTGGGGGTGTCTGATTTGGTAAATTAATATATAGAGTTCTATGAATTTTAACTTGCGAAGGAGTGATGGCAGGTAAGTTCCCCAGTTTTAGTATGTACTTTCTGCCGCAGAATCAAGATGTTTACATTTCAATTAACAAATAAATTTTTTAAAGGAAGGAGGTAAAGTCAAGTCTTAAAAAGTAGTGTTGATTTAGCATGGAGGTCACATGGAGGAGGAAGTTTTTACCTGTTCTCCGTAGTTCCCGTTCTTGTCTTCGACAAGAAGACGCGGGGACGAAGGATGAATCGGTCGTTTTGTTGGAAGTTGTCTGAGACGAGCAGATTGCTGGGTCGTCTGCTTGTCGAAGACAGCGGTGTTTTGGTGAGTAGCCAAAGCACAGTTGTTTTTTATTCTAACCTTTTATTAAAGGAGAAATACAATATGTAGGAAAATGATTTTTTTAACTTCTTTTGTTCTGCTGCTGGGTAGCACAGCCCACGCAGGCCTGTACCTTTGAAACGGCAGCGCCGCTGACGGCCTCTGGGAGACACCCGCCAACTGGACCGTGACTGACTCGTTGTGGACCTGGCCCAACGAAGAGTCCGTTGCGGATCCTAACAAAAATGACAGAAAGATCAACAGCGACACCACCGCGATCAACATCCTCAACGGGGATGCTGTCACCTACAACAGGCTGGCCATTGATGGCGAGCCAAACGGGGTAACGACCCCCGTGCTCACGCTGGACAATGCCAGCTCACTTACCGTAAACGGCAGATTGTCAATCGGTGGTTCTGACAATACCAGGGGTCAGATCGATATCCTGGGCGGAAGTACTTTGATCATATTAAAAGATGACGGTGACGACCTTAATGTTGCAGATGAAGATGGCACCTGGGGTACGGTCAACATCGTTGGTTCCACGGTTGATATCGCGGACAATCTTGACATCGACCAGGGTACGGGTTACCTCAATATCAGCGACAACGCCACGGTGATTATCGGCGATGATATGGAGATATGCAAGGGCGAAGGCTCTGCAGCAGAAATTTACATCAGTGGCCCGAACACGCTTGTAACGTGTGGTGACGATATTAAACTTGGCAGACGGGGTACGACTATTCTCGAAATTACCGGCGGTACGGTTTATTGTACGGATCTCGAACTTGAGGCCCCTGACGGGCATAGCGGTCTGCTGAATCTGCACGGCGGAACCATTATTGTTAATAAGTCGAAGGTCAACAAGATAAACGATGGCGACAACAGACTGGATATCGCCGGCGATGGTAAGCTGGTATTAACAGGCACGGACGACAAAGCGAATCTCGAGGAGTTTATCAACGCCGGCAAGGTTACCGCAGGCGGCATAGTCGAACCGAGATTTATTAGCATAGAAGTCGTGGACGACAATCTCGAGGTAACAGCTAACCTTGATGCTGACCTGGAAATTGCGTGGCATCCGGGCCCTGCTGTAGGTGACGTCAATGAAGCAACGTCCATGCCTCTTGAATGGACACCGGGCGACGGTGCGGTCTCGCACGATGTGTACTTCAGCGACAATTTTGCCGATGTCAACGAGGGCACCACACCCCTGCTCAATTTGAATCCGACCGAGGCAGTGTTTTTAATTGGCTATGGCTTGCCTGGAGATCCCTATCCCGGCGGTCTCGTTGCAGGGACAACTTACTACTGGCGTGTTGATGAGCTTGATCAGTTTGGCAGCACGCATAAAGGTGATGTCCTGAGCTTTTCAACACCACCGGCCGTAGCTATTACCGACCCGAACCTTCTGATCTGGTGGCAGCGTGACGAAGTTTTGCCCGTTGCTCTTGACCAGTCCGGCCACAACCATACTGGCGTTATTAAAGGCGCAGAATGGGCAGCAGATGGTCAGTCACTGGTCTTTGGCGGTGACGGAGACCATGTTATTTGCGAGGACGGCGATTTCCTCAATGGCCTCTCTGAAATGACGTACTGTGTCTGGGTCAAGTCTAATATTACCGACACAGATAATGGCTGCATTCGCTTCGGGAATCAGGACGCCAGGCAAATACGTTATGACAAGGATGGGTCGAAGAATGACCTGCCCAACGTGATAAAATATGGTGTGTGTACCACAGAAGGTGATGATACTAGAGAAGAGGATGAGAGTTCAGGCAGCGTTCAGACCACCGAATGGCAGCACCTTGCAGTGACATGGCAGAGCGGAGTTGGATGTAGTTTGTACATCAACGGCGTGCTGGATATAATTCCTCCTGCTGGCGACAAGCCGGCCCAAGGCGGAGTTACTGACGGGTACGAGTACGTGGCTCTCGGTAAAGGCGGCAAAAATGGTTTAGATGAAAAGGAAGGATGGGACGGCAAGCTGGATGATCTCCGCGTCTACGATGTAGCGCTGAGTGCGGCAGAGATAAATGATATAATTACTCAGGCGCCTTGTCCGGTTCAATAGTGGAAATGTTAATTAAGATTACGCGGCTGATATAGCGGATTCGCGTTAATTCGGGGCTTATACTGATTGATTTGGTATAGGCCCCATTGTTTTTAGTGATGGGACTGGTGGCAAAAAAAGCCATTCCCTACAAATATTGAATAGACGAAATCGACAAAAGTATTAGTCATGCTGCCCAGCGCGTCAAAATTGGCTTTGTTTGGCTTTGTTTTGAATAACGTTCGTTGTTGATTGTTCGTTGTTCGTTGTCATAATCCTTTATTGTTGCTATGCTTGTGTTCCTTTTGCCTATTTTGAAATTGGCTTTGTTTTGCATAAAATAGGGCCCATTTGTAGAATGTTCTCGACAATTGTAGAACACGTTGGGTGTAGCTTTTGCACTGATTTTGCTGTCTTCTGTCCTCCGTAATCTGTCATCTGTCTTCTGTTTGAATTATGATATGCTATACTCTTATTTACGCAATACTCGATACTCGATACGCTATACGCTATACGAGGTCATATTATACCCGAAAACGGCTAAAAGTCAAGCAAAAAAATCTAACCACGTATTGC
>CAYNKI010000150.1:0-5033 GCA_964397675.1 uncultured Pirellulales bacterium
CGAAAAAAGCAATAGCCCCTAACAATGCTTTTGCAGGTTCGAATCCTGCCTGCCTCTTTCTCTTTGAAAACTAAATAACGCTGGCGGCGGCGTGTGGTAGAGAGCATGGTATCGAAAAAGCACAATAAAGCCGGTATGCCCGCCAGCTCCTTTGAAAACTGAATAACGGGCCAAGAGGCGGCGGCGTCTATGAAACCCTAAGCGAGGATAGCAAGAAACAGATAAGTTCACATGGTCGTCCTTCGAGAGAGCCAATATCAAAATGGGTTAGAATCCTGCCCGTCTCTGGCCCGCCTTTAATTAAAAGGTGGCGGTTATGAAAAAAAGCAGATTTTGGGCAGGATTTGTGGATGGGAAAATTTACATAAATAACCCGTTATTTACCTATACGGGTAATGTAGCAGTATTTACAAACAGAAAATCCGCCAAGAGGTTTTATCAAGATGTCCGGTTGGTGGAAATTAAAGAGGTTAAGCAGAAATCTACAGCAGAATGAAAATCATAAAAACCAACCTGATATTTTTAGTAGGCATTATTGGAAGTCTTATTCTTCTGATAGCGGCCTTGGTCGTTTATGTCCATAGTTGTCTTCTAAAAATTTTATTTTATCCAGACAAATCACTTGAACGCTTAATGATAGGAATTTCTCAATTGCAAAACTGGGTGAATAAGAAAGTAGAGGAAAGATAGCAGGAATGAAGAAAACCGTTATCGTTATTTTACTCGGTCTTTTGTTTGCGTATGCGGTCGGTCTCGGCGTTCAGAAATATCAAACACAGATAATCACTTTACAATCGCAAATCCAGCAGGCCGAGGAAAGACTGCCCAGCCAGGCTGATATACAGAGACGATTAGTCGAACTTGGTTATGACATCGAAGTCGATAGTGTTATAGGGCGGCAGAGCCGTGACGCCTGGGATAAAGCTACTTGTAATCAATATGCGGCAAAGTGGAACTGGATGTATGAGGATTCAAAATGAAAGTCCCTGCAGGTAGCGCCACAGTAAAAATAGATGCGCCGCTATTTGACAAGCCGGCCTCGCATAAGCACGACCCCGAAACCAGTCGAATTGCTGAGCGAAAGATAACTAAATCCGGCAAGCGTAAATCGCTCTGTATCCGAGTGTTTGAAGGTCTTATGTGGCAAGGACAAGTAGGCACAACAAACGGCGAACTATCAGACCTTTTGGGTATAGCATACGAGAGGCTTGAAAAGCGAGTATCAGATTTGCGCAACGCCGAATGGGTAAAGTCTAAAGAGAAACGACTTTGCGCTACACGTAGAACCCCGCATTGTGCCTGGATAACCACGGCGCACGGGCGGGAACAATACAGAACAGAAGGAAAATTCAGAAAAAGAACGCAGGAAAGGACAGAATAATGAATATCTTCAAAAACGGCGTCTTTGAGAACACTCTGGGTTGGTGCTATATTACTCTTTGGGTGGGCATTGCTTGGGCAGCTAAAACTTTTGATTGGTTTCTGGTGCCTGCAATTGCCTTTGTTCTTTTTTGCCCATTCTGCTTGGGATTTATATCAGGTAAAAAGTGGGGAAAAGGATGAGCGATTATGACGAACACAAACCGGCGGTTATGACTTACACCTGTGCTAATCCGCACTGTGAGGCGGAGCTAACAGAGTTTAACGCTGCTTTATGCGATGCTTGCGGCAAGCCTTATTGTTCAGACTGTGTGCTTGATTTTTTGAAGGTCTGTGCGAACTGCGGCGCCGAAGGCTGCACAGGATGTATGCAATACCGTAGCGAAGGCGGCGAGTATTTCTGCGGTGATACGTGCGAAGAGGAATATAAAAACAAATGAAAGCGAGAAATAATTATGCCAATTACTGATGCACAAAGAGAATTGCGAAGAAAGCATTTAGGCAGCTCAGATGTTGCTGCAATTTTGGGGGTTGATCCATATAAAAACGCTTATGACGTTTGGGCTGAAAAAACCGGCAAAGTTGAAGATATAAAAGAGAGCGATGCTATGTATGCTGGCACTGCATTCGAAGATGGCGTGCTTAAATTCGCCGAAGATAAGCTCGGCAAACTTGTTCGCAATCAATATCGCTCCGCGCAAGGCTTTCCTATAGCTGCTAATATTGATGCGATTGTGGTTAAGACTTCTGAACCAGTCGAAGCTAAAACAGCAGGTCTATTCGGGCCTTTACAGGAACATTGGGGAGACGCCAGTACAGATGAAGTGCCCGACAGAGTTATTGTGCAGGCACATGTTCACATGCTCTGTGTGAGTAAAGAGATATGCCATGTGCCAGCCTTTTTGGGCGGTCGTGGCTTTATCATGTTTCAAGTAGCTCGGGACGATGAGATTATAAATACGATAGGGGACAAATCTATCGATTTCTGGGACAACTTCGTCGAAGCCGATTGCCCGCCGCCCGATGTTATCCCCTCTATGTCAATTATAAAACGTATGAAGCGTGAGCCGGAAAAGGTTGTAGATATAGACTCTGTGCTAATTGAGCATTGGCAAAAAGCAGTACAAGGCCAAAAAGCAGCCGAGGAAATCGAAGCCGCGGCGAAAGAGCAGATGCTCGCAGCTTTGGGGGACGCAGAGGCTGGGCGATGCGAATTAGGCTTATTGACTTATCTGCAACAAACAACCAAGCGTATCGATAGCAAACGACTTAGAGATGAAAAACCAGAAATTGCCAAAGAGTATACTAAAGTTTCAATATTCAGAGTGCCGCGCTTGAAGAAACCAAAACCATCAAAAGGAGCAATATTATGAACCAGAATCAAAATGACAATCTTAAAACAGAAGTTGTTGAAGCTACTGCCTTAGAAAGTATTGAAAGAGCCTCTATAGATATGCAGATTACTACTGCAAAAAAATATCCGATGCATTCACCTAATATGCTCAGCAAAGTCAAAGAGGATATGCTGACCTTAGCGACTTTGGATGAAGAAACAGCGGCAGGTTGTTTCTACAGCTTGCCACGTGGCAATAAAACAATTCAGGGACCATCTGTAAGATTAGCCGAAATCGCATTAAATTGTTATGGCAATATCAGAATCGGAGCAAGGATTATCGAGGTAAATTCCGATGTTAGCCCTCATGTTGTTGTGCAGTCCGTATGCCATGACCTTGAAAATAATGCACTAATCACCATAGAAAAAAGGCGTAGGATAGTAAAGAAAAAAAATAAACCTTCAATTGATGAAGATGATATACAGCTTGCAGTCAATGCCTGTACCTCAATAGCGTACAGGGACGCTGCTTTCAAGCTGATACCTATGGCGATAATCAAACCTGTGTGGCTGGCTGCTAAGAAGTTGGCTATTGGTGATATTAAATCACTCACCGCTAAACGAGGCATGGTAATAGAACGACTCAAGCGAATGGGGGTAAGAGAGGAAAATATTTTGGCGGTAGTGAGTTGCCGGAAAATCGAAGACATTGGAGTTGAACATCTCGGGGTATTGATTGGATTAGGCACAGCCTTAAAAGATGGCGAAACTACTCTCGAAGAAGCGTTTCCGCCTATCATTCCATCGAATAGCAAATTAGGTACAGAAGGTCTTAAAGACAGAATAAAAAACCAGAATGGTAATGGCAAAGATACTCTCGCTCAAGCCGAAAGAGAAACAGCAGAAATGAATGCAAAAGCCGATGAACAAGAAAGGGCGGAAACTCAAGCCAAGGTGGCTGAGCAGAAGAAAAAACTCGAAGAAACCGAAGCTGCAAAGCAAAAAGAAATCCACTTGCTAAAGAGTTTACTGGAAGAAGAAATGATAAACAAAGAATCCGAACAATTACAGGGATTCTGCTGGCAGTGTAATAAATGCGGACATCAATTCGATGTTCCCAAAACGGGGGCAAACCAAGCCCCACTTTGCCCGAAGTGTTTAACTAAAGATATTAAACAAACCGCTGACTGACCCAGAGTTAAGAAAAGACAAAAATGAACCCCGAATTAAAACTGCGAATTATCAAAACGCTTGACTGCTTTGTCAAAGACGCTAAATGGCGATTCGATACCGATAAGAACAATCTCGACGAAGGCAGCCAAGGCGGCTATAGCCCTGAATTGCAGGAGGCAATTGACCTGCTCGAAGAGCTAAAGGCCGATCCTGATATTAAATTAGCAGAGGCCCAGCAGAAGGTCGTAAGAACTGGCGACAGGGAAGATTTAGCGGAATATATGAGATTGCGAGCGGAGCGGTGCTAAATGAAAAAGTTTTATAGATGTAAAATTTGCGGTAACGAATTTTGTTTGAAGGGTAGAAAATACTGCGAAGAGGGTGGGGATGTGATTTGTAATGGTAATGTGAGTCTGGGTCTGACTCATTCTTCAATAAAAATGGAATTTGCAGGCAATACAATTGAAGATTTAAGAAAATTGAGGAAAAAACAAATGAAAACCCTACACGTAAAGCGGAGCGGTGCTGATAAATAAGAAAACGCAAGACTTCCGATATATAGTTGAATAATCCGGTGCGGTGCCGGAGCCGCTCCGCTTCTTTAGAAAGGGAAATGATGCTTTTATATATTAGAGCAATGCTTTTGTTCTCTCTTGTGGGTATGGGATTGCGAATTATACAGGATTTAATTGACAGACAAGACATAGCCATGATAGCGGCATGGTTTGCTCTCGCAATAAGCCTGTTTTGGTGGCTTGGAAAGCAATTTTGAAACCTTAATACCAGCGATGGTGTGAAAGAAAGGAGAAAGAATGGCAAAAATAACATTTCCTAAAGAACTATTCGTAAAAATGGAGTATAGCCAAGTAAACATTGGAGAGATTATTTTAATTGCATCTTCCACTTTTGAAGAGCTTGCTGAAACCGAAGAAGAAATAAAGGTGGGCTTATATCGCCAAGTTGCGATTAAGACTCTTGTTAATAAGACTGAACTCGTTGACTGATTATTTGAAACCTTAATACCGGCGGCGCAGTTGGCAATTGATAATATGATGGTGAGTTATCCTACCGCAAAACAGTTGATAATCCTGCCCGCCGGTACTTTGAAAGGGTAGCTAAAATAAGGCGTTCATCAAAATTAAGGGCT
>CAYNKI010000150.1:5133-9673 GCA_964397675.1 uncultured Pirellulales bacterium
CCGCCGGTACTTTGAAAGGGTAGCTAAAATAAGGCGTTCATCAAAATTAAGGGCTAAATGGAAGCAAATTGGGCTTATTAGGGTTCTTAGATTAAATGGTTATCAAATTTAAGCGGCAATGAAAGGTTAGCTCAAGTATGGCTTTGAAAGGCTAAAGTGACTGATAGACGACACAGACGGAAACATACTTGCTCCTATTGTAGGCATACATTTAAGAATTTCAAATGGAGAAGAAGTTGGGAATGTGACGGAATGGTCGCCGTTTGTCCTCGGTGTGGAACCCCCGCTTATAAGTGGCGTGAGATAGAAGAAAAGAAAGCAGCAAAATGAAATGAAAAAGGCGAATAATGAAAAAGTATAGAGGCAGAAGAATTGATAACGGCGAGGAAGTCAAGGGGTACTTCTTTCGAGGTGTTGAGTGTATTGATGGCATAGAGATACCCCAATATCATATCGGAGAGGATTCTTACGACAGTGAAGGTTATGACGAAGTCGACCCCGAAACTGTCGGGCAAGAGACAGGAGCAAAAGATAAAAACAACAAGGAAATCTTCGGTTCAATCCTTATCAACGGGAAAATGTCAAGAGGTGGACATATAGTTAAGGCTTATTATGAAGACTTGTTGCATGTTGAAAGAGCCGTTGAAGGAGAAGTTGTAATAAGCGAAATGAATGTAATGCTTGACTTTCGAGACAAAGGCGTAAGCGTTCCTATATCAGAATTTTACTGTGATGAGCCAGAAGATTGTGAAATCATCGGCAACCAGTGGGATTCAGAATTGCTGAAAGATAAATAATCGGCAGGAGGCCGAATGTATATCATAGCTGATTACGATGAAAGATACCGACCCTATGACAAGGCGGGCAGGGAACTTGCTAATCCAACTTTTGTAAAACTTCCCATCAATCCAAAGGGGGATGGCTTACAAACCTTGTTTGGATACAAACGAGGAACAGAAGTGTTTAGCGTTTGGTGTTTGCTTCTTGAGAAAACTACAAGCGAGAAAAATCCAAAAAATAGAGGCAAATTACTCAATCATAAAGGGGACCCGGCAAACCCTAAAGAAATTGCAGAAAGCATCAGCTTCGGCAACAAGGTTGCCTTTGTTAAATATGCGTTAAGTGTATTAACAACAATGCGTTGGGTTGTATGTGAACATAATGAGGACAGTCCGTCCTCTGAATGTGGACACGATGTCCCCCCTAATATAAGTAAAGATAAGTTAAGTAAAGAGAAGTTAAGAGAAGAGAAAGAGAATATAGACAAAACCCTCTTTCTTGATTTTGTCTACCTTACCAAAGACCAGCATCAAAAGCTGATAGACAGATTCGGTCAATCCGATACTGACGAAAAAATACAAGAACTAAATGACGCTCTCGGCTCAAAAGATTATAAGTACAGAAGCCATTACCACACAATTTTGACTTGGGCGAGAAAAGAAGCTAAAGCCAAAGCAGTTGGCAAAAAAACTAAACTTTATCCGATCCCTGGCAAGATATGCGAGAAAAAAGGCTGCGGTTTGCCAGCGGTTTATAAAGACACAAGCGGCAATTATGACCATTATTGGTGTTCAAAACATATGCCAGAAAAGGTTAAAGAACTGTACGAATGAAAACCAAACAGAAAGGCAATCGAAACGAGCGCAAGACACGGGATTATTATCTCGCCCAGGGCGCAACGTATGTTATCAAAGCGGGCGCTTCTTTGGGATTATACGACCTTGTTGTCATTTTTCCCGACCACCTTGATTTGGTGCAGGTGAAATCAAACAGGTGGCCTTCTCCAGCGGAGCGAGCGGCGATGATAGAACCAATAAACAGATTGCCGGATATCACACGCTTTATATGTGTGCGATGGGACGACCGAAAGCGTGAACCGAAAATTCGATATTTATAAGGCGAAAGGAGGTGAAGGATGTTGCTTTATGACAGAGACCGTACAAGGACAGATACATATTGCTTTCAAATAAACAGTGGCGGAGAGTTTTTTGTCAAAGAATCTGGAACCGTAAAAATCATCTTTGAAAATGGAGTATTTGTTTCGGCAAGTTTTCCTTTTTGTGGCTCTTATACACGAAACGGCTGGAGAATCTTGGCCGCAATAAATGATGAAATCAACATAATAGAGCAAGACATGAAAAGCGGCGTATTATAAAGAAGAAATCAACCCTAAACCAAATTTTTGAAAGGAGAAATTTATGGACTGGCTGTTGGATAACATAAGTTTGATTAGTGGATTCATCTTGAGCATAGGCATCATTGCTTTTTACGGCAATAAAATTCTTGCCGTTCTCAAAGAAACTGCGGAGCTGCTGCAGGTTACAGCAAACGCTTTCGCTAATGCAAAACTCACCAAAGAGGAAATTGCAGCCATTATCAAAGAAGCGAAAGAGGTTGTTGCGGCAATAAAGGCTGTAACAAAAAAATCAGAATAGAGACCTCTTTGATAACGGGCCGAAAGAGGCGGCGGCGTGTGTGAAACGCATTACCAAGGTGGTGTTTAATCAACCCTTCAGCCTTGGTGTATTTGCAAACGTATAATAGGGAAAAGCAAAGCAGGTTAGAATCCTGCCCGCCTTTTTGGCCCGCCTAAAGAGAAGAAAATGGATTTACCTGTGAACAAAATAATCTGCGGCGCAAGAGCCGGCCAGATGGCTCTGTTTGAGAAAGGCGGTGAATGATATGGGAAGGAAAACAGCCCTTATTAAGATATGGGGTGGAACTCCTATTTTAGTTGCTAATACAGAATGGCCATTGCCTGAAAATCTGCTCAAAGACATTAAGGCTGAGCGAATGATAAACGGATTATTAGACATGGCGTGCCCAAACACATTAGAGAAGGAAGATTTAGTAGGTTGGGCCGAGTGTATCGGATACCTGATGCCTGCTACTTCAAGAAATGTATTACCTGGTGGTGTTGTTGAAATCTATATGTATTGTGTTCGTAAGTACTTAGAAAGCAAGAAAAAAGTAGTGCCTGATATTGGGTTACCTATGGAATTATCTGATTATCAAATGAAAAAACTAAGAGATTATAAACGCTGGATTTTTGAACAACGAGGTGGAAAAGAAAAAAACCCTATTTTGATTGCTTTGAAAAAAGTGTTTTTTGATCATAAAGAGAAAAGAGCCGGCCAGATGGCTCTGTTTGAGAAAGGCGGTGAATGATGGCGTTAGGAAACGCACAAAGGGCTTGGACGTACGATGAATATGTTAAAGAATATGAAGAACTCCAAGCCGAGAACAAGCGGCTGAAAGCCGAGAACAAAAGATTAAAAAAATCAATACAAGAGGCTATCCCCTACCACGATGGCAGGAAATAGAAAATGTCCGTATTTTGGAGCAGCACAATCTGGACTTTCTTGGCGGGCATAGTCAAGATAATCATCGGCTATTGGCTGTACTGGCGTGAAAGCGAGGCCGAAAAAAAGCAGATGAAAAAAGAGTCTCTGCAAAAAATGAAAGAAGGCTTAAAGCAGCGCAATCCGCAGATGATTACAGACGCCTTCGCTAAAGTTAAGAGGACGAAAAAATGAAATACTTAATCCCCTTTTTAATACTCATTGTCTTGGTAGGTTGCAGCGATAAATGGTATATCAGAAGCCCTTTGACGAATGAGCCGCCAGTTATACTTCACCCGATAAAAGATATTCACCTTACTTTTGTCCCCAAGACGGCGGTGATAGAATGGGAAGAAGTTGACTTGCAAGAAATCGGAGTGCCGAAAGAAGAAATTGAAAAGATGAGACGGCTGTATGACATTACACCGGATGGCAGGCTGATGGGCGATGAAATAAAAGTAGAACTAAATAGCTATCTTGTCAGCGAATACTATATGCAAGAGATTATGAAAGTTAAAGTTGAGTAAGAGCGATTCTGCAAGGCGGTAGGATTATGAAATCGGATATAAAAAACCCACCAAAAATTAAAGAGCTATTATGTGTTTTATTCGGCCACAATTGGGATGAATATGCTGAAAAAAAATGCCTAAAACACAATACAGTTTATGATAAGCATAATACTTGTTCGCGCTGTGGTTTAGAAAAACATACCAAGCCAAATTATTGCCAACTGTGTTTTGATAAAACAATAGAAAAGATTTTTGGAAAAAAACTATGAAAAACTATAAAGGAGATTAAAATGAAATGTCCTCATTGTAATAAAACCATAGAGTTTAATCCATTAGAAGGATTGAAATACCATCTTAGAATTCATATTCAAAAAACCAACCACAGATTGTCGCAGTATAAATCAGACCCTCTACAAGAACACGGAATAACAGAAACTACAAAGCAACTCAAAAAATGGCAGTCGTGGTTAGATGCAATTGAGGATTTGGAGCTTAAAATTGATGAAAAACTATAAACCAGCCTTTATTGTGCTCGGCGTTATCGGCGTTCTGCTGCTTGCTCTTGATTTGTGGCTTGCAGCAAGCCCTTACGCTACCGAATCGCAGGCGATGAACTATCTGGCGCATCGCTGTCGGACTATGCCGACGATCTTCGGTATTCTTATGGCTCATTGGTTCTGGCCGGCGAAA
>CAYNKI010000151.1:0-9648 GCA_964397675.1 uncultured Pirellulales bacterium
CCAATAGCGTTTGCCGGTCGATTTGCATGTGAAAAGCCTCAACTGCGATTCGCTCCAGCTCTTCAGAAACGATTTTTTTTCTAACGGCTTTACTCAAATTACTATCGAGATTAGCAACAAAAGCACCGGCCCCCGGCTTAGTAACGATAATGCCTTCCTGTTCTAATTGACGGTAGGCCTTACCTATCGTATTGGGATTTATAGCGATTTGTCTGGCTAATTGCCTTACGGTAGGCAGCTTTTCATCTTTATTCAGTCTGCCCAGCGCAATATCCCGCTTGACCTGGTCGATTATCTGCTGATAAAAGGGCCTATCCGAAGCATTATCTATACGAATCTGCATAAGTCGTCCTTATTAATTGTACTATATCAACTATTACAAGTATAGCGACATTAAATTCCTTGTCAAGGGTAACATCAAAAATTTTTGAAAATATTTTATCTTAAATCATGTTGATTATGATACCATCAGACCATACGAATTTTTGGTATGGTTCAAACGGCACAGATTCTGGGTAATATTGATTTGTGGCTGTCACCCAGGATTGAACCATGCCGAATTTTTAGAGTTCTTTTGGAGAAAAGACCTAAACGTCATTTCGACCGAAGCCCCTGTGTCTTTTGTCGAAGACAGAAACTGGGGCGAAGTGGAGAAATCTGTTTTTTAATAGATTTCTCGACTCGCCTCTCAGCTCGCTCGAAATGACATACATTATGTTTCTTCATAGCAATTTTAGAGCCAAACATTACGTTGAGGAATTAAAAGATAAGCGGTAAATCTAAATCACGTAAAAGCTGGTGGGAGAAATTAGAAAATCCGCCAGAAGGTCTACCTAAGGTAGTCAATGGTCCTGCAAAACGGCAAAAAACGAATAACGCCTTACTGGCGAGTGGTCAAAGACGACGGTAGTTTAAACCCTAAATTCCCAGGAGGCGTTAAGGCACAGACAGTGCGTTTGAAAAAAGAAGGACATAAAATTGTCCCTGGCAAGGGTAAAAAACAACCCAAAGTGACAGATTTTGAAAAGGTCCTGGTTTGAAAGGCAAACCTAGTGTTCTGTCACTCGTGCTTCGAGGAATTGTCATTGCGAGGAGTCCCGATTTATCGGGACGACGAAGCAATCTCGGACTTTAGGTTCATGGGATTGCTTCGCTTTGCTCGCAATGACTACCCATCACTTCAATAGTAACAGAGCTCCAGTGCTAAATATTTCTGAGATTGCTTTGCGATCATAGTGAATTAGAGAAATCATGTTCTGGTTTTTGTAGCACGGATTAAGGAATTCATAAATTCATCCCTGCGGATTAGTGTCACATAAGTAAAGCCCACGTTTGAGAGGTCTTCTTGGAATTCGTCAAATGTGTATGTGCCGCCGGCTTCAGTTGCCACCAGCATATTGACTGCAAACAGCGCTCCATGCGCAGGATACGTGCGAGATTCATCCATGACCACATCCCGTATAAGCAGAACACCGTTGGTTTGCAGGGCGGTGTGAATTTTGGCAAACAGCGCGCGATTCTGCTTTCGGGAGTTTTGATGAGCTATCGCACTTAACCAGACGAAATCTGCACCGCTGGGAAGGTCATCCTCACAATAATCACCCGCGACAAAGGTAACCCGATCACTTAGCTCAGCATCAGCGATACGCTGCTTGGCTAACGGTATCACATCGGACAGGTCGAACAGCGTTGCTCTGGCTTCGGGGGCCGCGCGAAGGAATGTAATCGTCCAGGTGCCGGATCCCCCACCGACATCGAGTAAGTGCTTAAATGTCAGCGGTTTTAACTCGTCAATAATCTGATTGGCTGTAAGGCTGGAAAAGCTGTGCATCGAGCCTATAAAGGCAGCCTGGTCGGAAGCAGCGCCACGGATGCTTGGCGAAGATTCAGCGGGCCTACCAGTTTGTGTTACCTGAGTCAACTTACTCCAGCGGCGAAGACAATTGCCCAGATGGCACACTATTGGCAATACAGTTCGGGGCTCTTTTTCTGTCAATATTTCAGCCACTTCAGGAAGGACGCTATATTTATTTGCCTGCTTGGTCAAAAAGCCCAACGCAGTAAGTGCATCGAGCAAAATAGTTGTTGCTCGAGGGTCGCAACTAAGTTCGGCAGCCAAAGATTGAGCTGTCATTGGCCTTTTGTGTAGGGCAGTGAAGATATCCAGCTCAGCGGCGGCGGCCAGCACACAAGCCGGCTGAAAAGCCCTGACTATATTTAGAGCTTCATCTGCGGTCCACTGCTTGGTCATCTTTATACATCCTTCATAACAGCTATATAGTATATTGAGTATCGGTTTGGCGTGTAAGGCAAATTTTGGGAAAAGTTGTAGAAGTTGATGGCTGCTGCTGGTAAAATATTCATCCTTGGTTTGAACAGTCGAAACTATGCAGAAACCTGCATGTTGTAAGTGATTGTGAGTTTATTATTGACGGGCAGACAATTTAACTGATAATTGACTATTGATAATTGATAATAACAGCGTATATTATATGTATATTCAGAGATTTTTCATTATCAATTGGAGTTTGACAATTATTTCTATTCGCAAGATTTGGTTTAAAGTTGAAAGGAGGCCATTATGGCAAGAATGATTTTGACCACAACGCTTATAGTCTTATTGAACATATTGGTGGGCTGCAGAGCTTACGACACTGGGCGTGGCCGGCTTGAGCCGGCTCAAATTGGCTCTGGTGTTGCAATCCCGGAAAAGATATCCGGCGAGACTGATGTTGTTGAGCAGGTAGTGATCAATCGGCAGGCGTATCGGCAGAGTCTTGATTTGTTAGTGCAACATTATCGCAATGCGGGCAGCAATATGAAGATGCGCTGGGCTCAAAAGGAGCTGGCTGCGCTAGATACGATGCCGAAATACAGGTACATCATCGAGGCTGAAGTGGCTGGGCCTAACTTGAAAGCGATCGCTTCCATTCCCGAGGCAGATAAGATCTTTGAGGAGGCCTTGCAGCTTGAAAAGGCAGCCGGACCGATACCTATTGTTAAAGCCTTTGTTAGAGATGAAAATCTATTGCGGCTTGCCCTGGAAAAATACAATCTATTGATAAGCAGACATCCTTCCAGCGACAAGATTGATGATGCAGCATTTAGGGCTGGTGAGATTTACAACTATTTCAAGGACTACACGATAGCGCTTCTGTATTATAAAAGAGCCTTTCAGTGGGACCCAAAAATAATTTATCCAGCAAGATTCAAAGCAGCATTTATATTAGACAAACGTCTGCACCGCAGAGCAGAGGCGCTTCAGCTTTATCAGCAGGCTATCGAAAAGGAAGTGATCCATCACGATTTAAGAGATTTTGCAGAAAAGCGGATCAAAGAGCTCGCTGAGGGCAAAGAAAGCATCCAGTGATATTAATGAAAGATTGAGTTTAACTCTTTTTACAACGGAGTCTCGGGCCTGGCAACAATCAGGCCCTTTTTTTACTATTGATTTACCGCTGAGAACGCGGAGATCGCTGAGATGACAGAAAAGAAAAGATTGAACAAAATCACAGATAGCATTATTGGTGCTGCCATTGAGGTACATCGTTCTCTTGGGCCTGGTCTACTGGAGTCAGCCTATGAGGCCTGCTTGGCTTTTGAGCTTGCCGAACATGGGCTGAATATAGAACAACAAAAGCCACTGCCCATAGTTTATCGCGATGTTAAACTGGATTGCGGCTATCGTCTGGATATTCTCGTCGAGAAAACAGTCATTGTTGAGATCAAAGTCGTTGATCGCTTATCACCCATTCACAAGGCCCAATTGCTTTCTTACCTGAGACTTTCAGGCTGTAAGGTTGGTTTGCTGATAAACTTCAATGTCAAGGTTTTAAAAGACGGCATTGTCCGCGTAGTAAATAATTTTCCTGATTCTCTGCGGTAAAGAATGGATTAACCGCGGAGACCGCCAAGCTTGCAGAGATATTAATTTTAAATTTATTCTCTGTGGTCTTTGCGTTCTCTGCGGTAAAAAGATAATTAAAAAATGCTGTCGGGATTTGAAAAAAAGGTAGCCGATTTCATAAAAGCGAAGGGGCTTTTCAGCCCGGCAGACAGAATTTTGTTAGCTGTTTCAGGCGGAGCCGATTCAATCGCGCTTCTGTACGCAATGTGTGCACTGAAGGCCGCAAATTTGTTGAGAGTCGAGCTACTTTGCGCTCATATAAACCATCAGCTAAGAGGAGCTGAATCTGATTTGGATGAAGATTTTGTTATCGCTCAGGCAGCCAAACTAAAACTGCCCGTAATAACAAAACGTATAGATGTACGCGGATTTGCTCATGTAAATAAATTATCGATTGAGACGGCCGCTCGGAATTTGCGGATTGAAAGTTTAATTGATATTGCCAGGGCTAACAACTGTAGTCGAATAGTAACGGGACATCAAAGAAATGACAATGCAGAGACCATCCTTCACCGATTGAGTCGCGGGACGGGCTTTCGCGGCCTGGGCGGTATCTGGCCGGAGCGAGCCTTTGATGGTAATATTAGATTTGTAAGGCCATTGCTTTGTGTCACGCGAGATGAAATTATTGAATTTTTAAAACAACGAAATCTGAAATGGAGAGTAGACCACACAAATTCTGATTGCTCATATAGGCGTAATTATATTCGCCATTATTTACTACCAGCATTACAACAAGACTGCACAAATTCTATTGTGGAGTATTTATCCTGGTTAGCTCAGTCAGCCCAGAAGTTTTATGGTTTGGTGTGCAGACGTGCAGAAAAGGTGTGGCCTGAGCTGGTTGATTGTACCGATGATAGAGTGATTCTAAATTTGAAAAGTTTTCTGCTGGAAACTACTTATGTCAAGGTTGAGCTGGTCCGACGAAGTTTGACTACTCTCGGAAGCGGCGAAAGAGATTTAACTCAAAAGCACTATGAAAGGATATTGCAGTTAGCAGAACAAAATGTCAGTGGCAAAAAGATCGAATTGCCAGACAAATTTGTAGTGTGGCGCGAATATAAAAACCTGATTTTCGCTCGTTTAGCTGTCGCCGATACGGCAACGACTACACATGCAGAGGTGAAAATTCCAGGAGCAACAAAGTTTGGCAGTTATTCAATAGAGGCAACTATTTTTAAAACCGAGGTGGAAAAAAGATTAACCGCGGAGAACGCTGAGGACGCAGAGAAAAAAATAAAATTAAAAAAAATTGGAGTTACCGAAATCAAAATCAAAGAAATCTCAGCGCTCTCTGCGAACTCGGCGGTGAAAGAAAATCTTGTTGAGAGGTTCGACTTGGATAAGGTGAAGCTGCCGTTAGTGATTCGTTTTCGCGAGGCTGGTGACAAGTTTTGGCCTTTAGGTTTGCCGGCTGAGAAAAAGGTGGGCAAATTCCTGACCGCGGCAAAAGTGCCGCAGGAAACACGTAAAAAGGCGCTTATTGTTGCCGATGGAGAGAAGTTAATCTGGGTTTGGCCGATTAGAATAAGCGAAAAAGCCAAGATTACCGCCGGGACTCAAAGAATTCTTCAATTGAAAATAACCGATGCCAAGCCATCAAGTTAGTAACTTAACCATCTCTTTGACTTAGCGAAAGGCAAGATATGATAAACAGAAAACAGTTATTAGAACATGCAAAGAACCAGCAAGCTACAGATATACATATTTGTGCCGATACTCCCATATTATTTAGAGTAGCAGGAGAGCTGGTTCCTATTACTAAGGAAAAGCTGACCGTTGAGCAAAGCCGACAGCTTTCTTTGGAACTGCTGACAGAACAACAGAAAATACAATTTGAGAAAAATCTTGATTATGACTTAATGTTAGCGGATGAAAGCGGAAGATACCGAGTAAATATCGGTTATTTCAATGGATCTGTAGGAGCTACGATTAGAATTCTTCCGACCAGACCTAAAACGATTAAAGAGTTAATTCTTCCCGACATTGTTAAAGACCTGACTCATAGAACAAAAGGATTAGTGCTAATCACCGGCAGTACCAGTCAGGGTAAAACCACCACGATGGCATCGATGATTGACGAAATAAATACAACTAATAAAAAGCATATAATTACTATTGAGGACCCTATTGAATACGTCCACACAAACAAAAGCGGTATGGTAAGGCAAAGAGAGATAGGAAAAGATACCCAGTCTTTCTACACGGGATTAAGAGCTGCTTTAAGGCAAGACCCGGATGTTATTGCGATAGGTGAGATGAGAGACTACGAGACTATTAAAATTGCTTTAGCGGCTGCGGAAACCGGTGTTTTAGTTTTTTCAACGCTACATGTTATTTCCATCGACAAGATTATCGAAAGACTTCTAAGTTATGCTCCAGCTACTGATGAAGGTCAACTGCGGTTTCTCTTAGCGGAATCTTTGCAGGGAATTATTCACCAGGAGCTGCTGCCAACGGTAGATGGTCAGCGAAGGGTGGCGTGTGAAATATTAGTCACGACTAAAGCTGCACAGAACGTCATAAGAAGAAAGGGCGGATTCTTTCTGAGAAGTATAATCGAAACAGGCAAAAAGCATGGTATGGTAACCATGACAGAATCCATAAACACTCTTCTTGAGAAAAAGATAATCAGCGAAGGTGTTGCAAAAGCTGTCTTAGTAAACTATAAGTAATGGTAGCTTTAAATTTAACGACAATGGGAGTAGAGAAATATGAGTGTAACCAATTATAAACGTCGTGATTTCCTCAAAGCTGTAGGTCTTGGTGTTGCCGTGGTGGCCTTGCCAGGATGCACAAGCGGCTCTGCACTATTTGGAAGTTACAAATCTAAGAATCAACCAAATATTCTTTTTTGCTTGGCGGACGACTGGTCCTGGCCACACGCCGGCATTGCCGGAGACAAAGTAGTCAAGACGCCGACATTCGACCGAATAGCCCGTGAGGGTGTGCTGTTCACCAAGGCATTTGTTACCGCGCCTTCGTGCACTCCATCACGTGGCTCGATTCTGACCGGGCAATGGCACTGGAGGCTGGAAGAAGGCGGAAATCTCTGGAGCACCCTACCGGAAAAGTTTGAGGTGTATCCTGATATTCTGGAGGAAGCTGGTTATCATGTAGGTTATACCCGCAAAGGCTGGGGCCCTGGTCGAATAGAGCCGGGTGGACGAACACGCAACCCGGCCGGAACGCAGTATAAAGATTTCCAGGAATTTTTGAAGTCACGGCCTAATGGTAAACCATTCTGCTTCTGGTTTGGCAGCAACGACCCGCACAGAGCCTATAAATGGCAGTCCGGCGTCGAAAGCGGTATGAAACTTGAGGACATCGAAGTTCCAGCTTGTTTTCCGGACAGCGAAGAAGTCCGCACCGATATCTGCGACTACTACTGGGAGGTCCAGCGTTTCGACACCGAGGTTGGTGAGCTGCTGAAAATGCTTGAAGACATCGGCCAGCTCGGTAATACCCTGGTGGTCGTCTCCGGCGACAACGGGCTGCCGTTCCCGCGCTGCAAGAGCAATCTTTACGACACGGGGACGAATGTCCCGCTGGCGGTTCGCTGGCCCGCTGCGGTCAAAGCAGGCCGGGTAGTCGAGGATTTCATCAGCCTGGCGGATTTAGCACCGACATTTCTGGAAGCAGTCGGGCTAAAACCAACTGCCGATATGACCGCGAAAAGTTTCCTGAACGTGCTAACCTCGGGTAAAAGTGGGCGAGTAGACCGGAAGCGTAACAAAATTTTTACAGGCAAGGAGAGACATGCGTACGTTCGGAAAGGCGGCCTGGGTTATCCAATGCGGGCAGTACGCACGTATGATTTTCTATATATTCGCAATTTTAAGCCGGAACGATGGCCGGCCGGCGACCCGAAGGATATCGGCTTTCGTGACCCGCCGAGACCTTACGGTGACATAGATGGCTCGCCTACGAAGACCTATATGATGGAGCACCGCGACGACTCAAAGGTCGGCAAGCTGTTTGAATTAGCCTTCGAAAAGCGTCCTGCTGAAGAATTATATGACTTGCGAAAAGACCCTGTGCAACTGAATAATGTGGCGGGCCTTGCTGAGTACGCAGAGATGAAAGAAGAACTGGCCGCTACTTTGATAGCCGAACTAAAAGCTACGAAAGACCCGCGTGTTTTGGGCAGAGGTGACGCATTCGATAAATACCCTTATTATGGTGGAAGGCAAAAGAAAAAAACTTCCAAAAAGCCGCGCCAGACAAAGCGATGATTTTATTCGTGACTTCGTATTCTATATGACAAGCGTATAAAAAAGGCCGAGCAACAAGCCCGGCCTTTTTGTGACACACTCTGTCAATGAAATAATCAGGCAGTTCTGTTAAATCCCGCCATCAATCGTCCATCGGTAAGGTTGGCCAAAAACCGGACGGACATAAGGATGCGATTGTACAACAAATTTCACGCCATCTTCTTCAATTTCGTACTTGCATGGAACCTTGAGGCTATTGTTCCTGTTAGAAGGCTTTGGTTTTCCTATCGAGATTATTCGCACAAATTTTTTCTTTGCCAGTTGTTTCTCCAGCAACTCCACAGGGATTCCCTGGTAGAGCTTACTCGCTGTTGCATAATCCTCGGCAATCAGAGCCTCCAGGAACACACGGACAACTTTAACAGCAATTTCTTCGTCACTAAGGGATCCCTTAACCAGTCCGACCTCCTGAGTTGTCTGGTCAATCTTTAACGCATCGTCAGGTACTTCGTCAAGAACGAAAATTTCGGGCTCAATCTGCTGATTGTAATCATAATACTCTATCAGCCCAAGGTATTGGTATTCACCGTCTTTCAACTGATAAAACTCTATGGCCGTGACAAGTTTGGAAGCCTGGTCAACGAACAAAACGCCGCGCTTGCCTGGAGTTGAACTTTCAGGCAGATATGTAGCTGTTACAACAATCGGCTCGGCCTCATCCGAGAGCTCCTCAATCTCTATCTTTACTTTGCCCTGCGCTTCTCGCTCATATAGACGCTCGACTGCCAGCCTTGGGTCGAGTTCTTCTATGAATTTCAGCATATGAGCTGCGACAGTTTTGTCCCTAATGGTGGCCAAAAGGTTCTTCTTCTTAAACCATACTTGTGCTTTGTTTTCTTGCCATACTATTAGTTTGGCACCATCCTCAGGCGAATCCCATTCCGGCATATGCATACGCACGTTCTTGACCTGTCCGCCCTCGTAAAATTCAACCCAGAACTCCTTTGGTTCATCCTCACCGGCCTTAAAGTCTCTAATATGTATGTAGCGGACAGTGTGATTGGCCTCAATAGTCTGTGTGATGGCGTAAGCGGGCGTAACCGATTTTTCCAAAAGTGTTATTGATAGTGCCACAATCGCAATAATCGCAGCAGCAGTAGCGAATTTTGTGACTTTGCTTTTCATAATTATTCTCCTTATCTTTAGACTTGGGCTAATCTTATTAGCTGTTTTAAGCCTAACGTTCTGTTCGCGGATGATTCGCTCTAAGACCACGTTTTCAAGATCGCTCTGGGCCAGGACCTTGCCGTTGTTGACCAGACGGTCGCGAAGGTCTGTGAGCTCTTTTAGCTCTGCCTGGCAAGAAGCGCAGTCCTTTAGGTGCTCTGCGACCGAGCGTTTTCTCACTTCATCCAAAAGTCCTTCAATATAAGCAACCAGGAGTTCTCTACATTCTGCGCAGTTCATTTTTTTATACCTCATAAATCTTATTATGCTGCTGTAAAGAGTCACGCAGCATAGCAT
>CAYNKI010000152.1:0-9500 GCA_964397675.1 uncultured Pirellulales bacterium
TTTCGGCATCAAGATATATTTTTGCCCCATCTATGTGGCTGGTAAATTCGACGCCATCGTCATCAATTCTTGCCACCAAGGCACCAGGAACGGAGGACGGAGGACGGAGGACAGACTTCTGTTTTCTGTCTTCTGTCTTCTGTCTTCTGTCTTCGTGGCTGAAACTCAGAGAAAAGATTTGGTATCCGCCGCTGTCGGTGAGTATCGGCTGGTTCCAGACCATAAATTTGTGTAGTCCGCCGAGCTTTTCAATAACGTCAACTCCTGGCCGCAGCATCAAATGGTAGGTATTGGCTAAAATAATATCGGCGCCTGTTTCTTTTAGTTGCTGTGGTGTGATGCCTTTAACTGCTCCGATGGTGCCGACCGGCAGAAAGGCAGGGGTTTCGACCTTGCCATGGGCTGTTTTTAGTACTCCTTGCCGGGCTGCGCAGTGACAGTCTGTATACAGAACTTCGAAGTTACTCATGTTAATAAACTCTTACAATCCTGGAACCCGGGTAGTAATGGTGGAGTATCTCACGTGCAGTTTTTCCGTTTCTTGCCATACCTTCGGCACCGCATTGACACATTCCTACGCCGTGGCCCCAACCTCTGCCTGATAAAAACGCCCACTTGTTATCCCATTCAACAATCCGGCAGATGGTGCTTTTTATTTTTCGGCCGGTCGGATCGATGGTAAGCCGTAAATCCTCCGCACGCAAAAAATCACTTTTGCCTGTTGAGCCAACCAGTTTGACTTTGGTCAAGCGGGAAAATGTTCCATAGTCACTTTTTTCAACTTCCATAATATTAGTGATTTCTCCAAGCTGCCTTAGCGTTGGATACTTTTGGAATAGTTTAGTTTGAACGGTTGTCTTATCGAACTGGGCCATAGGCCAGAAAAAGAGACCGAGTTTTGCCACATCCTTACAGTAGGGACAGGCCACGCCAGCCAGTGGTTCGAAAGAATCGCCGAATACGTGTTTGCTGTTTTCGGTATGGCCGCCACAGATTGAGCTGTAGTAAGTAGGGAATAACTCGTCCCTCGTATTTCCCTGGTGCATTTTACATACCAAGACCTGACCGTATGTCTTATTAATGGCATTCCAGACCTGGGATGATTCAGCTTTGAGGCCGAGGTAAACCTGGTTTGCCTGAGTTTTGGCGACATCCCAATGGCGCTTGTTGCCGAAGCGGTTTTTGATATATAGACAATAGGTTCTCGCAGTGATTGCCTGAGCCTTTAGTGCCTCTGGTTCCCAGTAATCGGGCATCTCCGCACCGACAACGCCGGCTAAATACGGCTCAAGTGGAACAAGATTAATCCCATCAAAAGTATTGCCATCTGGATTGATTCTGAATACTAATTTGCCACGGTAATCGTTGTCGTTTAGAGTGAAAATATGTGGGACATCGGGATAAACAATCAGCTCATCGCCGGTAAAAGACTGACTGGCAATGGCAATACTGTCGCCGGATATCTCTACTTTTATTGGTTGGTCAAGTCTGTTAAAGCGGGTCTGTGTGATCGCTGTTTGTAGGTCGGACTGCTTGTTGATGACGCTAAAAGACGAGGTGGTTTTTAGCGTGCAATCTGTAACATTATCCAGCAGCAGCACCTTTACCCAAAACTGCTGTTCAATGTCCATTTGTGGCGTAGGTCTGAACAGTTGCCTTGGCTTGCAGCCCGGTTGCATTGCCGGTAAAATCGGAAGCATTGCTAAGAAGATTATCCGCAATAGGATTTTGCCCCCCTTCTTGCTTTCGCAAGAAAGCAAGGGGGTTAGTTTGGTGATGATTAAGGAAGACATTAAAAACAATCAATAGAAAATAATCAATAATCAATTGTTAGTCCAGGCTTCGCAAGGATAATCCAAGGTTGTTAACTGCTCTTTTGATTTCGTTTAGGCTGTTTACACCGAAGTTTTTGCATCCGAGAAGTTCAGCATCTGTTTTGTATGTTAACTCGCCGATAGTGTGAATATTGAGCTTTTGCAAGGCCTTTCGGGAGCGTACCGACAGTTGTAGATCGTCTACTGTTTTGTTTAATATTCCTTGTTCTTCTAAGGCATTTTGCTCAGCGGTTTCTTCGGAAACGAAATGCTTTTCTTCCAGAGCCATACCCAGCCGTAATCCTTTTGATTCGAGAACGCGCTTGATTTCTTGCAGCGACGTTTCACCAAAATTCTTATAAGATAACAGCTCCACCTCGCTAATATTCAGAAGGTCGCCGATTGTAAAGATTTTCATTTTTTTAAGGCAATTTCTACTGCGTACCGACAGCTCAAAATCGGAGATTGGTGTTTCAAGGATCTGGCTTTTGTGGTTTTTCTTCCTTTCTTTTTCCTCATCGTAGAGCATCGTTTTGGAGCTATCGATGTCTTTTTTGAATAGAATTGCTCTTTGGTGATTGGGATGAGCATCCAGGACCTTGTCAGCGCATTGAGATGCTTTGTCGAACTTGCCCATATCTTCATAAAGCACAGCTAAATTCAGCAGGGCATTTACATAAATCGGACAGTTAGAGGCAATTTGCTTGTAATAGTCGATGGCTGCCTCCTCATCGCCGGATAAATCACAGCGATAGGCTAAGTGGAAAAGGGCCCTTTGATGATTAGGTGATAATTCCAAAGCTGTTTTGTAATTATCCATAGCCTGCTCGTAGAGGCCTTGCGCTTCGGCAAGACGAGCAAACTGGTAATGGTATTCGGCACTAACATTTTCGAAGTTTGCACAGGTTTTTAGTTCCTTAGTCGCGGCTTCAAAATCTGATGCATGACGATACGTGGCAACCTTTTCCAAATTTATGTTTAGAGTTTCAGCTCCATAATCGAGACTCTTCTGTAGGTTTTTTATCGCTTCATCGAATTTACCTGTTCGTCTGAGCGCAAAGGCCAGGTATATGAATTTTTCTTTGCAGTCTTTAGCTTTTTGAAGTTTCTTGACCGCTTCATCAGGTCTTCCGACAATAAAAAGCCCGATTCCTACTGCCAGTTGGGCTTTAGGCGAGGTTCTCGCCATATTTGATTCTAATTGTTCAGCGAATCTTAGCTGGTTGAGTTCGCTTTGATGGACGAAGTGTGAGAACTTCGTAATATCCTCCATAGATGGCAGCTCACCTGCAAATAGGTTTATTTCCGGTTCCACAATCGGTTCCATAGGACTTTTCTCCCTTTATTGGTATATCGTATTGCGTAATAGCATCGCACACGGCAAAAGAGCATTATAATGCGACAGTGGAGATTTGCAATAGTGTAGCCCCAAATTTATTTTGGGTGTTATTTGTACCTACTAACTGTACCGCTGATGACATATCAATCTTCATCACCGAAGTTCAGTTCCATCAACTCACCGGGCTTGAGGCTCACCTTCTTCTGCCCAATTTGATAGTTCCGAGCGGACATCAAGGATATTTGCACCTGTCCCGTCGGAACCCCGGACAATTGATAGTATCCATCCTTGTCAGTGCGTACGCTGGGCCCCAGACTTGGTAATGGTGAACGCGTTAGCACATCTCTGGCCCGTCCAAGGTCAACGAAGGCATGCACACGTGCGTTTGTGATTGCCTTGCCGTTTTCATCTACAACGCGTCCGAAGAGATTTGCCGCGCGGTCGAGGATAATATCGGCGAGCAGGCCTGGTCTTTCGATTAGATCTGTCATAAGATAGGCGCGTGGAGTAAAATCGGCAGCGCTTACAAACACACACTGTGGCTCCGACCCCAGCCCGGAGATGGTGAATATACCCTCCTTGTCAGTAACTGCCCGTAGCCAGCTTTCGCGCTGCAGGGCATTCTCGTTCGTGAAGAAGACTACCGTTGCTCCCTTTATCGGCTGGCCATCACTGGCAATAACCCGACCTGCAAAAACGGTCGTTGATTTGAGCTTGAATTGCGTACGGTTAGGGTCCTTTGAAATCGGCTGTACTATAACCGGATCCAGGGTTATCGGATCGTAACCTGCGGCACTGACGGTCATTCGATATTGGCCATTGGCAGGAAGATTCGCTCTTCCCGTATCAAACAAACCCTTGGATGAGTCGAGGGTGTATCCCTCATCTGACCATGTGACATCAAATCCACCGGTGCGTGGACCGACCTTGCTGAAGGTCATTTTGACGAGGAAGCTGGGGATTGGTTCACCTGTTGTGGCATCCACCACCTCTCCATAAATTTTTCCTGACCGCCTGACTATAATAAGGCACTCATCCTGGCCGAGGTCAACCTTGTAATTTTCTCCGCTGATTCCCTCGCCAACCACGCGCAGTTCCAATTCGCCGTCTGTGGGGGCGTTGGGGATGGTGAATCGACCATCTGAATCGCATGAGATGCGACGTCGATCTAAATTCGTTACCTTGTTGTATTCTCTCATTATAACGATTGCCTCGGGTACCGGATTATCATTGCTGTCTGTCACGCGTCCATGGAGTATGCGTGCGTCCTTTAGTTGGATATCGATATTGTGTTCTGCCTGGTCGCTTCCAAGGACGGTGTATTCGACGAATGGAGCGTACTGTCCATGGATGGCCCATAGGACAAGCTCTCCAACATCCACAGGGGATAATCTGTACATACCTTCTTCATCCGTCTCGGCCCTTAGGCAGTTCCACATCAAAGACGATCGGGTATTGCCCACCGTCACCCCCGAGATGGGTGTTCCCTGTGAATTGGTGACCTGGCCAAAGACGACCACCCCCGGATTGAGCACGATCTCCATATGCCGGGTTTGTCCCGCTGGGGCCGATTTAAAGCTGATGGAGACCGCAGGATACGCCGGATGACTGACGAGAACACGATAGGAATTGTAAACTGGGTCCAGACCATCTATCTCGTATTTCCCCTTAACGTCTGTCACCGTAGTAAGATTCGAATAAATGGGGCCAGTGATGTCCACTTCTGCACCTTGTATGGAGTAACCGTTTTGGTCCGTGACTATGCCGACAAGCTTCGAGCCGGGACTTAGCTCAATGGTGACATCCTGTATGATTCCTGTTTTCATACGCACTGCAATCAAGCATGAGGCATAGCCCAAGGCTTTTACATACACATAGGCTTCTTCATAGGGCTTTGCGTAGGCGAGCATGAACTGGCCTTCGGTGTCCGTGGTAACTGTCATGGTAGAGCTGAAGCCAACTTCAGCTCCCTGGATGGGTCGGTACGTGTTTTTGTCAATAACGATACCAGCCACTCCGGTTTGACTTACCTCCGCAGGAGTCTTAGGTTCGTTAGGCTCTTGGATGCTTGCAGTTGCCTGGGACTCAGCTTTGTCTTGACGTTCCTGGATTGCCCCAATGGCCTCTTGGAAAGGATTGTCCTGTTCAGAACCCTGCCATTGCTCGGCGAATATTTGTAAGGCAGACAAAACGGAGCCATCGCCAATTTGTCTAAGATACTCGGCTACACGCATCTTAGTAAGGTCCTGGCCGATCCGAAGAAGTTGCAGCAGCCCTGCCAGGTCTTGTCTCTCAAAGAGCAGTTTTGCCATCTCCAACTCTTTCTTGAGTAATACCTGGGGACGGGCCGCCAAGCCTTGGTTAACATCCTGAACGGCAGTAACCGTGTGTGTTTTCTCCGTATACTTTGGGATTTCATCACTTATCGGATACCTGGACAAGATAAACAATCCTAAAAGCAGCACCGCCGCAGCCGCAAGTTTTGTGATTGGACTTTTCAGAATTTTTTTTCCGATACTCGGCTTCTTAGATTTCTCTTGTGTTTTTAGAACATCATCTAAAATTCGGTCATGCATCTCGGCACTGGCAGTGAAATTCAACTTTTTCTTGATTGCTTCTTCCATATTATCCATAGGTTTCATTTTTCCACCCTACCATTTAAGATTGACCGCAGTTTATTTAAGCCATACCGGTATCGGCCTAAAATCGTGTTGACTGAGACACCCTGCAATTTAGCTATTTCTCTGAATTTCATTTCGCCTTTTAGGCGCAGCGCTATTACTTCTCTCTGCCGGTCTGGAAGCTGAGCTATCGCTTGATTTAATCGTTTTGCTTCTTCGCTGCAAATAACCGATTGTTCCGGCCCTTTGGAGTTTGAGCTTATCGAATCCGATTCATCTAATCTTAATTGCTGTAGCTGGTTTGCCCGGATTCGGTCCCGTGCACGATTGATAACGCAGGTTGCCAAATAGCTTTTAAGATTTCCTGTCAGCTTGAAGTTTTTTGCAGATTTCGCAAAGGAAACGAAAACATCGTGTACAACGTCCTCAGATGAGCCTGCATCATTTAGAAGGGCCATTGCTAACGTTAGCAGAAAGTTCAGGTATTTTTCATAAATCTGCTGCAGTGCCTCTTTGCTGCCGCACTTAAACCTCAATTTCAGCAGTTCATCTTCTATCATTTAGATTTTTACCTGATATCAGGAACGATCACTCGTCATTAATATCACGATTGTACTATCCATTTTAGTATAAATAACACGATTTTTTACGAATTTTTTGGAATATAATTGCAAAACATATCAGTCAGCTATAAGCGCACAAAAAAGGCCGAGCCAAAAAGCCCAGCCTATCTGTCTGGTTACAATTCAGTCGTGAGGTTACTAATCGTCTTTGGGCGTGCCGCGTGACCAGATGACTTCGGTTCCGTCGTTGAGGATAAACCGATGGCGCTCGAAGGAGAACATACGGCCCTCCACTTCCTTTTCCCTAAAGTCAATATCCTCTTCTTTATCTGCTCGCATGAGGCTGATAAGCTCTTCTTGTTGCGCTTCGGTCATAGACTCTTTGAAGTCTGGATCAGGGTCGCCATCCTTGATTTCGCGACCGTCCGCAAGGACGTACTTGAACATGAACGTTCTTCTGCTCAGCTTGCCATTCACCTCCTTTTCGACAACGCTCACCAATTCTCTGGCGTCCTGTTGGCGAAGCAGGTCAATTTCCTCTAAGTCTCTTATTTTCTGCTCCACGTCAATTGTTTTATTCGGATCCACCGTGCTCTTAACCATCCGCGTACGGGTCACTGTACGGCCATCTCCGACATCGACTGTCTCAGGTTCCGTGCTGAACACGTACGTGCCATCGGGTTCTCTACCCCTAAAGTAGAGTTTTCGAACCTTTAGGCCCACCGTCGTTGCTAAAGCTCCGGCGCATATCACAACGGTAACCAATGCAGCTATTTTCCAAAATCTTCTTCTACTGGACATTGTTTGTCTCCTTTCAATTTCTCCGAGAACCTCTCGGCTTGCCCGCGAGGTTCGCGAGGTTAACATTTCCACGGCTTCCGGATGCTTCTTTTTCCACTTCTCGAAGTTAGGCTTGGATTCTTCCGAGCCGATAGCCCTCTCTATCGCTTTATCAAGCCAACTATAGTCTTTAGAGCGTTTCATAATTATCTCCCGTGAAACCGTTTTGTTTCAAATACTGTGCAATCTTTCGCTTGGCCCTTACGAGCCGACCGTTAACGGCTGATGACGAAATATCCAAAACTTTGCTAATCTGCGACTGAGAAAATCCATTATAGTAGCGCAAAACTATCAATTCTTTCTCAGAAGAAGATAACTTCCAGACAGCCCGTCGGATAGCATCTTGGTGATGTTCTTGGTTGTTGTGATTTTCGATGGTTTGCCACAAATCCGAAGCGATAGTTTTGCCTTTTTCTCTGAGTACGCCCCTGGCTACATTTCTGCAAATCCCTGCCAGCCAGGCACCGAATTTATCTTTACGCTTTAGATTCAGTAAATCTCGACAGGCAATCACAAATACCTCCTGTGCCGCATCTTCTGCCATGTGTTTATCTGCCAGCATCGAGTAAGCAAGTGCCACCATTGAACTGTGATAACGTTCATATAAGGCTCCGAAGCTATCCAAATGGCCGTTCTGGGCTGCCTCTGCTAACTGCTCATCAGGTAGTTCTTGTGTTTTTATCTCCATCCTATGCCTATCAAAAGTTTTGACTGATATCAGCCCTTCGACTGCGCTCAGGGTGGTGAGCCTGTCGAGCCGCTTCCGTATATTAGTGTAATTTCTTACTTAAAATGTGCGCAGAAAATCGAATTTTAAACAGTTTAATTTGTTTATGGGTTGTTTAGCCGTCGCCGGCACGGCGACGGAATATCCTTAATTGCGTTGATCCCAATTTTCACATAATTTTTCAAGACGTTTGATTATGCGCTTATATTGGTCTTTGTTATAGAGATTTTCTTTTTCTCCGGGATCTTTTTTGAGGTTGTACAAAGCCCCATCTTTGTCTGTAACACGCTCATCCTTGAAGTAAATAAGTTTCCAATTTTTAGTTCTTACCATAATGCGTCGGCCTGTTTCTTTGCGAAGCTCATCATACATAGATATACTGTGGTCGATTTCGCAAAAGGTAGCAGGCCGCCAGGTCTTGACTTCGCCTCGTATCAATGGCAGTAAGCTTCGGCCGCTAATCGTATCGGGGGCATCTAAGCCTGACAGCTCCATCAATGTGGGTATGAAATCGACCATTTCGACTGGCTCATCTATAACCTTGTCCGAAGGAAGCAGGTCCGGATAGCTAATGATAAATGGCACACAGACATTTTGCTCGTAAAGGACTCGCTTTTTCCAGAGCCCGTGCTCGCCCAATTGGAAACCTTGGTCGGAATTGATGGCAATAATCGTGTTTTGCTCAATTCCCGCATCACGCAGGCATTTCAGCAATCGCCCGACCTGGGTGTCGACAAGCCAGACCATGCCGTAGTATGTCCCTCTTGCTATCCTGATTTGTTCATTAGTTAGGTCGAGACCTCCGGCATATATGTGTAATTTTTCTCTCTCAAAACGAGGTTTATTTTTTAGCTCCTCCTCAGTCGGTAAAGGTAGTGTGATTTTATCGGGGTCTATCATATACGAGGGTGGCACCCGGCAGGGGACATGAGGTGCATGAAATGAGACACGCAGAAAGAACGACATGTCTTTGGAAATAAGTTCTTTTAAAGTTTTGACCGCCAGATCACCAAGTTTCCAGGTGCTCGTCTCTTCAGGTTCGAATGGAATTATGCCTCCGATAGTCCATTTATGGGTTTTTGTGATAACTTCAGGATATTTACTTCCACTTTTTTCTAATTTTTGTCTAACAGCTTCTGTTCTTGGTCTGCCAGTGGCATTGAAATATGGTGTTACATCCCCTTTATGGACCCAGTCCTTTTGATAAGCATGTCGTTTGCCGACATTAACCGGGTTGATCCCTGCTTGTTTCCAGGAGTTTATCAAGTTTGGGACATCCGGTGTGGCGTTTGCAAGATATGCAGGCTCTACAGCAGCAGGCTTTCCCATCCCTATAACCGCGAGGGTGTGAGGATAGTGGCTCGATTTCATAGATTTTCTCGATGGAACGCAGACCGGATTTTGTACGATTGCATATTCAAAGCGTATGCCCTTCTTTGCGATGCTGTCCATATTTGGTGTTTTGGCCCAGGCTTTGCCATAGCATCCGAGAGCGTCGGCTCGGCCATCGTCCATCATAATCCAGAGTACATTTGGAGATTTAGATTTCTTGCTGCCTGCGGCATAGACTTTGCGCCAAAAAAGTCCGGCCCCTAT
>CAYNKI010000153.1:0-1746 GCA_964397675.1 uncultured Pirellulales bacterium
GGCGCAGACTCTGTCACGGAGGACGGAAGTCAGGGTCTAATAGATTCCTCGGCTCTTTCGACTAAGCTCAAGACAGGTGCGCTCGCAATGACAGGCATCGAGCATCCAGCATCGAGAGTCGATTATTTCTCTCTGTGCCTTTGTGCCTTTGTGGCAATCTTTCCCTGCATAAAAATAGATTTGACTACACTTTATAGTAATATTATATTAAGCAAATCGATGATTAATGTTGGAGAGAAAAATGGACCAGAGCAAAATTATTGCTGAAGGTATAACCTTCGACGATGTGCTTCTTATGCCGGCTAAGAGCGATTTCGTACCCAGCCAGGCCGACACCAGCACTCAATTGACCAACAATATTACTATAAATATCCCTATTGTCTCGGCTGCTATGGATACGGTTACTGAGGCAGCACTGGCAATAGCGCTGGCGCAGGAAGGCGGCATCGGCATAATTCACAAGAACATGTCGATCGAGGCCCAAAAGCGAGAGGTGGCGAAAGTCAAGCGTTCCGAGCACGGGGTGATTCTCGACCCAGTGACATTATCGCCGGGCTTACCCGTCAGAAAAGCACAAGAATTGATGAACGAGCAGAATGTCTCAGGCATCCCCATCGTCAATGGCAAGAAACTGGTAGGCATTCTGACCCGCAGGGATTTAAAGTTTCTCAAAGATTACGATGTCAAGATAAGCTCTGTAATGTCAAAAAGTAATCTTGTCACCGGCCCTGCTGGAACAACACTGGAGCAGGCAAAGGAAATTCTTCAGGAGCATAAGATTGAGAAGCTGCTTTTGGTCAATGACCAGGGTGAATTAGCTGGCTTGATTACCATGAGGGACATTGACCGCGTTCAGCAATATCCAAGAGCGGCCAGAGACAAGCGAGGCAGCCTCCGCGTGGGCGCGGCAGTAAGCGTTCATGATTATGAGCGAATCGAGGCTTTAATAGCAGCGGATGTTGACATTATCGTCGTCGACACGGCACACGGCCATTCGCAGAATGTTATCGATACGGTAAAGAAAATAAAAGCCAGGCATGATATTGATGTGATTGCGGGCAATATCGCGACGGCTGAAGCGGCAGAGGATTTGATAACGGCTGGTGCGAATGCTGTGAAGGTCGGCATCGGTCCCGGCGCAATTTGCACTACCAGAATAATTTCCGGCGTAGGAGTGCCACAAATATCTGCAATAATCAACTCCGCTAAAGTAGCGCAAAAGAACAATATTCCGGTTATTGCCGATGGTGGAATAAGACAGTCGGGTGACATTACCAAGGCCATCGCGGCAGGAGCATCCTGCGTTATGATAGGGTCACTATTTGCGGGCCTAAAAGAAAGTCCTGGACAATTGGTTATCTACAAAGGCAGACAGTTTAAAGAATACCGGGGAATGGGATCTTTAGGAGCAATGGTCAAGGGCTCAGCCGAAAGATACGGACAAAAAAGCACTACTGAGCAAGGCAAGCTCGTGCCCGAAGGTGTGGAAGGACGGATGCCATACCGCGGAACACTAAGCGACTTTGTTTATCAACTCGTTGGCGGATTGCGAGCTGGCATGGGTTATTGCGGGGCGAAAAATATTCACGAGCTAATGAAAAAAGGACGCTTCGTTCGCATAAGCGCCGCATCGGTGAACGAGTCGCACCCGCACGATATACAGATAACAAAGGAGGCTCCAAACTACTCGGCAACTCTGCCTTTCGAGGACTGATGAATAATCCTAAGTGAAACGTCGGCCTAAAT
>CAYNKI010000153.1:1846-3059 GCA_964397675.1 uncultured Pirellulales bacterium
AGCCGTAGCGAGGTCGAAGCAGTCCTTGCTAAAGCCCCAAAGCCTCCGGCGAGACGAAAGATGCGCGAGCTTAACATTGTTCTTGTTGCCTTCAAGAAAGATCACGGCCCCAATGAGCACGATTATCCTTTATGGCAGAAGCGATGGGCGGTACTACTTGGCGGCAAGAAGGCTGGGCAAGAGAGACAAGTTAACCTTTATGGTCCGGCCCCAAAGGGAAAACAAAAGAGAGGTTTGGCCGGTGCACCGAAAGTGCAAGTCTCAACGGCCTACGGCTGGCCAAGTAAGGAGCAATTCGCAAAGGCTGATTTAATTATCATGTTCTGTTACGCCCAGTGGGATGAACAGAGATTAGAGGAATTGGAAAAGTTTTTGTCACGAGGTGGAGGCTTTGTCCTTCTGCATCCGGCTGTAATCATTCCGAAAGATAAGGATATCACAGATCAAGTGACAAAGCTCATAGGACTGGCCTGGGAATATGGTTATACGCGTTGGCGACATGGTCCGATGGATTTGAAGATTGCAACTCCGGACAACCCCATCTGTTTAGGTTTGCCTAAGACAATTCATTTACTTGATGAAGCTTACTGGCCTTTGAAAGGAGACCTCAGCAAGGTAACGGTATTAGCCACATCTAATGAAACCGTAAGTAAAGACTCGGAAGAGACTAAGCCAGAACCGATGTTCTATACGTATGAATATGGCAAAGGACGCGTATTTAGCTGCATACTTGGGCATTATACCTGGACCTTTGATGACCCATATTTCCGCATTTTACTGCTCCGAGGCATGGCTTGGGCGGCCGGAGAGTCACCATATCGATTTGATGGGCTGGTGCTACGCGGAATCCAATTGGATGAATAGTGACCGATACGGTAAATATGTTCAATAGTAAGGTTCGATTAATTATGACTACTATAATCAACAGGACGTTGCTTGTGCTGATGGTGTCGGCTGTTCTCGGAGCATGTGAGGAGACAGCGCCGGCAAAGTCACCCATTGTTATCGATTCGGCATGTAAGCTTGCAGACAATGCACGTGAATATTACGCCCGATTTGTTAAGTTTAGGCCTCCCGATGGTGAGACTGTTCATTTGAATCCGCCGCGTTTTAGCTGGGCGTATGTGCCGGACCTATTTCCCCAAGACAGTGACTATCCTGCCCAGCAGAGATTCTCCTTCCAGGTGTCCAAAACCGCGGATTTTGTCAATCC
>CAYNKI010000153.1:3159-9425 GCA_964397675.1 uncultured Pirellulales bacterium
TGGGATGACTTTACAGCAGCCGAGCGCCAGGTCATCATTAACTCACTCGACTGGCGAATTGACCACACAATCAACAGCTTCGCCTGGCACCGCAACAACGGCAGTAAGATGAGGATCAGCTCTGTGGCTACGCTCTGCTCCAGTCATCCCTTTGAAAACCTTATGACCACCATTCCCGGCTGCATTGCTATCTACGAGTATAGCGACGCAGCCAAGCTGGGTCTTAATCTCGGAATCAACTACCTCATCGGTGTCACTAATGGTTTTGGTCTCGATGAGGGATGGAACGAGGGCCTCGGCTATGGCAACGGAAAGATGAAATGGTTGATGGATGCGGTGAGCTATTGCAATATTGCTTTTCCTGAATTTCATCTGGAAAAAAATCCGCTGCTGGCAGACCTCGGGGATTTTTTCTGTCGTATTAGTCCGGTTGGAATGCAGCACGGCTCCTGGGGTAATCGCGGCTTTAACTATACCGATTGGACGGCAGGCCGTATGTGCAACATGCGACGGCTGGCCTATATGCTCGGTGATGGCAGACCCGCCTGCCCAGAGTCTCGTACGGCGGGCAGGTTTCTCGCCAATTTCTACAACAGCAATAAAGTGCTGAATGGTAACGATCGTAATCCATTCACATTCCATCACTGGATAGAGTATGTGTTACCTTTTTACTACCAAAGGCCCGAGCTTCAAATCGAGGACGAGTACACGCAACTGTTCAAGATTGCAGGCTGGGTGACAGCTAATTCACAACCGCCAAGCTCTTATGAGGCGTACAAGGACGCGGTCGGCATAACCTTTCATTGCCGTCCCGCCGGAGGATACAGCCACTCCTTCTGGAGTGATAACGCATTTGACATCTATGCCTATGGCCAGGTTATCGCCCACGGCGGTGGTTCCACAATGAACAAAGACCGCCATGCCAATGACAGCATGAGTCACAATACCGTATTAATCAACGGTATCGGCCAGTATCAGGACAGACTGTGCAACAAAATCAAGCGTGCAGGTCACATCAGCGCTTTTAAAAAAGACAGTGACTATGTCTACTGGGTTGGTGACGCCACCAATGCATATCAAACCGTATCTTATTTGAAACGCTTTCTAAGGCATGTCCTATTCGTGAAGAACCGCTACTTTGTATTTTTTGATGACCTTGAAGTGGACAAGGACCACCCAAGCAAATTCCAATGGCTTTATCATTTCCACCCAGAGGTGAATTTAGAGTTTGATCCTGAGAAATTCGAATTTGACTATCAGATTGAACAGACCCGTGTCAAAATGGTTCATATCGCATTACCGGAAGATCTGACATTCATGGATAGGCAGGGTATGGACGGACTTGTTAATCCAATTACAGGAAAGGACTATAGGCAGAAATGGCAAGAAGTGGCCGAATTGAAGAATCGAACTCTGCCGCTATTTGCCCATAACCTGTGGATTAGCAACCGCACGCCGGCAACACAGCATCACTTTCTCGTTGTAATCTTTCCTTATCGTGAAGGTGAGGCTGAACCGGTTATCACACGTCTTGACGACCTCACCGTCCGTGTTGAGTCGTCAGACTTATCGGATGTAATTTCCTTTGATCGTGATTGTCCCTATGAGCCGGATTTCGTGATAGATTATGTAACCACGTACTAATTACAGATGTAGCACCGCTTCCGACCTTTGTTTATTTATACTTGTATTTTCTTTGTACTGCAGTAAAATCACAGATAGTATCGATAACTTAACATATAAGGAGTGGACCATGAGAAGAATCCTTTGGTGTGGCCTTCTTGTTTTCCTGATAGTTTGTCAGGCCACCAATGCAAATGACGAGGATCCGAACGACCCAAACGAGTCCCGATCTACATCGGGATGGACCAAGTCGGGTGCCTTTGTTAAGGATACAAATGACCTAAAAAAACTCTTGCAGACCAAGTGGGATGATATTATTTCGGTCATACAAAAGAAAAATGTCGAACAAAAAGTAAAAAAGAATGAAATTGACAAAATCATAACCCCGATCTTTGATTTTCCACTGATGGCCAAACTCGCATTGGGCAAAAAAAACTGGCAAAAATTAACCCTGCCACAACGCAAGAAATTCTCACAGCTTTTTGTCGAGCGACTTAAAAACTCGTATCTGGAGAAAGTCAAGCTCTACACGGATGAAAAAGCCTTGTACAAACCTACAATGCAAAAAAAGGAAAATATTATCTATGTGCCGATGCAGCTGACATCAAAGGAAAATGAGATATCCATAATATACAAACTTCGCAAGGCGGACAAATTCTGGAAGATCTATGATGTGGAAATAGAAGGCATCAGCATCCTCTTGACTTACCGGTCACAATTCGATGACATCCTTCGCAGCGGCACCATTAATGACCTTCTTTCCCGACTGGAGAAACCACCAAATCATTGATTCGCTATTTGCTGAGCAGGACCGGTATGATGACGAAACTCCACTCCGTGGCACTGTTTTTTTTCGACCGAGTGGTCCTTGGACATCCCAGGATAGTCTGTCTCTGTGTTTTGGCAATAGTTGGCTTTCTCACTTTCCAGGCCAGACTTTTCAGGCTGGATGCCTCCGCAGAGACGCTGGTCTTAGAGAACGACGAAGACCTTCGATACTCTCGCTTGATAGGTTCCCGTTACGGACAAGATGACTATCTGGTCTTAACATATACTCCTAAAGACGACCTGTTTTCACCTGATACACTGGACAGCTTAGCTCAGCTAAGGGATGATTTGAAACTCATGGAAAGTATCGCATCAGTTGTCAGCATTCTGGATGTTCCTCTGCTGCAAAGTCCACCCATTCCACTTAAAGAGCTTACTGCCGTCCTTCCCACCCTGGAGTCGCCAACTGTTGATATGGAACTGGCCCGGATCGAACTTAGTAATAGTCCCCTCTATCGAAATTTACTTCTCAGCTCGGATTTAAAAACAACGGCTCTTTTAATAAATTTCTCGGAGGATGATGTTTATTACAATTTACTGAACCGGCGCAATGAGTTACGCCAGAAGAAAGCTTCTGGGTCACTGACCCAAGAAGAACGAGCCGAACTAAAGCGTGTGGCTGAACAATTCCGACAACACAGGATCAAAATGAGGCAACGACGTCATCATGACATCCAGATGATACGGACTATCATGAGCAAATATCGTAAGGATGCTGACCTGTTTCTTGGCGGCGTCAGCATGATCGCTGACGATATGATTTCATTCATCAAAGACGACCTGATGGTCTTCGGTCTCGGAGTTTTGCTTTTTCTAATTATTGCGCTGGGTATTATTTTCGCCAGAATTCGTTGGGTATACCTGCCGATGCTCTGCTGTCTGGTTTCTGCAATTTCTATGATGGGTCTATTGGGATTGCTTAGCTGGGATGTGACGGTTATTTCCTCCAATTTTATTTCTTTGCAGCTAATTATGACAATGGCTATTGCGATTCACCTAATTGTACGGTATCGTGAATTACTGTTCCAGAATCCGCAAGCACCAAATCGCCAGCTAATTCTTGATGCAATCCTGTTGAAACTAAGACCCTGTATATATGCCGTACTAACCACAATTGCCGGATTTGGGTCTTTAGTATTTTGTGACATTTTACCAGTAATAACATTTGGCTGGATGATGATTATCGGTTTGATTGTGTCCCTGACCGTGACCTTTCTGCTTTTTCCTGCTCTGCTGATGCTGATACCCAAAGACACGCTATCGGCGCGTAGCCGATGGCGTATCTCATTAACATCCTTCCTGGCGAGATTTACCGAAGCCCACGGTGTGCTGATCTTGAGTATCACCGGTCTGGTCCTTATTTTCAGCCTCATTGGTATCTCGAAACTAAAGGTGGAGAACAGCTTTATAAATTATTTTAATGAAACCACCGACATTTACCAAGGCATGAAAGTGATCGACCAACATCTGGGCGGTACCAGCTCTCTGGATGTCATTATAGATTTTGAGGGGCCTGAAGCACTTTCGGCTACCAACGAGCCAACCGCGGTAGAAAGCGACGAGATATTTGACGAATTCGATGAGTTCGATGAGGCAGTAATGGATGAGAAATACTGGTTTACCGCCGAAAAAATGTCCCGCATCAAAGACGCACATCTCTATATTGACAACCTAACGGAAACCGGTAAGGTTTTGTCGCTGGCCTCCATGTTGAGCATTGCGGAGAAGTTGAATGACGATAGAGCTCTGGACAGTTTCGAACTCGCTCTGTTATATAGTGAAAGCTCTGATGAATTCAAGACCATGTTGGTCAAGCCCTATGTCTCGGTGGAGCATAATCAGGCACGCTTTTGGGTCCGAGTCAGGGATTCAGAAAAGACTCTGAGGCGCAACGAGCTACTGAAGAAGATCAAGGCAGACTTGACCAGCATACTGAAGCTTGATGAGGAACATGTTCATCTTGCCGGCCTGCTGGTCTTATACAACAACATGTTACAAAGCCTGTTTGGTTCCCAGATTCTAACATTGGGCATCACTGTAATGGTGCTGACCGGGACATTTCTGATTCTGTTTAGGTCGGCCAAGATAGCTTTGATCGCAATGCTTCCAAATGTGATTCCAGTCGTAGCGGTGCTCGGTGTAATGGGCTGGCTGAACATTCCTCTCGACATGATGACCATAACGATTGCAGCTATCAGTATAGGAATTGCCGTTGATGACACGATCCACTATATCCACAGATTTAAATATGAATTTGGGTTCCCACAAGGCGGGGTCCCTCAGAAGGACCGGAAGTACCTAAATACGATGCATCGATGCCATGGAAGCATTGGCCACGCCATGTACTATACGTCGGTGACTATTATCATTGGTTTTTCAATCCTGGCACTGTCAAATTTTAAGCCCACTGTTTATTTCGGCCTGCTGACCGGATTAACCATGTTCATTGCGCTTCTTGCTGCCCTTACTCTATTACCGCAACTGCTGATTCTGATAAAACCGTTTGGCAAGGAGGCTTAAGAATTCAAAAGGTGTACGATCAGATGGTAGAAGAGAGAAGACAAAATACAGAAGGCAGAAGGCAGAAGGCAGATGTCAGAAGACAGAAAACAGACGACAGACGACAGAATTCTGTTTTCTGTTCTCCGTTCTCTGTCCTCTGTTTTCCGTTATCCGTTATCATGGTCTTTATAACCGCTGGCTGTGCGGTCTCCGGGAATACCTCATCTTCTAACTACACTGTGGAGGCGGAAGCACCCCAACAGAATGTTCTCATAGACGCTAACAACGCAGCGCTGGCTTCAGACGATCTTGATGGTTTTCCTGCCGATGAAGATTTTGACTTGCTGGAAGAGGAGCTTGCAGAACAGGTTATCGAGATAGCGGACCCCCTGGAGCCCTTGAATCGGTTAATGCACGGTGTGAATGACATACTCTACTTCTGGGTAGCCAAGCCCTGCGCCCAGGTGTGCAAAGATGTGGTGCCGAAGCCGGCCCGGATCGGAATCCGCAATTTCTTCCACAATCTCACCACACCCATCCGCCTTGCCAATTGTCTGCTCCAGGGAAAGGGTGATTCTGCCGGCACGGAATTACACCGATTCCTAGTCAATACGACATCTGGCGTACTGGGTTTCGGTGACCCGGCACGAGATAGGCTGGGATTGAAACCTGCCGAGGAAGACCTGGGCCAAACACTGGCGGTATATGGCTTAGGCGACGGCTTCTACCTCGTCTGGCCACTCCTGGGACCTTCGACACTACGGGATTCAGTAGGTTTTGCAGGCGATCAGTTCCTCAATCCGACGCGTTATGTGGAACCCGTGGAGGCATCCATAGGCATTTCTGCCAGCAAGACCGTCAATGAAGGCTCATTTCATATCGGCGAGTACGAGGCCTTCAAATCCGCGGCTGTAGACCCTTACGTGGCGATGCGCGAGGCCTACATTCAATACCGAAATAAACAAATCCAAGAGTAACCCGGCGCGGAAAGCCGCAACACCAACCGTTACCTGTACCCGAGAAGGTGGGTAGCGGGGACAATAGAAAAAACTCTTTGTTGAAAACATTTAAAACTTGTCATTCCGAGCGCAGCGCAGCGGATATTCGGCCGGTCGCAACAGAAAGGATAGGCAACATTAGTTTACCTGCCTAAAGGCAGTTGCCCCTGCAGATGATTGTCGTTATAATCGGCAATAATATAAACCGAGTAGTTCAGCAGCCGGATTTTAGCAGCGAAATGCTATAGTATTTCGCCGACAGGTTAAGAGATACAAGGCATTTTCAAGCAAGGAGAAGCAGATATGGGCGATAAG
>CAYNKI010000154.1:0-9418 GCA_964397675.1 uncultured Pirellulales bacterium
CCGATCTTTACTCTTTTGGTTGCGGCCGATGGGCGGAGCCCGAGGCCGCGCCAGGGGATTTCCTGTCCTTTTTCCATAGACACTTGCCAGAAACACAGTCAAACGCAGTGACGGATGAGGGTAGCTCCGCAGATTCTCTTACATCACTGACGACAATCAAGACGCCGTCTTTCACGACGGGTGAAGCACCCACACCATATTTACTGTCAAACATAAGCTCCGTTTTTTTCCAAAGGAGCTTTCCCTCTGGACTGACGCACATTAGACCGTCCTCGCCGAAATAGCCATATATGCGTTCGCCGTCAGTGACAGGCGTTGCTGAAGCATGTGTCACTGTTCTACCTCTACCTCCCGTTTTTCCTATGAGCCCTTCACAGGTCCATAATATCTCACCGCTATCACGGTCAAGGCATACAACTGTGCGGACGAATTGTCTTGGCTTTTCAAAAACACCTATACGGAAAAAGAAAGCAGCCCCCAGGGGCAATGCCAGTACAAAGAAAGCCGCCTGTAAAGGGAGTCTCGATCTCGTGCTGTGTCGACCTGATTTCAAATAGCAGCATGCAACGGTGATAAAAACCAGCACGGTATAAAGGCCAATGCACCACCAGCTGATATCGGGCCTAATACGGTCATCCCAGATATAGCTGTCCGGTATCTGATAATCCGCTGCACGATAGATAAGGAAAACGAACGGTGCCAGAGCAGCGACAAAGCCCATGCTCCCCGTAACGATGAAATGCCACATGGTGGGGCGATTTGGTCCGATGTCATTCTGCATTTGAATCATTGCAGACTGTCGCTTGCGGCCGTAAAGGTAGGCCGCCAATAAGGCAAGCCCAAGAACTAAGGGTGAGATTACTACTGCCGTTGTGAACAAATCTTTTAACGAGCCAAAAGCAAAAATGGCTTCTTGGTCCTTGACTGTAATGAATGCCGGAACAACAAATATGAGAGACAGTAAACTTGCCAACAAGTGTTGGCGTGATTTCAAAGGTACAAACAACGAACTGAGTATCAAGCAGGACAACACCAGCGCGATTGAGATTAACAAGCCGCGCGTTGTGCCCTCATCCAAGTTGAGTAGATTACGGCCGAATAAGACCACTATTACGATGCCAACGAGGAATTGATTAAACAAGAAAAATCTTATGTGTTGCCAAGCGTTTTCTGTCTTCCTTTGCGCGACTCTTAGCTTCTGCATCGCAAAGCTGATACCTGTCATCGTAAACAAGAGAATCAAAGCAAAAATGGTGTAATCCCAGATACCCTGGGAAAAACGGGAGCGTTCGTACGTAGTTGTCAGATAGACGGCGTCTCCGGATATGATTGGAGATGAATGGCCGCGTCCAGGAATGGCGGTCTTCCATACCACGTTTTGCGATGATGACCAATTCAACGGTCCTGTGGCCGAATCACAGCGGCCTTCTTTCTCAAGGCCGCGAAATCCATACCAATCGTCTGCAGAGAGACCTGAGATTGCCGTTAATCCAACAGTAACTGTTAATAGAAGGTTTATGTAGCCCATTATGTGATTTTCTGGTTTATTTGCACGTAAACACGCCTCACTCTTAGGACATTTAGCATTCTTGCTGTTACATATTTAACTGAGTAATTCCACAAGACTAGACAACCTTTCAAGATCAGTCCAAACACCAAGCTCTAAACAGTACTCAATGATCTTTCAATGGTTCGGTGACTTTGCCTTCACAATCTATAGATATCCAATACAGTATTGAAAAACCATCATAGGCCTGTTCAGCAAACGACCGTGCCATCAGCGTAGCCTACCTCTCCACTCCATCGATATGCCAACTATCGCCCCCCGCCACCGTGCCATAAGCAAAATGAGCCACAAAATCTATCCAAGGCTTCTCATTGTGCACGCCACGTAGCCATATTAACGCTGTGATGAAATGGACTCTCCCCAAAGCATCGTCTGATCCTCTATGTGGGACTCCCGTGGAGTATTCAGGCATTAGTACCGTTATCTTAAATCTTGGCGCATGAATCGTCACCATCAGGCACGCAATGCCCGTCCGGGAATGCAACTCTGTCACGCCGGAATTTCAACACCTTAAACAAACGATAGGAGCGGATATAGTGTTCCGTGCGTCGAAATCCCAACTTTTCAGGAGCACGCTTGGCCGCAAAATTTCGATCGCTGACCATCAGGTATAGATTCTCATAGCCTTGTGAAATCAGTTTGTCGACAGATCTCGATATCAGTGCTTGATATACCCCTTGGCCGCGCCATTTCTCTCTTGTTATAGCATCGTAAAGAAAGGCGCTTATGGAAGGCAGTGGAGAACCTATGCCCTCATCTTTAAGTCGCCATTCACCATGGCAAACCCATGAATACGCAATAGGTTCTTCATCCATGTACGCAACGTAACATAGATCTCCTCTCTCCCAGCGATTTCTCCAGTCCTTCGTCTTGCCCTTATCCATCATCGAAAGTCAATACCATACTGTATAGCTGCATAGGCGTGCGCCCTTGGAGCATCTCCACAGCATCCCTCAGGGACACAAAATGATACGTCTTCGACAAAACCCTCAGATACTCCTCCAGTTTGTACCGAGGCAAGAAGGGACGTAACGGTTCCCAGGAAGGTCTGTCCTCACCGTCCATTACACCGTGTATCATCAAGATCACAATTTGCTTACGCCGAAAAAACCGTCAAAGACTGATGAGGCCAATCCGGCGCATCAATATAAGTACAAATTTCCTGAGATAATATCGCATATTATCTTGCCCCGCAAATACGCAAAGTACTCATAATTTTTACGCATATACTCTCCGGCAACACATATCGCCAATACAAAACGGCCAGAATTACGCCACCCGCCGCTCCACCCCGTACCAGACCTATCAATGGCTCACTATGAAAAACGATTCGGGCAACTATCAGACAAATCGCAAACGGCAGTACAAGAACAGCAGGCCCCGCCGTCACGGACAGAAAGTACCGTCCCATATCAAGTTTGACTCGTCGGCACATTAAATATGGAAGATATACCAAGTGCATGATCGTAAGCGGAAGCGTGACGGCAACCGCGGCGCCGGTAATGCCCAACTTAAGAGACCCAATTGCCAGAACGGTCAACCCGACCGAAAACAGGGAAGTGATAAATAGGCCTATACCTGCCCGGCCGTGTGCATTCAAGCCCATAAGAATATTCAGCACGGGCAATTGGACCATAGTGGTAAGGTAGCCAACCGCCAGAATCGCTGGGACCAGGCCGTTTGCGTAGCGCGGCCCCATCCAAAACTGGAGAACAGGGCCGCCGAAAACAACGAGCACCAGAACCATGGGCAGAACCAGGTAGAAAGAATAACGCACAGACTTTACCAACAACTCCTGGATTCCTTTCACGTTACACGTGCTTTGCAATGAGCCCGTGGTCGGAGTCAATATCAAAGCCATTTTGTTTACAAGTGTGTTCATATGTCGAATCAGAGACCGCGGCCGGGCATACAGGGCCAGCGCCGTCGGCCCCAGATAGACGACGATCAGGATGCTGGTAGTCTGATTCAGCAGCAAATTTGACACGCTTGGAATCAGCGTCTTTCCACCAAAAACGAACAATTTTTTGATCATCCCCCAACCAACCAGGGATGGCCGCAATCGTAAACCTTCGCACACACGATGCGCCAGTATTACTCGTGTGGAACCCGCCAACACCAGCCCCGCAAGAGTTATCACAGCGAGACTTCGCAGGCCCGCGCCCCACAGCAAGGCGACAATCATCCCGACAACCGTCGCCACATGCCACCCGCTCTTGATGGCATTATGCAGCTCCCATCGGTGACAGCCAGTCAGGACGCCGCCGAAGGTAGCAAAGGACATTTGAACACTCAGGCTCGCCCCTAGAAGAAATACAACCCATTGGGCATCAACTACATTCTCACCCAGCCGGGCACCAAATAATTGAGGCAGCAGCAGCGAGACCGCTATCGTCAATCCCAGCACCAGCAATCCGGCGACGCTTTGAAGACAGAACGCCGTACTGATGATACGGTTTACGCCGGCAATATCACCTGCCGCCCGAAATCTGGCCACATAACGATTGACGGACGAACCGATTCCCGCCTGGACCAGTCCGAAATAACCCACCAACGACCAAGCAAAGTCCCATATCCCCAGCAGGTCCTGCCCCAATCGCCGGTCGATCATCCGCGGCATAATAAATCCCGCGATAATGAACACAAAATGAGCCGCCCAGCTAAAGATGACATTTGAGACCAGTCGATCTCGACCGCTCAGATCCTCCTTGGGTTTTCCCACTTGTTCGGGCTTGGAGGGTTGGCTTTTCAGCCGATCTGACATTTCAGGCAATCCGTTTTCCATGTTTATACATAACCATACCGCCGGTTCATTTTACCGGCCTCATGGTCGAAAATCATGGGTTCAGGTTTTACCATTGTTCGGTCATACTATGCATAGCCAGAAGCAATAGCCGCCTGGTGTTGCATAAGTGCATGACTGTTCCAGAAGTTTTCGGCATTGATCGCACCCATTTGCACCTGCTTCTCTTCGAAATAGACCCGCAGCGTGAGAAATACGGCAGCCCACATACCTACCGTACTTTCCCTCGGATAGACGGTCTGCGAGCCTATACCCCCAAAAAACTCGGCCAACGTCAAGGCCAGGGCCAGTCCGCCAATCGCCGAATAGAGACGATTGTTGCTCCTGAATAATCTTGCAGAATATATAACAACGGCTACATAAAGTAGCAAAATCGGTAGCGAGCCCAGTATTCCGTTATCGAGCAGCGTTTGGAGGTACATGTTGTGCGGATGCGGAAGTGGTTCATTAAACTGGTTGCCAAGGAATGCTGTCAGACCGGTGCGTTGCATCGCCAGTCGCCCATATCCAACCACGGGCGATTCGCCGATTTTATCGATGACATACGGCCAGATCAGTGTTCTGCCTGACGTCACTAAATAATCATCTATCATACTTTGGCCGGCCGCATCGGTCTGGCCAAATCCGGTAAGCATTCGATCAACGACGCCAGGAAAAACTATCGGCAACAGCATCACAATCACGGGCGCAAGGATCAGGTACTTCCGCCATTTCAGAAGGCAAAGCGTCAATCCCGTGGCTCCCCAGGCCGCATACCCGGCCCTTCCGCCGGTCAGTGCCTGGGCAAAGGCAGTCGTGCCGGATGCCGCCAAAACTATTACCCAGTATTTCTTCTTGCGGATCAGCGGCAAAGCTGCCAGGATTCCCCACGACGCCCCGGCAAACATAGTAGACAAGTTGCAGCGATGATAGCCGATACTCCTGTGAATCTTTGCTTGGGTACGACCAATGCCTGGACTGTTACTAAAAGCCGCCTCGAACGGTAATTTGTACACAACCAATATCGCAATCAGGAAATACACGGCAAGAATGCAGACAAGAGCCATGACAACCCGCTTGCGGGTTCTACAACCGTCAAAGAGCAGAAGCCCAGGCAGGACCCATTTGATAGTGTTAATTAATTGCTCACTGATCAGATCACTAAGAGTGTAGTGTTCGATATAACTGCGGTCGAAAACGGCCCGCAAGAAACCAAATAGGATCACTCCCAGGTATATCAGCAGTAACACAGTAATGTGGCGGGGCATGTCCCACCTAAGTCCCTCGTGGCGACGACCGACCAGCCAAGCCAGGAAGACCACGACAAACAAAATGTTCCACGGATTTAATCCCTGGATGCCGAACATGGTCTTCGGCATATCCCTATGCTGGAGTACAGCCATCAACAGGATCAGGCCGCAGAGACTCTTGAACCAGTCTTTCCAGGCACAAATGCAAAAAAGAATTATAAAGATGTACAAGGCCGATAGACGGATCATATTTAAGTATTAGCCCTTAAGTGGAGCTTTTTGTAGAGCCTGGAATACTGTCTTAAGGATTCTGAGGTGCGGTTCGAGAGCCAGGCGTAGAGGATCAAGCCCATGTGATAGGGGCGGCTTTCGTAATCGACTGAGTTGGGCGGGAGCACTACATCAACTGCCGGTAGTTCGATGGTGTTATGCTGAGTGTTCTGTCAGCTTGAAAGCCATATCTCTTAATTTGGCCAATTTTATCGGAAATTGTTGTGTGCACCAAGTTAGACAAGGTCAGTCTATACTTATTTGTGGATGCACTCCGTCCCCGTCGGCTGCACTGAAAAAATCAGTATAGCTCCACAACAGCACACATCTCTGCGCAGCAAACATGGGAATACCTCCTCCCTGAGAATGCCAATCGAAAATCTTCGCTATTCTATATTGCTAATCGGCTTTTCGATAAGCCTTAATTCTATAAATAGCTGTGAGCTTGGGCAAAACGGAAATCAGGCATACGTCAGCGATGAAAACTCGTCTTCTTGAGCTTTTGCCGTTAAACAGTAATGCCTTGTTTGGCAAGGGCTTATGGCATTATCTTGGAATTCAAAAAGGCGATTTCCTCAAGTAATAAGCCTAAGTTCCATTTCGCAGTACTCACATATTAGTCACACACTTATGGATAAACTCCTATAACGACGAGACAATTACGACTCACTGGTTCTACCATAATAATAATCGTATCCGTAATCTTCGCGGCCGCCTGAACCCACAAATACTGTCCCTAAGAGGCGTCCACCAGCAGAATCCAGACGGGCAAGAGCATTAATTACATTCGAGCGCCGCGATACAAGTTCCCGCTCCACCATAATGGTACCATCTACCTGGTTTGAAAGTATTGTTGCATCCGCCACCGGCAGAATAGGGGAACTGTCCAGCAATATGATGTTGTACTGCTCACGTAGTTGGTCAATACAGGTCCCGAAAGTTCCGTTAGCCATCTCCTCAAACGCCGCACTGTCATCAGTTCGCTTTCCAGCAGGCATGATACTCAGGCCGGATGTTTCCGTCGGGAAAATGTGCCGCTTATCTATGGACCTGCAAGACAGAGATTCTATGAAGCCAGGCTTATCGGAGAGGTCGAACTGCTTCGTCAGAGCCATCTTTCGGAGGTCCGCATCTATCACGAGGACCTTCTTACCGGCCTGAGCAAGACTCTTGCCCAAAATCATCGTGAATCGCGACTTGCCGGTCCCGGCAGCGGCGCTGGTAACCAATACAGCGGTGCTACCTTGACTATCCAGCCGCGATAATAATGCCGTACGCACAACCCGGACGGATTCGGTCAAGCGCGACTCACTTTGTCGTATTTTGTCGGGTAGTAATCTTCTGATACGAGTCACAGGTATGTATCCAAGGAACGGAACTTGCATTGGATAGGGGATGTCCTTATGGGCATAAATGGTCTGATTCCTGCTGGCCCTCAAGAATGCCGCACCACCACCCATACCTAAGCCCAGAACCAGCGCCATGGCAGTGAACACAATTCGACGGTCATTGTGAGGCTGGGAGGGTACGAAGGCCCGCGCTAACACCTCGATTGAACCGGGGACGTTGCGCTCCATATTCTTCTGGTCCAGACGCTGCCGAACCGCGCCAAACAACTCCCGCTTGTGCTGCAGTTCATTATTCTCCTTATCGAGTAATTGGGCGCTTTCGAAAAGTCCTTCAAACTCTGCCTGCTGTTTCTTCAACTCTGCAAGCAAAAGCTGCTCCTCTTGTTTTGCCTGGGACAGTTGTTGCTCCGGGGACATCGATCCTATTTCTACTGTGTAAGCGGGGCCACCGGCACCGCTGATTGTTACTGGCACTCCAGCCGCGTTTATCGGTCGGTTGCGCCACCGCTCGTCCAGTTGCGCCTCTCGCAGTCGAAGCAATTCCTCCGCGAACTCTTGGTCCTTTGTCAGCCGAGCTGTATCCGGATGCTTAGGAGTAAGCAAGCCGGTGGTAATCTGGTGTCGAATAGTTCTCACATTAACATCCAGCTGCCGCCATTCCGCATCCTCATAGTATGCTGGTTGCTTCTCCTCCATACTGTCAGGCAAAGCAACAGTCACATCATTGCTGTCATCGGTAATGGCCTGCTTCTTCCATTCCAATATAGCAATACTATTTCTCAGCTCGCTGAGACGGGCCTGCGCTTCATCCAGCCGAACCCTCTGGGCAGAGATAAGTTCCTGCGGAAGTGCCGTTCGGAGTGATCTGCGAAGCTCGGCAGTGATCTTCTCCCGCCCTAAGATTTCGTTTTCCAAAGATTTGTACTGGTCTACCAGTTGGCTGTAGATATTGTCCTTAGTCGCATCGGACTTTTCTCCAATGTATCTCATATATTGGTCCAAAACATTATCCACAATAACCTTGGCATCTTTGGTGCTGGGATCCATAAAGGTGACGTCAATTATCTCGGTTGCGCGTCGAGGCAGGACTGAAAGATTATCCCTGAGCCTCTCCATGGGAGGAGTTGGGTTTCCACGCAGCCGCTGCACAAATGATTGCCGAGGGTTCTTGTACCACTGTGTCTGCTGGACTTCCTGCTGGTCCAACACACGTTGAAGGACTGACAAGCTCCTCATAATGGAGACCTGGGTGTTCACGAATGAACTATAAAAGGGAACCGCTCCGGTATCCTCAGTCCGGAAAACCAGAAACGGGATAAAAGGCCGAGCTCGCAGTTCGGCTCTGGCCCGGTATTTAGGAATTACCTGTGTCCAGACAGCGGCAATCATCGGGGCGGTCACCAGGACGAAAATTGCCAGAATTGTCCATTTGAAGCGTAAGATTGACGTCAAAAGTTCAGTCGCTGAAGACGCAGGCTGCATTTGTCGGTTTAGACCCCAAGGCTGATTAGGCAGTGGGGTATTCACTGCCAGCGCGGGGACTCCGCCACCGCCGTTGACCTCTGTAGCTTGCATCTTATCGATGACCTTGGCTATATTTGTGTCGAGCCGGGCGCCTCCGTGATGGCGGTTGACCGCTCCCGCTTGTATCTTCCCTTCGGGCTTGTCGACGTCTTTGGGATTCCGCGCAATCGGATCCGAGGAATGCTGGGGCCCTACACCGCCTGTCCAGCCGTTACGTCCAGTCTTATCGTTTGATCGCTCCGCGTTCATCTTATCACCTCCCGATCTCGTCGGCAACAGTGGTCGAGCAGACTCCATCCCTCTCAGTTGGTTGCAGTAGAAAAATCTTGCATAATTCCGTACAAAGCAACAACTTATGAGTGTCCTTGAAAACGCTTTTCAATCACAGGCGGTCTTAGCTCTTGCGAAGTTATTTGCGAACAAGGCGCTGTTTCTGCATGCTATACCCGTGTGCAAGCCTCCACTGCGACCACTGCAAACCGCACGACACACACAAAGTGTCATTTTTTAACCATAATTAGTGCGTCCGTGCTTTTCGGCGAAAACTCCCCCTAAGGAAGTGTTCTCCACCACCGCATCCTGCCTCTTCATCTACAGATTTTATATTTTACAAAAAATTGTATTCCAAAACAATTAGGGAAACTGGGTATTTTTGGCTTTTTTTTGTAAAGAATTG
>CAYNKI010000155.1:0-9303 GCA_964397675.1 uncultured Pirellulales bacterium
AAAGATGCTTGGCGGTTTTCTCTGAGAAAAAAGCAGCGGACAAAGCCTGTAAAGGTTCCAAGAAAAAACAAAAAGAAAAAAAGGACTAAGTCATGCGCAAGGCCGAGTTGTGGTTAAAATTGTTGCTCCGTGTGGTTGGTATCTCAGCGGTGTTGGCAGTTGTGCCGGCCATCATGCCGAAGTCGTGGCTGGTTTGGTGCGTTGATAAGGCCGAACCAGGTACTCGTGTACACTTACTAATCACATATCTGGCACGATTGCTGTCGGCATACTATACCTTGCTGGGCATACTGCTCTTGGTTTTTGCTGGTGACGTTCGCCGCTATGCACCAGCGATCCGGATTGTTGCAATTTGGTGTTTACTCGCTGCTGCTTTTCTTGTAAGTTATTTGCTCATTGCGGTTCCGAGTTCGGATCGGGGATGGTTCTTCTGGTTTATCTGCAGCGACGGCTGTTTCGGCATCGTTTTTTCCATTTGCATCCTCTTACTGCAGCGTAGCATGAAAAGTAGATTTCTCGCCTAAGCTCGGAATGATAATGTCTATGACAATGGTTCGTAGAAGCTCTCTGGCCTTTTGACAAGCTTGTTTGTGAGCGTGCCAAGCTTTTCAATGGTGCATTCGATTGTGTCGCCCGGCTGCAAAAAGTTGCCGGTAGCCATAGCTACGCCGGCTGGTGTGCCGGTAGCTATCACGTCGCCCGGCTCGACTGTCATTATATGGCTTAAGAACGACACAATATCCGCTACCGGATAAATCATCTGCGAAGTATTCGCTTTCTGGCGAACTTGGCCGTTGACTGTCAGGGTCATATCGAGATTTTGCACATCAACAATTTCATCAGCGGTAAGTATATAAGGGCCCATCGGCAGAAAGCCGTCCGCCCATTTGCCGTTCAGCCAGTCGTAGAATTCGTCCCAGGGCCGCTGTTTGCGTTTCTTATTGAATGTCACGCTGCGAGCTGACACATCGTTGCAGATAGTGTAGCCAGCGACGCAATCAAGAGCACTGTCAGGGCTTATACATTTTGCTTGCTGGCCGATGACCACCATTAGTTCTATTTCGTAATCAATTTGTTCGCTGTAGGCTGGCCAGCGAATTTCTTCATCTGGACCAATTACTACGGTCGCCGGCATAAGAAAAGGCCTGGGTACAGTCGTTTGGCGGGGCGAATCCGACAGGCCAAGTGAGAGACCCGCCTCTTTTATGTGCTCGCTGTAATTTCCTGCAAGGGCAATTACTTTGCTCGGCCTCGGGATCGGGGCAAGAAGTTTGGCCTGCTCCAACGCAGTCACGATGTTGGTTGATTCGGCTAACTCTGCGAGCTGAGAGAGACAATCCGGGCCTCTTTTTAAGATTTCTTTGACACTGCGAGGCGGATTTGGCCCCTGCCAAACTGACGGTATGTCAATTAGTACCTCGTCGGCCAATACTGCGCATGAGACCGATTGATTTCTGGAATATGTTACTAATTTCATCTTCTATCCTTTATTGTTACTCTGAAAACTTGAATCAGATATCATAGCAAAAATTACTTGAATTTGCAGCATAAAACCTTTTTAATGTTAGACACGTGGTTAATAAGAGGACTTTTGAAAAATGACACTAAAAGATTTATGGTCGAAAACAAGCAGTTGGGTGCAAACTCACAAACAATCGAATCATAAAGACTATAAGCCGGAAGTGGATGACCAAGGCCTAATTGCCCAGGACGATGATTCGCCGGAGTTGGCTGTTGACAACAAGAGCACCCAAAGCAAAGAGGTAGTAGTGAAAGCGATTCAGCCGAAGAGTAAACCTGAGCCGCTCGAAAAATTGCAGGCCGGTTTCGATAAGCTTATTGAAAAACTGCAGGGTATCAACGAGCATTTGAATCGTCAAATCACCCAAAATGGGGAGATGATGAGCCGAATCGAGCAACTACCGCAATTGCTCGAAGGTTTTCCTGGTTTGCTTGAAAATCAGAAGCAGTTAACAGAACAGTTGCTTGATCAATTGAAGGTAGCCGCCGGTAAGAACCAGCAGTTTACAGATGCAGTTGAAAAAATACCCACCGAAACGGCCAAGCAGACTGATGCACTGGTTGATATCGACCATCAGCTTGCCGCAGCCGCCGATATCGATGTGCAAATGGCTGAGAGCTTCAATAAATTCAACGAGACATTGGACAAACTCAATCAAAGCACCATCACACATACCGACAGTATTAAGCAGATGGGCAAGACCTTCGCCACAAGCGATCGGTATCTGAAATACATCATTTCCAAGCAGAGCAAACGCTTTGTGTGGATATTTATAGCTGCTATAAGCGTATGTGCAGCAGTTATTTTGATTCTTACCGGCATCATTATTTATCTAAGGCATTGATACAAACTGGGGCTGCATAAAAGGCACGTTGTTTTGCAGAACGAGCAGCAAGCCATCCCCAAGCTACGCTTGAGGCTGCCACCCAGATGTTCCAAATATACGAAGCGCAGTAATTTAACGCAATTGGTATTATTTGTTGCTAAGGCCAGATGCTTCGCCCCCGTGCCCATAAGGGGCAAGAACGGGGGCTCAGCATGACAGTTTTAAAAAAGTCAGTCAAGTTGAGTATGTTAATTGAGCAGGCTCCTGCGGCTTACGGCCCGCATGAAAAATTTGCGGCTATTGTCACTTTAGGCCCTGCCTAAGTCCTAAAATCGTTTCATTTTGGAACAGACAGGGACACATCAGGAAATAAAACAAACATTCCCAAGCATTACCGCTGAAAAAACTTTGATTTTATAAGGGTAATATGGTATAAAAATACCATAAATCGCTAATTGGGGGCGATTAGAATCGGAATGGGGGTGTTCCTCAGTTTCCCGGTGAATATCTAATCAAGTTACTTGGAGTATCTTTATCCTTTCAAGAAAGGGGGCATTATGAAGACAATTGTAATTTCAAGTGTGGTTTTAGTATTGGCGATGGTCGGTATGGCAAATGCCGGATTATATGAATTCCAGCCCTATCCTGCTGACCTGTATGACCTCGACCACTACAAGTCTTATACTTGGGGGATAGACTTTACCGTCCCGCCTGGCGAGCAAATCGTCGAGGCTTTTCTTATGTTTAACAACATCTACGACTGGACGGTAGAAGAGGGCGATCATCTGTACATCCATCTTTTGGACAATCCCCAATCTGGCGTTTGGGTTCACCACGATGGCCAAGGTGGCGGTGATCAGTTCTCTGGCCAGGGAGTTTTGGTCGACGATTGGTCGGACCCGGCTGGTGGTTCCAGCAGTGCCAGTCCTTTGGTTTATCAATTCAGTACCGTGCCGGGATCTCAAAGTGGTACTACGCTGCTTGATGATCTCAGAGCATACGCGATGACAACCGAAGCGGGTAAAGCCAATTTCGGCTTCGGGATCGATCCGGATTGTCATTACTACAACTGTGGTATCAAACTTGTTATCGAGACCGCAGCCTATCCCTGTGGCCCATGCGAAGGCAAAGTGACACAGTTGACGCTGCAATACCTGGGCACCGACGAAGCTCACGTGACGGTAATACAGAAAAAAGACGATGAAGTAGTCTTTGAAGGACTGGTCCAGCCAGGTGGTGTTTTCACGTTTGTGGGCAAAGACAAGCATGGTACTCTCGGTACCGAGATCTCCATTTATGTAAATGGCTCGCTCAACACCAAGATCCACACCAGTTGCTCTCAGCCTATCGGTCCTGGTCTAATCAGAGGCGCTTTCAAGGTTATCGAGGGCTACAGCCTCAATGGGGGATTGTTATGCTCTGTAGAAGAACCACCAGAGCCACCCTGCGGTGAGTGTGAGGGCAAGGTGACCCAGTTGACCCTGCGCTACCTGGGCACTGAGGAAGCTGTGATTGGGGTAATACAGAAGCGGGTTGAAGAGCCAATCTTTGCTCAAGTTGTCCAGCCTGGTGGTGTTTTCACGTTAAATGGCAAAGACAAGCATGGCACTCTGGGTACCGAGATATCTATCTATGTGAACGATTACCTAAATACGAAAATCCATACCAGTTGCTCTCAGCCTATCGGTCCTGGAATGGTCAGAGGTTTCTTCGAGGTTGTTGAGGGCTACAGCCTTAAGGGGGGATTGTTATGCCCTGTAGAAGAGCCACCCTGCGGTGAGTGTGAGGGCAAGGTGACCCAGTTGACGCTGCGCTACCTGGGCGAAGACGCTTATGTTACGGTAATGCAGAAAAAAGTTGATACACCAGTTTTTGAAGGATTGGTCGAAAAGGATAATGATTTTACGTTCAACGGCACCGACAAGAATGGTACCCTGGGTACCGAGATATCCATCTATGTGAATGGGCAGCTCAATACGAATATCCACACCAGTTGCTCCCAGCCTATCGGTCCTGGACTGGTCAGTGGTGACTTCGAGGTTGTTGAGGGCTACAGCCTTAAGGGAGGGTTGTTATGCCCAACACACATCGACGATGATGGGTAGAACGGGTCTTGGTCTCTTTAACGGATTTCTTTTAACCGCCGTGTCGTTCTGAGATTGACTTGCCCGTTGCATTACGGATTACTTTGGCAAGAAACCAGGCGTTTAGTAAAAAAAGAGAACCACAGACATGATATTTGCTGACCGACTGGTGGATGTAAGGATATGTAGGGGCAAAGGGAAAAGTATGTACTGACTGATAAGATAACCATTGACGGCCGGCCTTATAGCAGAATGACAAATGGGGTTTTGAAAATTTTTTTTATTTTTTGTTTGATGTTTGTTCGGCGGTTTGATAAGAGATTAACAGTTTGTTCTTTGACAAGAAAATAACCTAACTGCAGGTCCTAAAGAACCCGTGGTAAAACCACGGGCTAAATATTTAGCCCCACAGCCTGCCCTGAGCAAAGTCGAAGGGTTTTACGTGGGGTTTGGGATAGCCAAACGGGAACTCGGTTAAAAACCGAGACGGGCGCGCCGCTGTAGGCGTCTGCTCCGATGGTCAATCGGAAATCCGAGAGACATTAATCCACTGTCCGCCATAGGTGGGTGGGAAGGAGTCTCGAGGTAAGACGCAAGTCAGAAAACCTGCCTGTTGTTAGTTGCACATATATGATGTTCCCGCGATTCGGAACACGGTGCGGCTCACTGGCCTAAGCGAACTCTTAATGTACATAAAACCTGGTCAGATGAGAGTTTGGTTATCGATATTTGAAACCGCCGTTCCTCTTGTGGGAACGGCGGTTTTTTTATTTTAGGGCCCTCGCGATAAGGGCATGACGACGGGAATGAGGTAAGTAAGATGAAATTTAGAGGTTTGGTTTGTTTAATTGCTGTCTTGGCAACGGTAAGTTTTGCAAACGCTGAGATAGCTACCTTCGAAGATTTGACTTTACCGCCTGAATCATACTGGAACGGCTCAGATGAGTCGGGCGGTTTTGCCAGCGAAAGTGCATATTTTAACAATAATTATGATGCTACCTCGGGTACTTGGGATGGCTTTTCTTACTCGAATCTCAATAACACTACAACAAGTGGCTTGGCCGGTCAATATAGTGCCATAACAGGGTCTGGACACAACGGTTCGGCAAACTATGCTATCTGTTACGTTGGCTGGGCTGAGACGCCCACCGTGACGATCGATACGCCCGGCATTGTGGGCGGTCTGTACGTAACGAATAACAACTACGCTTACTACTCGATGCTTAATGGCGATGCCTTCGCCAAGAAGTTCGGCGGTGACAGCGGCAATGAGCCGGACTGGTTTTTGCTCAATATTACCGGCAAAGATAACACCGGCGATGTAACCGGAACTGTCGAATTTTATTTAGCTGACTTCCGTTTTGAAGATAATAGCCAAGATTACATCATCGATACCTGGCAGTTTGTTGATTTGACTTCGTTAGGCATTGTAAAGAGCATGGAATTTTCTTTAAGTTCCAGTGATGTTGGTGATTGGGGTATGAACACGCCGGCCTATTTTGCAATTGATACCATCTTGCGTGAGTTGGCATCTCCCTATACGGAGGCAGGAGTAAACGGATATATCGCAGATGACCGGCGGCATGCCAGTCCGCAGGACCCCAGCGCGGTTATAAATCCGATATTTCGAGGCTGGGCCACAGAGGTAGTAAGTTATCAGCCTGCGCCTGGGGTAGACCCTCAATGGGCTGATCCAGACAAGGCTTTAGGACCGGCTACAGGAAATAGTTTTGACATTGTCAGCCTGGGAGATTTAGACCAGCAGCAGATTGATGCAGGGGTGCCGCCGGGCCAGATAACTTTATCTTTTAGCGAAGTAATTCGCGATGTTAATGGCTATGATTTTGTGGTCTTTGAAAACGCCTTAATTTCCGAGTTGGACACCACCACTGGCTCTGTCACGGGACAAATGTTTGCTGAGTTCGGATATGTGGAAGTATCTTCCAACGGTAAAGACTTCGTCAGATTTCCAGCAGTGTCACTAACCACTGAACCAGTGGGCCCATACGGCACTATTGAGATTAGCAATGTTTATAATCTTGTCGGCAAGCATCCTAACGCTAACGGTATCTGTACCGGCACGCCATTCGATTTACAGGAAATCGCCGACCATCCGGATGTTATCTCAGGTGTTGTTGATATAAACAGGATAGAGTATGTGCGAATAGTTGATATTCCCGGCAGCGGCGATTTTTATGATGAAGCAGTAACACAGATTAATCCTTGCACCTGGCCATCTTTGGACAACTATACGAATAATCATCCTATTTATGACGCCTGGTTGACCTGGGGCCCAGGTGGCCTGGATATAGAGGCGGTCGGCGTTCTGCAAGAACAAAACTATTCCGCGGACATCAATTTAGATGGCATAATTGATACATCTGATTTAGAGCTGTTTCTATCCGCTTGGCGAAGTCATTTTGGCCAGGCCAACTGGCTAACCAGATGCGATTTGGCCCAGCCGAAAGATTATGTCATCGATGCCGCTGATTTTGATGTCTTCGTTTCACAATGGCACAACGTTGAAACATGGCGGAACAAATAAAAAGCAAAATGGGTGTCATTGCGAGCGAAGCAAAGCAATCTCTGATGTTTCAAAATGAGATTGCCACGGCCTGGAAGCCAGGCCTCGCAATGACATTCAACAAAGTAGTAATTTTCGTTTTGAATTTTTTATGTTTGCTGAAAAGAGAAAAGCTTTTAGTTTAATTGAGCTGCTGATCGTAATCTCAGTCATTGCGTTGTTGATGGCTGTATTACTGCCAGCACTGGCTTTGGCAAGGCTGCAAGCCCGTCGTATAGTGTGCAGGTCTAATCTTCGCCAGCTTTTTCTCGCTAATACCGGATACGCAATGGAAAATGACGGCTATTATGTGCCTGCGGCGCCGGATATTACTTCGCAATGGGCAGGCAAATACCGCTGGCATGGTGTTCGCACCAGTCTTGATGAGCCGTTCGACCCGGTCAAAGGCCCTCTGGCAGCATATTTAGCTGATGGAAAAGTCAAGCAATGTCCCGCAAAAGTAAATTTTATAAAGGGACATGATTGGAATACAAACTTTGAACAGGGCTGCGGCGGATATGGGTACAATCGTGCATATTTGGGTTCACGAGAATGGAAGGACGACCAGTTTGAGACACTGAAGCAGGCCCAGCGTGCAGGCTGGGAAACGACAAAAACCACAGAGGTAAGCCGGCCCACCGAGACGTTGATGTTCGCCGACACCGCAATTTCCAACCGCAAACCATATCTAATAGAATACTCGTTTGCGGAGCCGCCTTTTTATGTTTACAAAGGAAAGCCGGTGACGAGTTTCTATCTTTCTCCCTCGATACATTTTCGTCATCGAGGCAGGGCAAATATCGGCTGGGCCGACGGCCATATCGATTCACGCCAGATGGCTAAATTCAGCAAGAATAATGCTTATGGCGTTGATTCTGCTGCGATGGAATTAGGCTGGTTCGAACCGATAGATAACACACTGTTTGATTTGAAATAAGAATTACTGGCGGTTATAATTGCCGGAGTGAATGCGGCGAAACTAAAACAGATTACTACCTTTACTTTACAAGGGTTAAACCAGCTCCTTTGGCCTCCAGTTTGTATCAACTGCAGCGAGAGCATTTGTGAGACCGACAAGAATTTGTGCAAAGACTGTTGGGACCAGCTTATCTCTTGTACGGGCGCAGAATACTGTCCGCGTTGTGGCAGAGACGCCGGCAAGTACGCACTGCTGGAAGGCGTCTGTCCTGACTGCCAGGGAAAAGAAATACATTTTGACCAAATAGCTCGCAGTGGAGTTTACACCGATGCTTTACGAAAAATGATATTGTCCTTCAAAAATGGGCGAACAGAATTGGATTTAACCTTGGGTTTTTTAGCCAATTCTGCTCTTGAGGCAAGCAGCTTTGTAAATGCGGTAGAGATTTTTGTTCCTGTACCGCTGCATTGGTCGAGACGATTAGCTCGCGGCTATAATCAATCTTTAGTTTTAGCTAAGAAGTTGGAGCACCCAAGAGCAAAAATCAACACTGATCTTGTTCGCATACGGCGGACAAAATTTCAAACAGACTTTGATGATTATAATACTTGGCGGGCCAAGCGTGCTGCGAACGTTGCAGGTGCCTTTGCTGTGCGTTACGGCCATAGTTTTGCTGGCCGAAACCTTTGTCTTGTAGATGACATCAAAACGACCGGCGCAACGTTAAATGAATGTGCAAGGACATTGAAAGAGGCTGGTGCGGTAAAAGTTTTCGCCTTAGCTTTAGCTGTTGCCGGCCAAAAATCCGTTTAGCCGTTGTCGGTACGACAATGCTTAAAAAATTGGCACGACGATGCTTAAAAAAGTCGCCGTACCGGCGACTGCTAAACTAAACAATAAGGTAATCAACAATGGTTATCGCGTACCACGTTATCTTTACTACGTATGGCACGTGGTTGCCAAATGACCCGCGAGGCTCGTATTCCAAACAAATTTATAACGAGCAACTACAGATGTTAGGCAGAATTAAATACGGCCGACAGAATCCAGTACCGCCCAAAGGTCAACTAATGAAATTCTGGACCGCTGCAACACCAAACCTCAGCCGTCCAACATTTTTCATTGATGATAAGTCCCGTCCCATTATTGCTGCTGGTTTCAGCAAAGTTGTTCAACGACTGGGTATCAAGATTGGGGCCTGCGCGATAATGAACGACCATGTGCACTTACTTATACTTCGCTCAAGGTACAGAGTCGAGTATATCGTTAACCAGCTTAAAGGCGCTGCAACAAAATCCTTGAAATTAAAACGAACTCCTTGGACACGTGGCTGTTGGAAGGTATTTATAAACGACACTGAATCACTTCAAGCCGCTGCTGATTATATCC
>CAYNKI010000156.1:0-1083 GCA_964397675.1 uncultured Pirellulales bacterium
GTCTTCGATGAGTAATTCTGGCTGCTGAAGCCATGCGGTCGGCGATAGTCATTCCCTCGATGTGGTCGCTTTCGTGCTGAAGGCATCTGGCGTAAAGACCCTCAGCCTCCTCGCTAAATTCATTGCCGTCAAGGTCGGTAGCTGTGACTTTACATTTTTTGTATCGACGAATTTTTGTATAAATGCCCGGCACCGATAAGCATCCTTCTTCCATTTCATCAAGCTCGCCGCTCGGCGTAACGGTCGGATTAATGTAGACTTTTACATTGTCTCTGCTGCCATCCAGCGATGTGATAAACAGCCGCAGTGACACGCCTGCCTGTGGCGCTGCCAGGCCAATGCCTTTATTTTTGAGCATAATATCGGTCATCTTTTTGACTAATTGACGGATATTATCGTCTATTTTTTCAATCGGCTTAGCAGCCTTCGCCAGAACCCCAGCTGGATAATGTGTAATCCGACATTTTTCAATATCTATGTCTGACATCTTGTAGAATTCTTGCTACTTTGCTAAAGTTTCTTCCACTTTACCCATAAAATAATCGAAGGATTTGTTTTTCTTCTTGGCTTCACCTATATTAAATCTACTGATGATTTCACGCATGAAGTCAATACGTGAGTCAAATCTTTTCGGTATCAATTGATTGAATTTCTCTTTGATAATATCATCTGTATTTTGGAATGGTTTAAGCCTGAGCTCCCGACAGCTTTTATTGTCCAATCCAGCAAGATACCAACTCTCGATCTCTTTAATCACGATCACGATTTTGCTTTTATCAATTCTTTGTTTATATTTATTTTTTAGATTCTGTTTCTTTTTAGTCGCACAAGGTGAACGATTTATGTCTGTTATGAAAAAATAATCAGCAAATCCCATAGCCTTAATTGATTTAAGAAAGTCTTTAATCTTCTTAGTTGATTTGCCTGAGTATTGGTATGAAAAACAATGACATTTTTTGTTGACAATAGGTTTCACTACGGTTGCAATGAATCTTTCATCATCAGTCCCTTCAACGAAGAAGTATATTTCGCTATAGGACACTTCTTAATCCTCAAGCAAGTTCTGAACGTAAAGCTCATCAA
>CAYNKI010000156.1:1183-9213 GCA_964397675.1 uncultured Pirellulales bacterium
GATGCAGGAAAATAGATTTTTGGGAAATAATTCTCTCGTAATTTGAATAGAAGAGACTTATCGGCCAACTTATCTGTTGATAAGTCATCCACAAAAGGAAGCAAGTCTTTTATCAAATTTGAAAACTTCCTTTTCTTCTCTTTATTTTCAACGATGGTTTTGAGGACTAAAGACAAATTACTTCCATCTTCTTCAAGTTCTGATTTACCAGCTATTGATACAGCCTTTTTGGGTAGCTTTGGGTCAAAGTCATAAATCGCTATATTACTAAAAATATGTTCAAGAGGAGGAAACCAAAAGTAAGGTGTTTGAAGTAAAAGTCCTTTGGGTTTCAACGCTTCTCGCAAAAAAGATGGGAAGAGATATTTTGCTGTTGCCTTTATACCCTTCGGCTTTTTTAGGCTAAATTTAGTAGTTCCTTTTTTGTTTTTGATACTTATCAATCCGGAACCAACATTCTTTCCCTTTTTAATCTTGCCATTTTTCCCCTTCCTCAAAGGAGAATATTCAACCTTCAAATCCAAAGAGTCCTGCTCAATTCCAAATCCTTTTGTATGACGGTCGAATCTCAAAGAAAATTGATAATCAGTCTCTTTTATTTCAGCAACAACCGACTCACTCACTTTGAGACCGAATGACATGTCTGGAACCACGTTAATCCGAATCGAAAGTACTTGTGGTAAACTCTCACCTATGTTTGTAAGGTATTCCGAACCTTGTAAGGACACTGCGTTATCAAGACCCATATTGTTTATATCTCGGATGAATTTAAATATCTGAACAAAATTTGATTTTCCGGAAGCGTTGGCTCCGATTAGGACCGTAAAGCTTCCAATTTCGATGTCCAATTCCTTAAAGCTTTTGAAGTTGGATACTTTTATTCTTTTGATAGCCATGATTTAGCTTTCCTTCTAAATGGATTTACTGCCTATTTTCATACCATTTAGCATAGTAGGAAGGTTTCTGTCAAGCATGATAATGGTAGCAGATTTACTCAAAATCTTTGGGATTTGCTATTTTTCATGTCCTTCAACGCGTTTCTTTCCCAGAAAACGCCATCGCAGTATCCCTGAATAGTTGGATTACTTTCTGCCATTTCTAGTCTTTTCTCAGCATAAAGACAATATTCTTCGTCTACCTCTACCATAACAAAGTTTCTATTTAGTTTCTTGGCAATAACTCCAGTGGTTCCTACACCGGCGAAAGGATCAAAGACAACATCTGCTTCGTTAGAGCTGGCAAGGATAATTTTTGCAAGAAGCTTCTCCGGTTTCTGTGTTGGATGAGGCGTATTCTCCGGCATCGACCAGAAAGGAATCGTAATATCTGTCCATATATTCGATGGGTAGGTTAGTCTATATTTTCCATTTTCATTTTCGGTCCAATCTTTCGGCTTATTATTTTCCCGATAGGGAGCAATTACTTTCCTTTTTAACTTTACCGCATCTGCGTTAAAAGTGAAATTGTTAGAAGCGGTGCAGAACCATATATCCTCAGAATTATTTTTCCAGTCTTTTTTAGCTCCCCGCCCCTTTTCCCTTTCAAATGTGATTCTATTTCTGACTATAAAATACTTTTCACAAAGTAGATGAATTGCCGAAGAAGACCTCCAATCCCCACAGATGTATATTGATGCAGTAGGTTTCAACAATCTCATCGATTTTTTTAGCCAGGATTCCATCCAATCCATATATTGATTTACCGAGACCTGTTTAAAAGAACGGCTATTGAAGGTTTTTGTCAGGTTATATGGAGGGTCGATAAAAAGGAGGTCTACAAATTTTAGTGGAAGTAAATCTACCACTTCAAAAATATCTTGGTTAATAACTTTATTTAATATCTGCCCAAGTGAGACAGGGCTATCCACCTTTAATAACTTGCGCCGATAATTACCCCTATCTTTGTCTGATAGAGTTATAGTTCGATTTCGCGGCGCTCTTGTCATCTTTTCCCCGTATTTAGAAATAGCCGCAGCGGCAGCGGCTAAAAACTTTATCTGTTGTCGAATTCGTTGCCGGCGAATGTATTTCCCAGGTAGAGTTTTTTGACGGTCTTATTGCGGACAATCTCAGATGGTGTGCCGGCTCCTATTACTTTGCCATGGTCAATGATGTAGGCCTTATCGACCACCTCAAGCGTCCTCTCGACATTATGGTCGGTAATGAGAATGCTTACGCCGGAAGCAACGAGTCGGCGAATTTCCTGCTGCAAATCCTCGACAGTAATAGGGTCAACGCCGCTAAAAGGCTCATCCAGGAGAATCAACGAGGGGTCCGTTACCATAGCGCGGGCAATTTCAAGTTTTCTTCGCTCTCCGCCGGATAAAAATCTACCCTGGCTATCAGCTACCTCAGTCAGTCCGAAGCGCCTAATAAGCAAGCTAGTCTTGTGGTCGCGTTCAACAGCCGTTACAGGCATCGTTTCCAGAATTGCATATAAGTTGTCGCGAACGCTGAGGCGCTGAAAGATGCTCGGCTCTTGCGAAAGATAGCCGATACCCAGCCGGGCCCGTCTGTACATCGGCAGCCTGGTAATGACCTTGCCTTCAAACAAGACTTGCCCATTATTGGGGCTAATCATACCCATAATCATTCTGAAGGTGGTGGTTTTGCCGGCCCCATTTCGGCCCAGAAGCCCAACAATACTGCGCTGGCCAATCGTAATGGATACTTCATTGACCACTGCTCGGCCGGAATATTTCTTTACCAGCCCGCGAGTTTCAAGAAGAGTCATATTTGCCATTTGGCTGTATTATAATCATATTAGCAACCGAAGCAAATCGTATTTCCTCATTCGTGGTTCATACGAGAAAAGCTAATAAATATTCTGGTATTTTGTGAGATTTTTGCTATAAGGTAGCCTATGTTTGCGATTCTCAGTGATATACACTCGAATCTTGAAGCTTTAACTGTGGTTTTGGCTGACATTGAAAAGCGGGGCATAAAGACGATTTACTGTCTCGGCGATGTCATTGGCTATGGGCCAAACCCCAAGGAATGCCTCGATTTGATTATCGACAAAACCGAGTGGTGTGTTCTGGGCAATCACGATTACGCCACTCTTTATGAGCCAACGAATTTTAACTATGGTGCGGAGCAAGCAAGCTTCTGGACTCGCGAAGTTTTGGAAAACGAGAAGGAAAAACGACACAGCGATAAACGCTGGAGCTTTCTGGGCAGCTTGCGGATGCGGCGGTCGCTTCAAAGCAAATTAGGAACAAATACAACGATTATGGATTTTGTTCATGCTTCGCCCAGAAGGCCCATTAATGAATACATCTTTCCTGAAGACGTTTACACCAATCCGGCAAAGGTTCGGCTTCTGTTCGAGCGGGTAAAGCATATTTGCTTTGTTGGCCATACGCATATGCCCGGCGTGTTTCTTGATGAGCCGGATTTCTATCTGCCCGATGAGCTGGGGGGTGTCTATCCGATCATTGATGATGAGAAAGCAATTATCAATATAGGCTCGGCCGGGCAGCCAAGAGACAAGGACAACCGAGCCAGCTATGTATATGTTAACGAGAACCAGGTGCACTTTGTTCGGCTCCAATACGATTTTGAGACTACCGCAAAAAAGATAATTGCAATTGAACAATTGGATAACTTCCACGCAGAACGGCTGCGCGATGGAAGATAGAAGCAGGGTAAAATGTAAAGCGAAAAATGTAAAACTAAAACTTAAATCTGACCCTTAGAGAGAAAAAATAAGTTTTGAATTTTACGTTATGGCTTTTAGTTTTAAACTTTAGGTTTTAAGTTTAATTATGAAACAGATATTATCTTTAATTATCGTTGGTTTTGTTGTTTTGTGTGGCTGGCTTGTTATCGAGTCCGGGCTTTTCGAGAACAAATCCCAGGCAGAGCAATGCTGTATCCTTTTGCAGCAAAACTCTGCCGATCAGACACCGCAAACACGGAATGAGCCTGCCTTTCAAAATAAGGATCGACAATCGGCTGATTTTACTGATTTCTCTGCTATCGGCGGGCCAACAAAGACCATTATTCTTGGTGCAAAGGACCCTAAGACAGAAGACCATGAGACCGGCTTTAAATTCCAGCTTGAATTAAGCTCAAGAGGCGCAGCCATCAGGAAGGCAACATTTAGTAATGGACCTCATAACGGTCGGCCCAGTGGATTTAACAACCGTGACCACAAAAATCCTCAGCCATTAGAGTTTCTTCTGCCCGTCAGACAAGCTGATGGTAGCGAGATTTTATCGATGGCGATTAAACAATTTATACTTGTTCAGCAGAATCGGCAACTTTCTTTAGATAAATTAAGCTGGAACAGCTTCGATGTTGAAAAAGACTACGACGGCTCGCAAACCGCCCGCTTTGAGGCGATTATAAAAGGTGCAGCCAGCAAGCCAATTCTAAAACTAAATATGACCTACAAGGTCGCTGTCAACAGCTATCTTGCCGAATGCAAGCTAACAATCGAAAATCTCAGCAACAGCGAACAAGAGGTTCACTTCAGCTTGAATGGACCAGTTGGGATCGGCAGAGAGGCCTTCAGGAGCGACACGAGAAATATCATTGGGGCTTTTCTGATGGAAGAGGGAAAAGTTATCTCATCCCGAAGGGACCTTTTGGTTGGATTTCCTATGAGCCTTTTCACCAAAAACGTGGGCTTGAAGGATAGCACACGCCAATACCAAAAAACGCTACAGCTACGTGACGAAGCAAAAATTACGGAGGCGAAAAAGAATCTGCAAATAGGACGTAATCTTTCTCGAACGGACAAACAAACTCATTTTTTGTGGGCGGCAACGTCGAACAAATACTTCACCGCTATACTACGGCCTATGCCAGATGTCAAAGATTCGCCGGGACGGGAGGGCAAAGACTACTGTGAGTGGGTGGCGGACAAAATGGCCTGGTTCTATAATCCCGATGGAGATGAGCGCGGAAATAGCGGCGATGAAACGATAGGATTGGATTTGAGAGTTGCTCCTATAACATTGGGTGCTGCGAATCAGCCCAATGCCTCAAAGACGTATAACCTCCAACTTTATCTTGGGCCTAAGGATAGAGACCTTTTCTATAAGAACGAGCTGTACAAAAAACTTGGATTTGTCCAAACGATAACTTTTATGCCGTGCTGCTGTTGCCCGGCCAGCATCATACGTCCCCTTGCATTCGTGATACTGACAATAATGAAATTGATGTATGGCTTTATCGGCAACTACGGAATAGTCATTATCATATTAGTATCCTTGATGCGTCTGGCTATGCATCCGGTTACTAAAAAGAGCCAGGTCTCTATGAGCAAAATGAGCAAACTTGCCCCCAAGGCGGAGGAAATAAAGAAAAAATACGCCAACAACAAGGCTGAGATGCAAAAACAATTAATGGCTCTTTACAAAGAACAGGGGGCTTCTCCAATTATGGGTATGCTGCCGATGATGGTGCAGATGCCCATTTGGATTTCCTTGTGGAGCGCGGTAAACGCCAGTATTGACTTGCGAGGTGCTGCATTTCTGCCGTTTTGGATTACCGACCTCTCAGTTCCAGATGCACTGATTAGCTTTTCAACAGTAACCGTACCTTTATTGGGCTGGAAAATAGAATCGCTGAACCTGCTGCCGATTTTGATGGGTGTGGCATTCTATCTACAGCAGAAACTAATGCCATCGCAGGCGACTGCATCTGCCAATCCGCAAATGGCTCAGCAACAAAAAATGATGATGATTATGTTTCCGCTGATGTTTCCACTGATGTTATACAAGGTAGCCTCGGGAGTGAATCTGTATATTATGTCCAGCACCTTTGCCGGCGTTATTGAGCAGCACTTTATCAGAAAACACATACGTGAAAAAGAACAGGCCGAAGCAAAGGGTTTGGTTGCCGCAACGAGCAAGACCGGCGGGAAAGTCAAAAAGAAAAAGCCCAAGCCATTTTTTAAAACGTAAAATTTAAAACGCAAAACGTAAAACCAAAATTCAAAACTTAAAACTGACGACAATTAAATTTTTAAATTTAAAACTGTGGTTTTTAACTTTAAGCTTTGAGTTTTTAGCTCCTTATGTACGACCTTAATGACACTATCGTAGCTATAAGCTCGCCGCCATTCGGAGCACGGGCTATTGTTCGCATATCCGGACCCGATACAATCAGGATTTGTGAACGGATTTTCAGCCCAGCCGTCGTGTCCATCGTCAATCCCTTCGACTTCGCTCAGGACAGGCGTCCATCGTCCCTTGCTCCCTGTCTTATAGCCGGAAGCATAACTGTTGATAACGAGCTGGAAATTGATGCGCATTTATATTTGTCTTTGGCACCGCATTCCTATACCGGCGACGACGTTGCGGAAATCCATCTGAATACAAACCAGTCTGTCACAGAAGCATTGATGGATAGATTGCTCAACAGTTCTCTGCGCATGGCAGGGCCGGGTGAGTTCACCGCAAAGGCGTACCTTAACGGCAAAATCGACCTGGCACAGGCTGAGGCCGTCAACGAAATAGTTATAAGCTCGAATACGTATCAATTAGCGGCTGCCGAGAAACTTCTCAGCGGAAGATTGGGGGATACCACTAAAAAGGCATGCTCGGAAATTATGGATTGTCTTAGCTTAATAGAAGCTGGGCTGGATTTTAGCGGCGAGGATATCGAATTTATAACTCGTCAGCAAGCAGTCGAAAGACTTACCGCGATTATGGAACAGCTTGGGAAGTTACTTTCAGCCAGTTCTTATGAATCCATTATTGATTTGCCGGCGGTTGGAATCGCTGGTGCACCCAATGCCGGAAAAAGCAGTTTGCTAAACAAGCTGCTTGGCCAGGAAAGAAGTATTATCTCAGACCAGCAAAAAACCACCAGAGATGTTCTGACCGGAGAGCTTTCGTTGGCTCATTGTAGATGTGTGCTGTTCGACTGTGCAGGATTAACTCGCCCCGTTAGAAATTCCACGGGTCACAAGAACATCGGGCAAAGAGCGAAGATTTCTAACGGTGCGAGATACTCGATTCTCGATCCTCGAAACTTGATTCTTGACGAATTAGCTCAGCGAGCTGCCGTCGAATCGCTGCAAAATGCCTCGGTTGTTATATTTTGTGTTGATCCCGATGTACATCGGGACTTCTCAGAAGATATTGCGATACGCAAGCTCATAACACCGAAGGTCTTAGTATCGGTCGCAACAAAATCCGATTTGGTCAGCCAAGAGGTTTTAGAAGATCGCTTAGCTTCGCTGAATAAATTGTTCGGTGCCGACTTTTTAGCTATTTCCGTAAAAACCGGTGTCGGCTTGGAGCAGTTGCAAGAGACAATCGATAGGAAAATAATTGAGCTGGCAACAGGCGTTACAGAAAAACATACGAGATACGAAATACGAGATACGAAATACGAAATTGTCCTTACCGCCCGGCACAGACAGGCTGTTAATGAGACGATTGAGCATATCAGTGAGGCCGTTAATGAATTGAAAGCCGGACATGACGAAATTACCGCGATGATGCTGCGGACGGCTTACCAGGCTCTTTCCGATATAGAACAACAGCACATCGACGAGAAAATATTAGAGAGAATATTCAGCCGTTTCTGTATAGGAAAATAACAGCGTACAGCGTACAGCGTACAGCGTTCAGCGTTCAGAAAACAGTAACAGTGTGCAGAATTCAATTTACAGGGTTAATCATCCGGTAGAGCATTGCCCCAACTTCATCGGTCAGTTTTTCTACAGTACCGCTGTTGTCGGTGTATTTCAAATCTACTGCCAGTAAATACTGTGTCTGAAGCTCCAGCAACGAACCATAGGCAATAGAGAGAAAGTGCTCATATTCTGCCTTGTGTTTCCTGCCGTATCCCTCGGCTATGTTGGATGGAATGGATACAGCGGCTTTTCTCATTTGCAGAGACAACCCATATAATTCAGAACTGGGAAAATCCTGAGTTATTTTGTATATTTCCAGAACCAGCCTATAAGCTTTCTGCCAGACAACAAGGTCTTTGAATGATTTTGTCTTCATATATATTTGTTCTCCCAGATATGTCCGCTGAATGCTGTTCGCTAAACGCTGAACGCTG
>CAYNKI010000157.1:0-9145 GCA_964397675.1 uncultured Pirellulales bacterium
CTGGAGAAACTTATGCCCGGCGGGCAAATCATCAATACCGATAGGATAGAAAACTATCCCGGTATTGTACGAATTGACGGCCCAGGCCTAATTGAACAGATGCAAAAGCAGGTTGAGAACTTCGGCGCCGAGATAAAAATGAGCTGCGAAGTTACCAGCCTGGAGAAACTAAAAGATGGTAACATCGCTGTTTACTGTGATAAGGATAAATACGCCGCAAGAGCTGTCATTCTGGCGCCAGGCAGCAGCTATCGTCATCTTGGTATCCCTGGCGAGGAAGAATTTCGCAGTGCCGGCGCGGGCGTCAGCTATTGTGGAACTTGTGATGCGCCGTTTTTTAAGGGTAAGCAGGTCGTCTCTGTTGGTGGCGGAAATACTGCGGTCGAAGAGACGCTGCATTTGGCAAAATACGCTGATAAAGTCACAATGATACACCGCAGAGATGAATTTAGAGCAGCTAAGGTTCTGGTCGAGGAGTTGCTGGAAAAAGTCAATGAGACGGATTCAAATTTGGTGATAAAATATAGTGCCGTAGCAACCGCTATAAAGGGCGAAGGCAGGGTCCAATCGGTCCGGCTCAAAAACGTTAAAAGCGGTCAGGAAGAAGACTATCCCTGCGATGGAGTGTTTATTTTTATTGGTATGGTGCCAAATACAGACTTTTTGAAAGGCTTTGTGGAGCTGACCAACAGAGGATTCATCAAGTGTGATTGCGCATATCTTCGAACAAGCGTGCCGGGCGTCTTCGTGGCGGGGGACTGTAGGGTCGGAGCCGCTATGCAGTTAGCCACAGCCATCGGTGATGGCGTTGTCGCTGCCATGATGCTCAAAGAGTATTTCAGAGATCCAAACTGGTGGAATGAGCCGGTCAGTGATCTACTTCAACCGGGTGGATGGTAGTTTAATATCATTAGTAAAAAGGATTAAAAATGCGAAATTCAAGGTGTATATTGGTTGGAATCTCCGTTGCAACGCTCGTATTGATTGTTCTACTGGTTGGCTGCGGTCGATTGTATGCGGAAAGACTCAGCTTGGTCGGCGAAGTTTTTGACTGGGAGAATCCAGAGGTTGTCGGTATAAACAAAGAGCCTGGCCACTGCACATTGATGCCATATCCGGACTTGCAAAGTGCGCTTGCGTGCGAGCGCGAGGCGTCGACGTTCTATATGTGCCTCAATGGGAAGTGGAATTTCCATTGGGTCAACAAACCTGCCGACCGGCCAAAGGATTTCTATAAACCGGATTACGACGTCAGCGATTGGGAGGAGATTCCCGTACCGGCCAACTGGCAAATGCAAGGTTATGGCCGACCGATTTATCTGAATAGGCCTTATCCGTTCCCACCCAATCCGCCATACATCCCGCACGACTATAATCCCGTTGGGTCATACCGCCGGGAGTTTGCTTTGCCTTACAGATGGCAGGGCCAACAAGTATTCCTTCACTTCGACGGTGTCAAGAGCGCCTTCTACGTCTGGGTCAATGGCCAAAGGGTCGGCTACAGCCAGGATAGCATGACACCTGCGGAGTTCAACATCACAAAATATCTAAGAGAGGGTGCTAATACCCTGGCAGTTGAGGTGTATCGCTGGTCCGATGGTAGCTACCTTGAAGACCAGGATATGTGGCGATTGAGCGGGATTTATCGAAACGTGTATTTGTTCTCGACACCGAAGGTACATATTTCGGATTTCTTCGTGCGATGTGACCTGGATGACCAATACGAAGATGGTATCGTTATGATTCGCCCCAGATTGGTTTCTTTCACCAGCGAAGACCTCAAAGGCTGGACTGTTCAGGCCCAACTCTATAACGAGCAAAATCAGCCTGTCTTTACTAAGCCATTGAGCAAGAATGCTCTGGCCATAATAAACGAAAAGTATCCGCAGAGAAACAACGTGAAATTTGCACTAATGCAGCAGAAAGTGCCGAAGCCGAAGAAATGGACTGCTGAAACACCCAACCTGTATACCCTTGTGCTTACACTAAAAGATGCAGAGGGTAAGACGATAGAGCTTGAAAGCTGCAAAGTCGGATTCAGAAAGGTCAAAATCAAAGATGGACAACTTTATATCAATGGACAGTCGATTAAGCTCTATGGCGTGAACAGACATGAGCACGATCCGGATCACGGCAGGGCGATTCCAATTAGTCGTATGATCGAGGACATCAAATTGTTAAAACAAAACAACATCAATGCCGTCCGTACTTCCCACTATCCTGATGACCCGCACTGGTACGATTTGTGCGACAAATACGGCATATATTTGATTGACGAAGCTAATCTCGAAACGCATGGGCAGGGCGGCTACCTTTCGAACCAGCCTAAGTGGCATACGGCTTTTGTGGAGCGGGCTATTCGAATGGTTGAACGAGACAAGAATTATCCATCTGTGATATTCTGGTCTTTGGGCAATGAAGCCGGCTGCGGGCCTAACCACGCCGCCATGGCAGGGTGGATACACGACTATGACTCAACACGTTACGTTCACTATGAAGGGGCAGCAGGCGATCTTAAAAATTTTCCTTACGTCGATATGATTAGCAGAATGTATGCAAGGATTCCACAGATTGTCAAGCTCGCGACCGATCCTGTTGATGTCCGTCCGATGGTCCTTTGTGAGTATGCACACGCGATGGGCAACTCCGTTGGGAACTTGAAAGAATACTGGGATGCGATTCGTTCTCATGAGCGGCTGATTGGTGGGTTCATTTGGGACTGGGCCGACCAGGGTTTGCGCAAATTTTCTGATGATGGCAAGATGTTTTGGGCCTACGGCGGCGATTACGGCGATTTTCCTAATAACGGTAATTTCTGCTGCAACGGCCTGGTACAGCCAGACCGCAAACCGAACCCATCGCTTCAAGAGGTAAAAAAGGTATATCAGCGAATACATGTCAAGCCGGTTGACCTTCTGGCAGGCAAGGTTTCCGTGCGGAACGAATACGACTTTTTGAGACTTGATTTCGCCAAAGCATCCTGGGAGCTGGCCGCTGATGGTAAAGTACTGCAGAAAGGGACACTACCCAAGCTGTCCCTGCCCCCCAGAGAAGAACAGCAGATTGATATCCCATTTGGCAAACCACAGTTAGAGCCAGGGACGGAGTATTTTCTGAAGATAACTTTTGTTCTTGCAAGAGATACAAGCTGGGCAACAAAGGGACACATCATAGCCTGGGACCAGTTAAAACTGCCGTTTGAAACTCCGTCTGCAGAAGTATTGAAGATTTCAACTATGCCTAAAGTTAAACTTCTGGAGTCAAAAAACGCTTTTACTGTAAACGGCAAAGATTTCCAAGTCACGATTGACAGGCAAAGCGGTGCGATCGAGTCGTTCCGGTTTTCTGGCCAGGAGTTGGTTGTATCACCTTTGGTTCCGAACTTTTGGCGGCCACCTATCGACAATGACAATGGTAATAAGATGCCGAAACGGCAGGGCGTTTGGAAAAATGCAGGCCCCGAACGTACAGTGACTAAGGTGACAGCCGAACAAATAAATGACCAGGTCGTCCGCATTACTGCTCAGGCCGAGCTACCTGCCGGTGATTCTGATTACAGCAACACTTACACCATTTATGGCAGAGGTGATGTTATTGTGGAAAGCCGCATAAATCCTGGCGGCAAGCTGCCGAATCTGCCACGTTTCGGGATGCAAATGGCTATTCCAGGGCGATTTTTTAATATGAGCTGGTTCGGCAGAGGCCCACATGAGACCTATTGGGACCGTAACAGTGGCGCTGCGGTGGGTCTTTACAGCGGCACGGTCGAAGAAAACATCCATGTTTATGTCCGACCACAGGAGAATGGCAATAAGACCGATGTAAGATGGTTGGCGTTAACTGATGAAAAAGGTGCCGGTTTGTTGGCGGTAGGAATGCCGCTATTGAGTGTCAGCGCCTGGCCTTTTTCTATGCAGGATTTGGAAAATGCAAACCACATCCATGAGTTGCCTCAAAGAGACTTTATAACGGTGAATCTTGATTACAAACAGATGGGTGTAGGCGGGGATAATAGCTGGGGTGCTCGGCCGCATCCTGAGTACACTCTGCCCTCGTCAAAACCGTATAGTTACTGTTTCCGTCTACGCCCGTATTCCAAGAAAATGGGTGACATTCGGGCGCTTGCTCGTACTATATTGCCGACCGTTGAACCATGCAAATAATAAATGCTGGTAGCGGCAGAAAGTAGTGAAAACCTGGTTATTAGAGCCTGAAAAAAAACAATCCTTGCAGTGTCCAGCTCTTTTAAGTATATAAGTACCTGGTAACAAAATAAATCGTAACCATTCAGGACCACGATTATGACAGAATATTCCAAATTAGTAAATCGATACAAGCGGTTTCGAGAAATCACACGCAAGCTACACAGCGATATCCCGAAAAAACACATTTCAAAAAAAGCATTTAATAAATGCGGTAAGAAGCTGGGCTTAATGAGGAACAACACGCTCATTTTTGGTGATGAGCAGGATATGGCAGTTCTAATGGACTACTGCATCTATGACTATCGTGAGAACGGCTCAAATGCCATATCTCGGTATTTAGCAGGGTTTCCGCCGGTCCCTGATTCCGATGAATATGTGGTGCTCAAGGCGATGTCGGAATCTTTTTATACACTCATACAGGTTGAGCATGTCCTACCGGGAGTTGGGGTGCAGGTTAATGATCTACTGGGAAACAAACAGTTTCTTCTCATTGATATGGGATTCAGCGAAACGTCAGTAGAGGGCGTTGTTCTTGCGACAAGGATTTTGCCTTTTGAAGATTTCACCATGACTTCTGGAGCACCGCTCGTTGTAGAACCTCAGACGCTGGAGAAAATCTTCGATTTTGCAGCTCAAGAATTTGGCAGTGAGGATGGGGAATATATAAATTTTGATATGCGACAAAGGGTTGATTTAACGGCCACAATTATTCGATTATGCCTGCAGGCTGAAACGGACACTCAGATTGAATATCAGGATGTAGAAACTGAGCCTGTCACGCAACCGTTGAGCAGAGAAACCCGTGTTGGCCGCAACGAGCCTTGCCCCTGTGGTAGCGGCAGAAAATACAAACGTTGCTGTGGGCGTATTAGTTCAATGAAAGATAACTAAAAAATGCCTAATGAGTTAAAAGATAAGAAAAAGGATGGACTCTGAATGCTAATTTCTGCAAGGACGCAAAAAAAGCAATGGGTAGTCCATCCGCCGGATGGGCGTTCTGAGCAACTTGCCAAGTCCTTAAAAATCTCACCGCTTTTAGGACAAGTCTTAATCAATCGTGCAATAGCAGACGTCCAGGCGGGTGCTGCTTTCTTAAGGCCCAAATTGACTGAACTTATCAGCCCTGAGCAGATGCCTGGAATCAAACCAGCGGTTCACCGATTAAAGCAGGCTATCCAAAAGAGGGAAAAAATCACCATCTACGGCGACTATGATGTTGACGGCATTACCGGAGTCGCAATACTCTGGCAGATTTTAACTCTACTTGGTGCTGATGTTGACCACTATATCCCTCACCGTATAGAAGAAGGCTACGGCCTGAACGCTGAAGCCATCAAGTCCCTGGTGAAATCCGGCAGCACACTATTAGTTACAGTAGACTGTGGTATCTCTGCATTTAGCTCTGCTGAGCTTGCCGAGCAGTTGGGCATTGAGTTGATAGTAACCGACCATCACCAGTTCGAGTCCGAGCTGCCCAAAGCTGTCGCCATAGTGCATCCTGCATTGGATTCTGGCGACAGTGGATATCCCAACCAGGATTCATCAGGTTCTATGGTCGCTTTTAAGTTAGCCTGGGCGATTGCTAATGAATTCAGCTCAGGCCCAAAATTAGAACCAAGATTGCGAGAATTTATGCTAAATGCGACGAGCCTGGCGGCGATAGGGACGGTCGCTGATGTGATGGACCTGCGGGGTGAAAACAGGATTCTGACAAGCTATGGGCTTAAAGCCTTGCCGGAGTGCAAGCTGCCTGGCATCCAGGCCTTGATTGAAACCGCAGGATTGACAGGGCGGGGACTGGATAGTTTCGACATCGGCTTTAGGCTTGCGCCGATGCTTAACGCGGCGGGGCGGATGGGACACGCTCGCTTAGCAGTGGAGCTTCTAACAAGCAATAGCCAGGTTCGCTCTATGCAAATAGCTGAATACCTAAAACAGCAAAATAGCCAGCGACAGCGGTTAGAGCGAAAAATATTTGAGCAGGCATGTGAAATGATAGCCGAATATGGCCTGAACCATCCGGAACAAAAGAGCATCGTGCTTGCCGGCGAAAACTGGCATTCTGGTGTATTAGGCATTGTGGCTTCGAGAATAGCTGAGAAATTTTATCGTCCGACCATTATGATTAACGCTTCCGACAAGATCGAAGCTGCTCAGGGTTCCGGCCGTTCGATTCCCGGTTTTTATTTGCTCAGCGCAATTAGGGCCTGCGGGCATCATTTAATTAAATTTGGTGGACATAAAATGGCTGCCGGTATAACGATTGAGGTTGAAAAAATCGACCGATTTGCAGCCGAGTTCGAAGCCTATGCGAAGCAAAATCTCAACGAGGATGATATAATAGCCAAGCTTCACATTGATGCATTAGCTCCATTGCGCGAATTTAGCAAAGACCTTGTCAGCCAGCTGCAAATGCTTGGTCCTTTTGGTCAAGGCAATCCTGCGCCTATTTTCGCAACGAAAGGTGTCCGTCTGGCCAGTCCGCCAAGGAAAGTCGGCACAAAGGGCAGCCATTTGCAACTGGCGATAACCGACCATACAAATTCGGTTCGTTGTATCGGCTTTGGAATGGGCAAATTCGAGAAAAAGCTGCTGGAGCATGAATTCTTTAATATTGCGTACAAGCCGCAGATTAACACTTATAACGGCTTAAGCAATGTAGAATTTGTCGTCGCCGACATCCGATTCACGGATTGACACAGACTCACATGGGCTTACATCGTCCCTCGTTCCTCATCTATCGTCCATCTGGCCGGTCCTGACTGTCACCTTGTCGATTTTGAACCGTCCCAAAGTTGACGCTAAATTGAGAAATTCTGCAGGCTCGCCATTGCTGGTTGCCAGAGCTATGTGGCCAGGTCCATAGCCACCCAATCCTGCACTGTTAAATGCTGCGTCCAGACAAATCCATTTACCGGATTCTCTGCCAATATATACCTGTACCCAGGCGTGCCCGCCAAAGCGGTCCTGCAAGCCGGCGAAATTTTTTACGTATGCAATTCCAACCACGACTTGGGCTGGAATTCCAACAGCTCGGCACATAGCCGCCGTCAATACCGCAAACTCTGTGCAGTCACCTTGCTTGCTGTCAGCAACATCCACCGCTGATGCGTAGCCAACCGATAAGCTCTTATTCTCAATGTAATTGGCCACAAATGCTTCGATTCTCTTGGCAGCCTCGGCTGCATCTTTTGTGTCCTTTACTGCACGACGGGCAAGGTAAATTATTTTTGTGTGATTGCTCTGCAAGAATCTATTAGGCATCATTGCCTCTAAAATTAAACTGTCCTTACCTCTATAAGGAAACCTTGCTCCTACTGGTGCGGCAGCAGGTTCTACCGTCACCATTATTTTGTCATCTTTGAGACGCTTAACTTTTTGATTATCATTAGCCGGTATTGTCAGACCATTCGTTTCTCCTATGGGGCTCAGAAGGTAACTAATCGATTTAGCTGAGTGGACATCGTTCAACGGTTCAGGACTGGCTAAGAACATCTTATCAATCAGCTCTAACACATCGTTTTCACCGAGTGCAAATTCCTTGGTGCAGGCCATCATCTCAACTTGCAAGCCTGCTATTGGCGTGATGTCCTTTTGAAGTCGAAGCTCATCGTCTACATAACTGGTGCTGACGATTTCACCTGCCCCAGGCATACTAAAAGCCGTTTTAACCTCTGTCAAAGCTACAACACGTCCCAGCAAGTCTATGTCTTGTTTCGGCCCAATATGGATTTGGGCATCGAGAGTCTGTAAAATTGTAGGGCTAAATATCTTGGCTGAATACTCCGTTCCCTGCTTAAGGCCCTTTTTCACTGAAAGTTGTCGCAGTCCTTCAGCCATCATCGCGCCGCTCGGCCATTGCATTGTGCTCTTTTGCTCAGCTCCCATCGACGAGGTTATTATATTTACAATGCCCTGCTCATTTATTGTCCCGGTCAATGTCATTGTCATCGCAGCTAACTTTTGGATAAGCTCAAAACCTAACGGTTTGCCATCAGTAGTCTCAATACCAGTTTCTGTCATTTCAATGGTTATAGGAATATTAGCCCGGCTTATAGTAATGCTGACCTTTTCACTGGTAGTTACTTTTCCGTCAGCTACGACCCGGCTTTGTATTGCATGGCCGACCTTTTTGCCTTCCATAAACACCGCAAAATATTCTACGTCTTCTGAGTCAGCTTTGCTAAGGCTGGCAACCGCTAAGACTAAGCAGATGCTAAGGATTTGACGAATTTTCATAATTTAATTCCCTTCATTTTCCTCGAATTATTAAACTTGTCCATGTTGAAGCGACTAGTTGTGCTATGAACTAATTATAACCGTAAAGCCTCGAATTATCATCGTAATTTTCCACTTGTTGGTTAAAATAGGTAAAAATTCTTGGACGGATAATATTATGACTTTTGATGAGTTGTTAAATTTAGTTTCCTCGGATAAATCGCCGGTTATTTGCGTTGACTCCCGCCTTGTCAGAGATGGTGATATCTTTGTAGCTCTCAAAGGCACCGTTTACGACGGCCATGACTTCATAGACCAAGCCCTGGCCAACGGTGCTATATATATTGTTTGCCAACACTTAAATACGCAATACGCAATACGCAATACGCAGTACGAATTTATTGTCGTGAAGGATTCCGCCGAGGCAGCAGCTCTGCTGGCCCAGGCCAGAAGGGGCAATCCAGCTTCGCAGCTAACCAATTTGGCTGTTACCGGTACAAACGGCAAAACCACGGTGGCATATCTGGTTCGCTCGATAATCCAAGAAGCCGGCGAAAAGTGTGGCCTAATCGGCACAATTATTTACGATACCGGCTCAGCCACTTCTCAAGCAGTCCTGACCACACCCGATTGTCTGGCTGTCGCCGAGATGCAACAGCAGATGGTCAAAGCCGGCTGCAAATACATGGTCGTCGAGGCCAGCAGCCACGCCCTTTCTCAGA
>CAYNKI010000158.1:0-3614 GCA_964397675.1 uncultured Pirellulales bacterium
TGTGCTACTGTAGCACAAGCTTCCAGCTTGTAGAAATTAAAATCACAACCAGGATCGTTGTGCTACTTTGAGACTTTTTATTTTTTTATCACCCAGCCTCCAAAGCCAGATTTCCACCGCGGCGGACGGTTGAAAAGTGTGTTTTTGGCTTTGCCTGCTCATCTGGCTTCGGCTGGGGGGTGATGAAGAAAACGGTATCTCTCTCATGATTCTGTACCTAGTTTTTCCCTCCAATCATTGGTTCTATTCAGGGCACCCTACCGACTCAGGGGATTTGCTTATGCCACCTTCTTAAGAGTTGATATATGCATAAGACATCCGTCATTTATGGCTATCCCTATTTATTAAGCTGCAAGTCACAATCCTAAAAAATGTTTATTACCTCCTTTTTGTGAAAGCTTCAAACCAGTTTTTTCTACAACTAATCTCAATAAATAGAAATTGAGAAGATTCCAATGATAAAATTCTTTTGTAAAGTCAATTGAATAATTGCTCCAGTCATTTCCATGTACTATGTTATGTCTTGCTTTATCGAATTTAACAAGCCTTTTCCTTTCATACTTATGCTCTGGATTCATTTGGGTGTTCGTTGGTTTAGTGATCTCGTGTAATTTGTCCAATTTGTATATTAAGGATTTGTTTTCTACTGTTTTTTTCATAAATTCCTTGATTTTTTCCTTGTGTAGTTGTTCGTATGATTTCGATTCAACATCTGATAAACTGACTTGTTTTCCTGCAGTATAGATTCTAAAAGACTCAGAAGATGCAAGTGACAGAACTTCGAGATAGCCGTAAGCACTGGCATCAAGTATGCCATGAGCATAAACTATAGCTGCTGCGTCAAGTGCTTTTTTTGCATTGGCTTTAATCCTTTGATGGACTTGCTGCTTTTGTTTTTTTAATATTTCATAAAATTCATTAACTTTTTCTGGCTCTGTTAGCATACTTGCCAGCGTACCGTCTTCATACAACTCATCACCAGTTATATCAAGTTCTGAAATTTGTATATCGCTTCCATTAGGCAATCCATTCAACATGATTGAGTAAAAGTTTGACAAGTTTCCCAATAGTTGAAGGGTTGTCCAATAAACGTGGTTCAGTTCATCTTCTCCTGGTTTCATTTGGTTTGGTTTCCTTTTATTTGTTTTCGATAGCAATTATAATATCGTTGCGTCAGAACTCTATAAACCTGCTGTTTTCCTAAATGTTAGATTTACCCACGTACAGTGAGGGCTTATATGCTGTTTTTCGCTGCGTAGCACACCTGTAAACAAGAGAACTTAGTCCAGCCTGTAGTTGTTATACGTTTTCGAGTTGGTTCGCAAAGCGTACTAAATAAGGACAGTCCCGAATGAGGGTTCCCAGTTTTTCTTTCCATATTCGGCCTGATTTTTCTTCTTCGCATGTCCTACTGGCCACGAGCCAAGCCTAAAATGGTAAACGTCCCCAATAAAATCAAACAGTAAAGTTCAAAAACATTTCTCTACGGCCCAATAAGATTTATAAATGGTCTAAGCACACTTCCAATGAGTTGCCACAATTGACTTTCCTTATCGTCAGATGATCGTAATACAAGATCGACCTTAAAAAATTCGATTGCCACTGTAATATTTAGAAGAACCACGCGAAAAGAAAAACCAAAATCCTTAAAATAAGAAATATCCCAATAATAAAGGGCACAAATGTTCCCAACATGAACATAACTTCACGGCGTTTGTATCTAGAAACAAGTCGAATAATGATTGCAGGTAAAAATGGCAAAACAGGCAAAATTGCTATTCCAGCACATATTATTGATGCCCACATGTTAAACCCCCTTTCTCCATGAAATATGTTATAGGATCAAATCGATTCTAAACTTTTTATTGCCATCAGAAATTCTTGAAGTGGCAATCATACAATTTTCCTTTTTTGACAAGCCTCAAATGCAATAATAAGGCCAACATGAGCTTAAATTTTCCCGCATCGTATATATCGGCACAAAAACAAGCAAACTAAAGGATCAAAACGAGTTAGCAGGTTGAAGTGCATAGATGTAAGTATACTTTTGGGATACGTTGCAAAGTTAGCAACGAACTCTCAGGAACTTACTATACAACCAGCGGAAATCTGGGGACACCTTACTTATTTCTCCCTTCTATTGAGGTCCTTTTGTATGCTACTCTGCGTAGTGCCTACTCGGCTGAAGCGGCTGCGAAAGCCGTAAGCCCCGAGTTTGGCAGGACCCCCGCTGCTTTGGTTCCCCGCACCAAATGACCCCGCACCAATTTACGGCAGTGGCCTAATTCGTGCGGGAAACGGCGACAGTTGCATATTTCGTGCGGGGCAAGTGCAATTATACTTGTTTTGGCAAAAACTGCAAGGCTTAATTACATACTAATCGGAGTATTTGTGTCAAAATTTCATGTTTTACTGACCGGCACAGAATAGCAGAAAGTCAAGAAAAAACTATTAGGGTAATTGGGTATTTTTCGACAAATTTAAAGTGAAAGCTGTAAAAACTAATCCTATTTCACAAATTATCTGGTATTTCTTCTTTCCCTCTCACATAATGCAATCGTTTTGAGATAGGGGGATGCGTATACAATAATAATTCCACGAGTTTGCCTGGTGAAGGGTCACTTAAATTCTGCTCACCTAATTTTGTAATGGCAGAAGCAAAACACTGCTTGTTCTGTATATGGCTAAGAGCAAACATATCAGCCTGCTTTTCTAACAGCCGCATGTACCCATTCTGCATCGGCATAAGTATCAGCCCCAATGCCATAAGAACCAGCGCCAGCAGAGGAAATGCAGCGATGTTGTAAATATGGTCAAAGCCAAATAGACTTATACCTGCCTCGAATAATAAATAAGTTAGATAAAAACAAGCCAGAGAGGCTATCGACCCAAAGCCGAGGATTTTCCAGGTATGCCACAAGCGTATGTGGCCCAGCTCATGGGCAAATACCGCTTCAATTTCTTCATCAGAGAAGTTGTCCAGCAAAGTATCGCCCAAAAGTATACGTCGGTTCTTCCCTAAACCTGCTACGGCGGCATTTGCCTTTTTGGTGTCTTTGCTTAGATGAATCTCAAATACATCCTTGACCCCGACTCCACAGCCCTTGCTTAATTTAAGCAATCTTTCTTTGAGCTCCGTGTTCTCCAATGGAATGCATTTATAGAATAGAGGTATTATTAGAACTGGCGTAATTTTACCAAGCACAATTGTCAATAAAAACCATGCTGCTGTCGCCGGCAGCCACCAATTATTTGGAAAACGTCTTAGAAAGAAGTAAAGTCCTTCTCCAACGACCAAAAGCATCACTAAGGCCAACAAATCTTTTTTTATGCTCTTTTTTAACCAGCCGAGAATTGTTTGGTTGGATAGCATAAATTTATGTTCCAGCAAAAAGTCGCTATAGAAATCCAGTCCAACAAATACTAAATAATAAATCCCAGCAAAAAGAGTCAAATAGAGGCCGACCTGCAAATAAAAATTCCGGCTCCAGCCTGCAACCAAATCTTTTAAGAACATTGACACTCCTGAGAAAAGCAAAATTAGTAGAAAAGCCAACGTTAGGGCTAACTGTATAATCGTTAATTGGACATGCCGCTTGGAATATTGCTTAGCT
>CAYNKI010000158.1:3714-9096 GCA_964397675.1 uncultured Pirellulales bacterium
TCAAGAGAAAAATAAAAGGCCTGCTTTATGGCAGGCCTATACAAATTTTGTAGCTGTTGTTAAAAAGCGTCAGCTATTGCTCTTCGGCCTCGATGGGTTTGTCATTTGCCTTTTTCATCAGTTTTTTGGCTTTAGAGACCAAGTCGACAAGTTCAATCACATCGGGATTATCTTTGAATTCTCTGTTGAGTTGCTGGGCGCGTTCGAGTAGCTTATCAAGTGATGTACCTTTGGCCCAATAGCTTTTTCGCAGAATCTCAGCAAATTCCGCAACGGTCGCAGCAAGTTTGAATTCTTTGCTCGATTCTTTAAAGCTCTCGTTTAAATCTTTTTTGCCGATAGAACTCTTAAATTCGGTTACTGCTCTGTTGTCCGGATGCTTGTAACGAACATACGTGGTAGCCACGGTGTCTTTTTTGTCCGGCCATAGCTTTAACTCATATAGCGCCGTTACTGAGTGTCCTGCTCCGACTTCGCCGCCGTCATATTTGTCATCCCGGAATTTTTCATCAGGTACATCGCGGTTCTCATAACCTATCAGCCGATAGCTTCGCACAACCTCCGGATTAAAATCGACCTGCACTTTAACGTCCCTGGCGACTACCTGTAAAGTACTGGTGAGGTTCTCTTTAAAAATCCGTCTTGCCTCAGCAATCGTATCAACGTATGCATAGTGGCCATTACCTTTGTCACCCAGTCTTTCCAGCAGCACATCATTATAATTGCCCATTCCAAAACCGATAGCAGAGAGGGTGATGCCTTTTTCCGCCTTTTCCTTGATAAGCTCCAAAATCTGGTCGTGCCCGGTTCGACCGACATTAGCTACGCCGTCCGAACAAAGGATAACACGATTGATAGAACCTTTTTTGTATGCTTTTTCAGCCATTTCGTAGCCAATGCGAATACCTTCCTCGGCGAATGTTGAGCCGCTTGCATGAAGCGATTCGATGGTTGCTAAAATCTCGTGCTTTTCATCGAGTCCCTTATGTTCCATGACTTTTTTGCCCCGGCTCTGGTAAACAGCGATTCCTATCCGGTCTTTTTCGGTTAGCTTTTCTACGAGCAGTCGCAAGGCTTTTTTAACCAGGTCAAGGCGATTCTCACGATTCATCGACCCGGATACATCAATAACGAAGGTCAAAATAGCCGGCTTGCGGTTCTCTTCACTGACCTGCTTTGCCTTCAGACCGAAGCGGAGCAGATAACTGTTTTTCCGGCCGGTGCCAAATTGCCATGGTGCAGCTTCGGCGTAAACTGCAAACGCATCTTCCTGTGGAGCTGGGTAGCCGTACTTGAAATAATTGATGAATTCCTCAGCTCTGACTGCCTTTTCCGGCGGCAGATGTCCATCCTGTAGGTACTTGCGGACAATTGTATAGCTGCCGGTATCTACATCTGTTGCAAAAGTGGACAAATGGTCATCCTCAGTGTCAATAAATGGGTTGACACCGTAGTTCTTGAAGAACATAGCGTCATAAGGCTCAGCGTTTGGCGGCGTAGTCCCGCCGTGTGCCATTGGATAACGATGCGGACTCGGCTCAGAAGGTCTAATACCAAAATAAAGTGTACCTCCTCTCATGGATTGCTTATCTGAGAGACCCATATAGCCACTACCATAACCATACTTCTGCGCCTTTTTTGATCTTTCTACCTTGCCCGACGTTGATTGTACCGGAGCTGGTGCAATGCCATTTCTGTCCAAGCCTGTCTTTAATTGCCGGCCCATTTTCTCGCGTTCGAGTCCTTCTGCTCCTGCTTCGCTCCAAAAAGTTATTTGTGGTTTGTCTTTTTGCACAAGCTTAGTACTTGTTTGGAGACTATCTTGTAACCGGGTAGTGAGCTCTGAACTCTTTGCAGGTTTTGAGGCCACAGCTACTTGTTTCTCTTGCTGGGTGAGAGTTTTCTGTGTTCTATCTGGCACCGGCTTGATGCCTACTTTCTCGGTATATACAATTTCAGCTGGCTTCAATCCCTTCTGTTCTGTTACCGCCTGTTCATTAATTCGCCTTTCAGGTTGTACAGGCTCTTTAAGCCTTTCACTTGTTTTATTTGAATTGGTAATTAGAATTCCAAATCCAATTCCGCACACTACCAAAATAACAGCCGCCCAGGATAGAGCTCTTTTCCAACTCTTGCTCTTTTTGTTCTTGCTCGGCTGCTTGAGCTCGGTCAGGGCATTGTCAATCAATGAATCAGCAAATGCTTTGCTGGGTTGCTCTGAATCGCCGGCTAATTTTATCAGCCGAGAGATATTTTGTTCTAAATTATCGTCTTTAGATCTCATGATTCTTGCTCCTGTTTGTGTATTGGTGCTATTTGTTTGATTTCATCTCGAAGCGAAATTCTCGCCCGATACAACAAACTGTGCACAGCTTTTTCAGTTATTCCCATTTGATGAGATATTTTTTTTGCCGACAGACCATCAATGTATTTTGCTCTTAACACTGCTTGTTCTTTATTTTCCAATCTATTCAAAGCTGCCCGGACTACTGCAATTGTTTCTTTCTGTTCGAGTACTTCGTCGGGCAAGGGCCTACTGTCGATCGTTTCGAGGTAGCTGCTGATATCGCCGTTGACACTTCCCCGGCTGGCCCGCCTTCTTATTTCGAGTCGAATGTTGTTCCGTGCTATGCCGAAAATCCACTCTTGTGGGCTGCCTCTCGATGGGTTATAGCTGTCCCGTCCCCGCACCGCGTCAAAAACCGTTCTTTGCACCAGTTCCTCTGCGAGTGAAGGATTCGGCCAGCGCTTCATGAACATGGCATAAAGCTGCGGTATCTGTCGGCTCAGGAATTGTTGCCATACATCAGCATTGCCTTCAGACAATCCCGCCCAACTTTGTTGGTTATGCTCATCAGACACTTTTTCGGACATTCCTTACTGGTACCAGCCTCTATTAAATAATATGCGCACAAAGGCTAAATTACTCATATATTTTTATATTTTCTCAAAGATAACGCAGAGAGTTGATATGGGCTATAGCAAGTGTGCAGACCACTGACAAATCTATAATACAGATATGGTGCTCAAAGACGACCTTATCCGTGAAGCGGTCGCTTTCAGTAGTCTTTAAAAGGTCTAATCCATTCCGGCCAATCCTCGGTTCTAGCGCTGCTGGCTTGGGTCCAAATGCCCGCGGTGTTAAATTTCTTGTGCCATTTTAGGGTCTATAATTCCTTAAGGCCGACTTTTCGGGCAGAGAAATCCAAAAAAGCGCAGCCTACGAATCCATCATGCCGATTTTCTCAGAAGTATTTCCTACCTTAAGCGAGATAGTCACTCTTTGATCAAATAGAGTCCGTGACATGGAATCTCTATTTTCTCCCCACCTATTATCTTTACATAAATTACATCCGTAAAAACCTGTCGTTCACCTTTGATTTCCGGTGGCGTTATTTCCAGCTCGAACTGATGATCATGGTCAACTTTCCTCTGACGTAAAAGCTTTACGAAATTATTCTGCGATGACACTGATTCAATCTCGAAATCTGTTCCGAAGATACTGTGTATCCATACATATTTTTTTATGGGCTCTTTTGGTTCAGCATTGAGGACCATTATCTGTGGAGGCTCAATTGTAAATCTTGTCATAACATCAAAGGCTATTCTGGCCGTCTTCCATTCTGGATGAGTTAAGTTAATGTGGATATAGCCCCTCATATTCTCTCGCATCTTTTCCGTATTGACCTTGGGTTCAAGAACAAATTCCGTTGTTTTCACTGAAGAATCTATATCAGCTGTGATACAGTTAAGAGTTGATTTGAATGACGTTATAGAAAAAGGCTGATTATCAAGACTACGGATTTTAATCTTTGGACAACTGGTATTTTCCCCCGCGAACAAAAGTTTGAAACTCGTAGGCTCCCAAGAAACTTTCGACACGATTTCGGCCTTGACGGTCAGTTCAATCTCAGGATTTTCCTTGTCGTTGCTAAGCACTTGCAAACTTTTCGTTTCCGAACCAAGAGATATGCGCGGACGATAGTCTATTTTCACAGTCCCGGATTCGCCAGGCCAATATAATTTCTTGTTTGGTTCGGCAGAGACACCGCAGCAGGCCACTACTCGTATTTTCAAAAAGCCGTATCCGGAGTTTGTAAATTTAAACTCTGTGGTTTTACTTGCATCCGGTCCCAATTCGCCAAAATCGTGAACCACTTTTTCAAATGAAATCTTTGGTGCCATACAGCCAAGCTGTGTGAGCAATACGAAATTGACAATAATTATGGTCAATTTTAAACAACTACGCTGCATTTTTCTGACCCCTGAATGAGTACGACATAAATTTTATCTAACTTACGATATATCTATTTTAACAAAAATAGCATCTCCAAGCAAGGATTTATCCAAGCTTTATGTTGGTGTATACTTAAAGACGATCCGATCTATTTCATGGACGGCGAAAGCTACAGGTTTAAGCAGTCTGTACAAAAGAATAAGACCAAGAAAAAGTAAAATTATGGCGTGGTTCAAACAGCACAGATTCTGGGTAACATTGATTTGGGGATGGTTACAACGCTTTTGGAGCTTTGCCATCCCCAAGCTGCGCCCATTCGACTTCGCTCAGGGCAGGCTTTGAGGCTGCCACCCAGGATTAAACCATGCCATAATTTTCCTTTAATAACATGTAAACTAATCGAGAGTGAATTCATCCTGATAGCTGGGAACGGACACCTTCCAGCCTGTTTTCTGGTTAAGATAATCACCGAAATGTTGCGCACTTTCGGATTCACCATGCACAACGAACAGTCTCCTGGGAGGTTTTTTCAAGCCGGTTAGCCATTTGAAAAGCTCATCTCTATCTGCATGGGCGGAAAAACCGTTGACTTGCACCACTCTCGCTTTAACCTTATGTTCTTGTCCCAGTATCCGGACTTGCTTTTCGCCATTAACAATTCGTCTGCCTAATGTGCCATTTGCCTGATAGCCTACAAACATTATTGTATTTTCAGGTCTTGAAATGTTGTTGACTAAATGGTGTTTTATTCGCCCGCCGGTGCACATCCCAGAGCCGGCTATGACTATAACCGTCCCTTTTATATGATTTATTGCCTTTGACTGGCTTGTTGTCTCAACTATTTTTAGTCCAGGAAATTTAAATGGTGACTCATGCCTTCGGACAAATTCGGACATCTGTTCATCGAACAGCTCTGGATGATGCTGGAAAACCCTGGTAATGTTGGTGGCCATCGGACTGTCTAAAAAAACCCTAATGTTTGGGATTGCATCATCCAGCAGCAATTCATTTATGTAATATAACACCTCCTGGGACCGCTCCAGCGCAAAGCTGGGGATAATAATATTACCTCCTGTTTTTTTCGTCGAGTTAATAACTTCAGCAATCGTCTTTTTTGTATCTTCTGGTCCCTGATGAATTCTGTC
>CAYNKI010000159.1:0-8981 GCA_964397675.1 uncultured Pirellulales bacterium
GAAATACGTTCTCTATCCTATTTCTCCGCGTTCTTTGCGAACTCGGCGGTTAATGGAAAACAAACCCAATTCAAACCCAAACAAAGCCAATCTCGAAACAGCTCTAAGCTGTGTTTTTTTCTTGCTTGGGCCGTGTCAGTAGAGAGAGCATCTCAATGCGTAGAAATTTAGAAGCTAATAAATACACTATCGCCGATGATGGAATGACCAGTAGTAATTTGAAGATATTGGCCCAGTTTTTCGACAGTCCCAGCGCAATTACAGCCATAGCGAACATGCATAGTGTGGCTGCAATCGTCTTTAGTAATGCCGGGACGAAGTCATCGAGTATTCGTCCGAAATCGCTAAATCCCTGCTTTCTCAGAGATCGGCGGAGAGCTGCAATCAGAATAACTACTTGTAAATATGAACAGGCTGCTGTCGCAGCAGCCAGTCCACCTGTTGACAAAAACCAGATAAGCGTCAGGTTCAAGACAATATTTACAAGCACTGCTATCAACGCACTTCGCGCAGGAGCAAGCGAGTCTTGCATCGAATAAAATGCACGGGTGATAACGTGTTGAGCAAAATAGCCAGTTAAACCTATAGCATAAAACAATAGTACCCAGGCCGTCGCTGTAGTGTCGTCTTCGGTGAATTTCCCATGCCCGAAGATAACAGAAACCAGCGGTTTAGCCACCAGCAGCAACCCAACAGTCGCCGGCAATGCCAGAAAAACTGCTCCACGTAAACCTCTTGAAACCGTTTTAGATAGGGCTGCAAAATCATTCCGTGCCGCGTCAGAACTCATCACCGGGAAGATTGCCGTAGCTAAAGATATACCGAATACTCCTAACGGTAATTGATAAAGCCTTTGAGCACCATTAAGATGGGAAACACAACCGCGGCGTAAAGGATATGCTATTTGATTGCCTAAAAACAAAAACACATTGCCCTTTTCCGGTGAGCTTGAAAACCACCATGCAATCAGATCATCCAGAAGTGTATTTATCTGTGTTACGGTTAGGCCTAAAATCATCGGCCCCATCATAATGATGATTTTTTTGAACGCTTTGGAATGAATCTGCCATGCGGGTTTGATTGAAACTCCGGCGGCTCGCAAAGGTGGAATCTGAATCGCTACCTGCAGGAGCCCTGCAACTAAGACGGCAGCCGCCACTGCAAAAAGCTGTTCTTTTAGCTCCATATTAAAAAGCCAGCCGGTTATCATAATGGTGCTAATAATAAGGATGTTCAGCACTATTGGCGCTGCTGCTGGAGATGCAAAATGCTTGTGGACATTGAGAATACCAGCCAAAATCGCCACCACACAAACCAACGGCATATATGGTAGCATAATAGAAGTCAGAAACAAAATAAGTCGGGTCTCAGAGTTAATTGCAAACAATTTATAATAAGCCCAAATGCCCATCCAGACAAGTAACACCAATGCCGCAAGTAAAACGAATATGACTGTAATTACAGTATCTGCCAGGCGAGAGGCTTTTTGAGAGTCCTCATGAAGTTTGTGGCTATAGATAGGAATAAATGAGGCTGATGCAGCCCCCTCACCAAAAAGTCTTCTGCTAAGATTAGGGATTTTGAAGGCAATAAACCACGCATCAAGTAGTCCGCTGGCACCAAAAAAATAAAAGTATAGTATGGTGCGTATCAAGCCGAACACTCTGCTAAGTGCCGTAAGAGAAGCAATTTGTCTAAAGCCTTTTATCATTTCCCGTATCTCAGTGAGCCGGAGTGCCTAAAGTGAGTTAAACTGACGCGCAGCGTCATTGCGAGCGAAGCGAAGCAATCTCAAACCTGAGCAAGGAGATTGCCACGTCGCTGCGCTCCTCGCAATGACACTCTGTGTCATTTTAGGCACTTTAGGCACTCCAAACTTTAGGCACTTTTCACGTTTTCCGTGCTACGGTGAAAGGTCTGCACCGTCCGACATTATTTAGCAATCCTATGGAAGCCATGCTAACCAGCAGGCTTGAGCCACCGTAGCTTACCAACGGTAAGGTCAATCCCGTGATCGGCATCAGTCCTACAGTCATACTCACATTGACGAGAACTTCAACTGTAAACATTGTGACAATACCGATAGCGAGTAATCTACCAAATGGGTCGGTATTGTTAGCTGCGATTTCCAGCCCACAGCCAATAATAATCACATAGAGCATCAATAATCCAAGGCAGCCCCAGAATCCCCATTGATGGGCGATGATGACGAATATGAAGTCGTGTTGCCTTTCGGGCAGAAAGTTATATTTAATGAATGGGCCTTGGCGAAAACCATAACCGTTTGTGCCGCCGGAGGTAACGGCGTATTTCGAGCGAATCAGTTGATAGCCCCAATCGTTTTTCCACTGCTTTGTAGTGAATTTTTTGCCTACAAGAATCTCGCCCAGTGTGGGATTTTGCTCCGCTTTTTCACGGATCCAGTCATTTTGCAGTAGCACACTACTTATCCTGGCTCGCTGATAGTCCTGCATCTTGTACCATAGCAGCGGGCTGACCAGAATCGCCATAAGAACTATAATCAGTAAATGCTTAACCTTTGCACCGGCCACAAACAACATGGTTAATAAAATAGGCATCATCAGCATGACAGTGCCCAAATCCGGCTCCAGAAGGATGAGAACTATGGGCAGAAGAGTTAGGATAAAAGGCCCGATTAGAGTGGTAAAATTGCGATAATTGCTACGATATCGCAGATACCAGGCCAGTGCCAGGATATATGCCAGTTTACAAAGTTCTGACGGCTGGGCCTGTACGAACCTGGAGGCGGTTCCGATTCTCAACCATCGGCGAGCATCTTTAATGACCGGTACGAATGGTATATCTACAAATTTATCGAGCAGTAACAGGCCCAGAAGCAGAAGCACAAAGGCATATATCCAGAAACTGACCGCGCCCAGGCGGCGATAATTAACCAAATTAACCGCTATAAAACCCACAAAACCAATCGCAGCGAACATTAATTGTTTTTTCCAGAGATTGGCCAATTTGACAGACTGGTTAGCAGGACTGGGCTCTGCCGGATTGCCGACCGCATAGATAGTAGCTATACCAATGGCAATTAGGATCAAGGTGGTTGCCAACAGGCAAAATCTTAATATTATCAGCCGTCCTTTTAAAACTTTATACATAATTGCAAAATAACATAGGATTATAAAAATTGCATATATTAACTGGATAATCGTAAAAAAATCCTTTTTTAACAAATTTTTTGCAAAATTAGATGATAAGTCTAACACAAGGTATCAAATTTCATTTTTTTTTGCATTTTTATCGTTTTTTCTTGATTTAAACGGACTCTTCTGGTACTATAGATATGGAATTCACCAACAAAACTTGTGCTTTGTATTAGGCATTTTCGCCAATCGGCGGGAAAGGAGGAGTAAAGAGAAGGAAAAGATATTGTGTTTAACCAGCTTTTCCTGCGAGTTGGGTCGCTGTATCCAAAAGTTAAAGTGTCCCGATGTACATCGCGATGGATAAGTGATTGTTTGTGTTTAGAGCAGGAGATAAGATCACAACAAAACCAGGATAATGAAGAATGTGTAGCTCTGTGAAGAAGAAAGGAAGGTTGTCGTATTATGAAAAAGATGGTTTTAGCCTTGTTTGTAGTACTGCTTTCCACCCCGATGTGGGCATCCGATGTTGCGATTACATGCACAGATGAAGGTGGTGGGATAGTCCGTATCGACTATGCGCTGGCAGGAGCGCCTAAAATAAGGGCATTTGCTCTGGATATCACCGTTGATAAAGGTACCATCGATGCTATATCAGATTTCAAGGTTGGCCAGAGCACCGCTGATTACAAATGTTATGGTATCTTTCCTGCCAATTTCAGTCGGTTTATTACTGTCGACACTGATACCGGTGAAGTCACAACCTGGGATGTAAATGATTACACACCTGTAGCTGACGCCAATGATCCGGGAGCACTGGGTGGTCTTGGCACGAATGGTATCACCATCGAGATGGGTGCACTTTATTATCCCACCGACGATAGTTCTCCAAACGCTCCAGACGATACTGGCACACTTTGCAAGATCACGATTAGCGAAAGCGCAAATGTCAGTATTAGTGAGAATGCAACTCGCGGTGGTGTGGTATTGACCGACCCCTCGGTGGCTGCCAATGTCACGGCAACGGGCTGTGCTGTGACGGTTGGCCAGGCAGATTGCTTCCCAAGCAACTTCTCGACATTCAACGACTGGGTAGCTCTGGGTAAGCCTGACTGCTGGTGTACAAAATATCAGTGTGATGGTGATGCCGATGGTGTCACTTCCGGGTTCCCGTTCGACTTCCGCGTTTTCACCGGCGATTTGGCTCTAATCGTGGACAACTGGAAGAAGACAATTGATAATCCGACTCTCAGTCCTTGTGCGGATATTGATCACAAGGATTCAGGCTTCCCATTCAAGTTCCGTGTTTTCACCTCTGATTTGGCTAAGATTGTGGCCAACTGGAAGAAAAACGATGCGGATCTTCCCGGGGATTGTCCAAGGTCTGAATAGTTGTGACAATTTTTGTTCTTGACCCCAAACTGCTTCGGGGTGAGGAGTTATGAACGGTTTTTTTCGGAAGGAGAATAACGATGAAGAATTTGTTAGTTATATTAACCGTTTTGGCGATGGCTTCAGTCGCTAATGCAGGTTTGGCGATTAATGTAAATGAGGCGATGGACACTGTCACCATTACAGGTGATGGTGCAACAGCAAGTCCTGCGGAGGCATACCTCTTGGTTGAAGGACCAGGCTCGATAGATGGCTCTACTATGGTGTATCCGGGCTCTCTGGCTGAATACCTGGACTTGCCTGGTGTTGCTGCTCTGCTGGGGTCAAGCGAAGCTGACACACTGACTTCATTTAGAGACCAATTGGGCAAACCGGAACTTGTTGACCTTAGCTTTATAATCCTGGCGGATGGTGCTGTTCCGCCGGCACCTCTCGAGGGTACGCTGGTAGAAGGCATCGGACTCTTTGGAACTGGTCCTATCGTGCTAAGTCTAGTCTCTAGTGATTTTGTAACAGTGTTTGACAGCAAGAGTGTCCCCATCCCTGAGCCGATCACCATTGCTCTGCTTAGTCTTGGTGGACTGTTGTTGCGACGTCGCAGGTAGACATCGCCGTGCACAAACCAGAATTTTTAGCGAGGCAGAATTCCTCTAAACTGCCTCGCTTTTTTATTGCAAATTACACTTTCTCGACTAATATACAAACCACAATGAGGACAAAGGCCGCAACTCCTTTTTTCTTGGTGTGCATTTTCTGCACAGTAATCGGCTGTAAGATGCTAACGAAGCAGCCTTCGGCAGGCAAAACTATCCCGATGTACATCGGGATAGCCGGGACGTGGAAAGCCCAAGATAGTCCTTGGAAGATAGTCTTAAGTCCCGATGGAGCTGTATCATCGGCGGTTATTCCAATGGGCGAAGTTGAAATTAAGCCTAATCAGACCACGAGAGTTGAAATGAAAGATGGAAGTTATAGCACCTTTAAAGCCGGGGATTGTATGGTTGAGTATACGCCTGAGACAAGGGAGCTTTTTGTTAGCGTGGAAATGGAGAAGATCGACATTAGGTTCCTGGATAATGTGATTGCCGGCAATAGCATCGACAGATTTGTAGGCCCCGTGTCCGAAGACGGAAAGTTTTGGATGGCTGATTGGATAACTGTTTTTGATTACGGCCCGCGTTTCCCTCAAGAGCCGAATGATATATCTGCTACCCCATTAATATTTGAGAAGATCGAAGAATATCCAATGATGGATAATGCAAAAATCAAAGATTAAAAATCAAAATTGACGAGTTCATAGTTGATTGTTCATAGTTTGTCGATGAACAATGAACTTGGTTAATTTTACACTTTGATATTTCATTTTTAATATCTTTAGTAGTCAAAATAACGAATTCCGTCTTCATCGGTACTTGGCCAGTCGAGCCTTAATGTTTTTGTCGCTGGCTTATAGACCCACCCGAAATTGCCTGTTGCTCCTGCCGGGAATGTTTCGTTGTTTCCTATCACGTTCATAGTATCTAACTTGTTAAAGGGATTTTCGGGCATCTTTCGAATATAATTGCCTTGCAGTATGATCTGTTGATGAAAATAGACATTACTTGGAGAGGTCTGCGGATCATTGTCTTCATACCCTGGTGGAACACCGCCATGTTGGGTGGGGTATAGCTCAATCGCACTTCGCAAAAGGCGCAGATGGTCCTTGGCCACAGCTTCTTTGGCTTGGGTGGTTTGAGACCTAAAATGGGGTAAAACAATAGCAGCCAGGATTCCAAGGATAGCTAACACTATCATCAATTCAGCAAGTGAAAATGCTTTTTTCATAATGTAATACTTCCCGGCCAGGTTAATTAACTTGTCTGTAATATCGTCTAATATCGACCTCCATTTTAGGGGAAAATACATTATAGGACGGTTCCCTTACCTGCCAACCAGCATACTCTATAATCTTGTTACAGTTTCTAATTTTTTAGAAATTGCGGCATGGTTCAAAGAGCACAGATTCTGGGTAACATTGATTTGGGGATGGTTACACCGCTTTTGGAGCTTTGCCATCCCCAAGCTGCGCTTGAGGCTGCCACCCAGGATTGAACCATGCCGAAATTGCTGAATCTATTCCACTGCAAATAGAATAAAAAAACGGCAGGTACAAATATAACCTGCCGTTCGGAGGAATATTATGTGTAGAATAATTGCTCTATAAAAACTTTTTTCGTCAAAGTCAAGAAATTTCTTGAATTTTTTTGTAGCCCTGACCTGCCCCTTATTGTTTACGAGCCTTAAATCCGAGTTTTGTGAAGTAGGATTGTGTTATTATTCTTCTTGTTCGACTGCAGCAGGCCCACCCAAAATTCCCTTGAGACGCTTAATGTTAAATTTTGGTTTGCGATCGTAAGTATAGATGCCGTTGACTTCCTGCTCGACATCGGTAAGTTGGGTGTAGGTATAGCCGGATATGTGTGGGTGATTTAGCAGAACGTCAGTCAGAGCCTTGATTTGGTCCTCAACTTGTCTGCTGGTCTTGCCATAACCCCACTTATTACGTCCGCCCCCTGCCTTTTCCGACTGGCCGGTGTAATCCTTTGTCCAGAAGGTCCCACCGTATTCGTCCACAACGTAGGGTTGTCCTTCGTAGGGGACCGACAATTCAGGAAAACGGACAAAGGCATCTTCCGGAGAGTCTGGATTTACACCTGCGTAGCGCTGCCTGAAGGTCTCGACATTCTGGTCATAATCGTGCACCGTGAAGATGTCGGTCTCTACGTGGACGTAGCCGCTGGCATCATTGATAGGTCGTGTTGGGTCGAGTGCCCGCGTAGTGGCCACGATGGATTTGACCGACCGGCTATACGGCTCGTAGTTATTCTGTGCGGCACCGCTGGTTTCATTCAATGGCGTCCAGGCAAGTATTGAAGGGTGGTTGCGGTCTCTCAATACCACATCACGCCACTCACGTTCCAGATTCAACACTCCTTGTAGATTGCCAAAGGAGTGGGTTCCGCCCCAGTCTGCAAACTCACCCCATGTTAGATATCCAAGTTTATCGGCCCAATAGTGGAAACGCTCTTCAAAGACCTTCTGGTGCAGCCTGGCACCGTTAAAGCCGGCTGCCATCGACATATCGATATCTGCTTTAAGTGCTGCGTCACTCGGTGCGGTCCAGATGCCATCCGGATAAAAGCCCTGGTCGAGAACGAACCGCAAAAAAATGGGCTTGTTATTTAGATAGAAACAGTTACCTTCAATATGAAACTTACGCAGGCCAACGTAACTCGTCACCGTGTCCACTGCCTTGTTACCATTAACCAGTTCCAGTTTAAGGTCGTAAAGATAAGGATCGCAGGGACTCCAGGGACATGGATTATCAACGTTTAAGATGACAGATTTTCCGCTTTGTGCTATACACTTTTCGCGAGCGACTATATCTGCTTCGGGCGTCAATAGTGTAGCACGGAAGTTTAGGCCGCGACTATAGCCTTCGACTTTTGGGCTGATAATGAACCGTTGTCCGTCCAGGTCAGGCACAATGTGAACTGATTCCAGGTATTGCTGAGGCCTGGCTTCCAGCCAGACGGTTTGCCAGATTCCAGTGACTCGTGTATACATCACGCCATGTGACTCGCTTTGCCTGCTTTGCTTTCCTGAGGGCTGAAGCTCTGAGAGCACGTCGTCAAACGCATAAACCACAAGCTCATTATCGCTATCTCTGATGGCCTCGGTTATCTCGAAAGAGAATGAGACACTACCTCCAAAATGACGCCCAACAGGTTTGCCATTGATCCAGGCCCGGCACTCATAATCGACTCCGCCGAAGTTAAGAAAGATGCGCTTATCCTTCCAAGCCCTCGGTAGGGCAAATGTCCTGCGATACCACACAGCATTAACGAAGTCCGTATGTCCTATGTCGGATAGCTCACTCTCGACACAGAACGGCACGATTATCTCCATATCAAACCTGCCAGGATTGCTCTGCCAAGCTCCTTCGATTCCTACGACGTTAGGATCCATAGCAAAGTCCCATTTACCATTCAGATTGAGCCAATCCTCTCGATAGAATTGTGGCTTAGGATGTTCGGACCGTGGTATTGTCGCAGACTCCAAGGGAGATGGTTTTGCCTTGGATACGTCTGATTTCAAGCCCGTGATTGGCTCTTGAAGCTCTGCACATGAGCAGATAAGAGCACACATAACCAGTAAGAAAATTGTCACATCCCTGCATACGTGATTTCTGTGGGTTTTCATCTGAGTTCTCCATTCTTGAGGATATTAAAAATCAAATATCAAAATGTAAAATTAACCAAGTTCATTGTTCATCGACAAACTATGAACAATCAACTATGAACTCGTCAATTTTGAGTTTTAATCTTTGATTTTTGCATTCCTTATTCCTGCCAGACATATCACCTGGCCGTTCTTCATCGCAAGATATAATCGGCCATTAGCTGCAGCCATACCATCAAACACCGGGACGCT
>CAYNKI010000160.1:0-8896 GCA_964397675.1 uncultured Pirellulales bacterium
TTAAAATCCCCATGCTCTTTATGTTCTGCGTCACTGTAGCTGCATTGTGTTTTCTGGTCTACAAAAACGCAGTCGATAGAAATATACCTTTGGTTATTATTTCAATAGTACTGCTTGGGGTAGCCGTTACATTAGTAGTTAAGGCGACACAAAGCCTAAAGCAAATAACACAAACTTCAAAAGCATAGACAGCCTAATTAGAGGACAGATACTAATTGGATATACCTAAAACTTACAAACGCGTCCTCATGGGACCGGGGCCATCTGACGTTGACCCAAGGGTATTAGAGGCCATGTCGCGTCCTACCATCGGACATCTGGACCCTGCATTTCTGGATGTATTGAACGAGATTCGCGAACTGCTCCAATACATCTTTCAGACCAAAAACGGGTTGACGTTTGCCGTCTCTGGTACTGGAAGCGCCGGCATGGAGACCTGCGTGGTTAATCTTATTGAGCCAGGCGATCCCATGCTCGTGTGCATAAATGGTGTTTTTGGCAAACGTATGATGGATGTTGCCGAGAGGTGCAGGGCTGACGTCTCAATTATCGAAATTGAGTGGGGAAAAGCATTCACACCTGATGAAATCAAGCAAGCCCTTAAAAAAAAGAGTGCCAAGCTTGTTGGCATTGTACACGCAGAGACATCCACCGGAGTATGCCAGCCTCTTCAAGAGATATCTAAAATCGTGCATGACTCAGGAGCTATGCTGCTCGTTGATACTGTCACTAGCCTGGGAGGAATGGAGGTCAATGTAGACGGCTGGCAGATTGATGCGTGTTATTCCGGCACGCAGAAGTGCTTGTCATGTCCGCCAGGTCTCGCACCTGTGGCTTTTAATGAGGCAGCCGTAAAAGCCATTGAAAATCGCAAGACCAAGGTCCAGAGTTGGTATCTGGACGTTACTATGATCCGTAAGTATTGGGGAAGCGAGCGTCTGTACCATCATACGGCACCTGTAAATATGAACTACGCACTATTGGAATCTCTACGAATGATTAAGGAAGAGGGATTAGAGCAGCGGTGGGCCAGACATTTGACCAACCATAAAATCCTAAAGGCAGGATTGGCTGCAATCGGAATCAACTACGTACCCGAACCCGGATATGAACTGCCCATGCTTAATGCTGTAGTCATACCTGCTGATGTGGACGATGTCACTACTCGAAAGCAACTACTTAGTGAGTTTAACATCGAGATTGGTGTTGGATTAGGTGACTTCAAGGGAAAGGCATGGCGTATCGGCCTGATGGGTAGTGCGTCAACGCTTAGCAATGTGATGCTGTTTCTCTCAGCGTTGGAGAAGTGCCTGGCTGATCAAGGCGCCAAGTTTGAGGCTGGTGCGAGTATCGCAGCCGCTATCGACCAGGCGAACGCGAATTAGCGTCTTTCGTATTCTTTTCAGCAGGTGGCATTCTTGCCGCCGTAATGCAGGGCCACGTAATGAGAATCATCGTATTAGATGGCTATACGTTGAATCCAGGAGATCTTTCATGGAAGGACCTGGAGGCCCTTGGCCAATGTTCAATCTATGACCGTACCACTGCCAATCAAACGATTCGGCGGGCGGATGGTGCTGAGATAGTGCTGACCAATAAAACGGTGCTATCAGCAGAGGTCATTGAGCGTCTTGAGGCACTGGCGTACATCACTGTGTTAGCAACGGGCTATAATATAGTGGATGTAGAAGCTGCGCGAAAGCGAGGCATCCCGGTTAGCAACGTCCCGACCTATGGAACCGAGTCCGTGGCTGAAATGGTCTTTGCTCATCTACTCAACCTGACTCAAAATGTCGCCCACCATGCCCGGACGGTAAGGGAAGGGCGATGGTGCAGGAGCCCAGATTTCTGTTACTGGCTTGCGCCCCTGATTGAGCTGCAGGGATTGACCATAGGCATAATTGGCTTTGGAAGGATAGGCCAGGCAGCGGCGAGAATCGCACTGGCGTTCGGCATGAAGGTCATCATATACGATATAGTGACACCATCGCAGATGCCCGAAGGATGTCGGATGGTTGAGCTGGACGATATATTCAGGTTGGCTGATATAGTTAGTTTGCATTGTCCCCTGACGGACAAAACAGAGAAACTCGTCAATGAACAGCACCTTGCCTTGATGAAACCAACGGCATTTCTGATAAATACGAGCCGAGGCCCGCTGATTGACGAGCAAGCGTTGGCTGATGCGCTGGACAAGGGAAGGATTGCAGGTGCCGGCTTAGACGTACTTACGGCAGAGCCGCCAAATAAGGCTAATCCGCTGCTCAAGGCCAAGAACTGTTACATCACACCTCATATCGCTTGGGCGACTCGAGCAGCAAGGCAGCGTCTGCTTAAGGTTACTGTAGACAATGTAGCCGCCTTTTTAGCCGGAAGGCCACAGAATGTAGTCAACCAAGTATAAGTGCGCGTTCATTGGCTACAGAAATCCACAAAACAGAATTGCCATCCATTCTCATTTCCTCTGTTTTCTCGATGTTATATACCATCTGCTATTTCAGTCCGAGAGTTTCTTCCAGGCCGAAGACGATATTCATATTCTGAATCGCCTGGCCTGATGCGCCCTTGACTAAATTGTCAATCGCTGAAAAAACTAAGATCTTTCCCTTCACATGGGTGACATAGATGTGACAATAGTTCGTCCCCGCCACATCCTTAATCCCTGGAGCATCATTGCATATCCGCACAAAAGGCTCATCCGCGTAAAAATCCTCATAGAGCTTAGCAAGCTGTTTTCTATCGGTTTTGCCTTCAGGCTGACAATATACCGTCGAGAGAATTCCCCTGTCAAAAGGTCCTGCGTGCGGCTGAAACAGTATTTGGACATCACAGCCGGCAATTTGGCTGGCGACTTGTTCCGTCTCCGGCATATGGCGGTGTGAGCCGACTCCGTAGGCAAACAGATTCTCATTCATATTGGGAAAATGAAATTTGCCTGAAGGATTTTTGCCTGCTCCCGATATACCAGTAACCGCGTTGACGATAATTGAGTTTGTCTCAATAAGAGCTTCTTTTAACAACGGTGCTAAGGCCAGCAGTGCGCCGGTAGGATAACAGCCGGGATTAGCAACTAAATCAGCACCCTTTATCGGTTCGCAGATTAGCTCCGGCAAGCCATATACTGCCCGTTCCAGATTAGTAGTATCAGTATGCTTTACATTGTAATACTGCTCATAAACGCTCGGATCCTTGATCCGATAGTCCGCGCTGAAATCAATAACCTTTAGGCCTGCATCCAAGAGTTTTGGCACAAATCCCATAGAGACTTTGTGAGGCAGACAGCAAAGGCAAACGTCAGCCAGTCCCGAGAGCTTATCCAAATCCAATGGCTCTATTTGCAAATCGCACCGCCCTCTAAATTGCGGAAAGATATCAGCAACATGTCCACATTCTTCTGGAAGTGCGCTTAAATAGACGAGTTCGGCCTCGTTGTGCTGCAACAGAATCCGGATCGACTCAGCGCTGGTATATCCACTTGCTCCGATTATAGCAACTCGTATCATTGTTCCTTCTTTTCCTTTCTCAAATATTGGCTAAGAATATCAGTTTCTTTTTTAGCGGTCAAGTTTTCCTGCTGGACAAAACAATCGCACAAGACCCAATAACCAGCACCGAACCCAACAAGCTGGACAATGTCAGAGTTTCACCAAACATCGCCACCCCTGCCAGATAGCACAGCACCGGCTCGAGCATAAGCAGCAATGAACCGATCTTGACCGGCACATATTTAAAACCCTCGGTCATCAACAACTGCCCGATAGTAACAGTGACCCCGATACCCAACAGGATAAAGACGCCTTTTAAGCCGACTTCCCCTGCGGTCCTGAAAGCCGGCACGATAACCAGCCACATGCCTACCACGCACTGTGAAAAGTAAATGGCCAATGAGTTATCCGTATCGTGGAGCTTGCGTATCAGCGTGATTGTTATCCCTACAACCACCGCTCCGAGTATCGCCAAAAGCTCATATTTGCCAAAAACCAGCAATGAAAGGCCCAATTGCTTTTCGTAAGCGATAAAGTAAATGCCCGCCACAGCCGTCAAAATAGCCCCAAAATTTATAAGACGCAGCCGTTCTTTGAGGAACACCGTGCTGATAATACTCGCAAAGATCGGGTATGAGCATACCAGCACCATGCCTTTGCCTAATCCGAGCCTGGTAATGGATAAAAGTCCGAGATATATACCTATCCCGCCTACAAAACCTCGCAGGAACAGCAGCTTTTTGTTGATAAAGACAAGTTTGACTCGCCACGACATCACGACGGCCGCAATCAGACCTAATCCTATGACGAATCGAAAGAAAGCCAGCTTGTAAACGCCTATATATGAGCCGTACTTGACCAGGCAGCCAGCCATACAGAAAAAACCGCTTGCCAGGGCCATTAAAACGGCTCCCCTTGTTATATGTTCTGCTCTTGACATCGCCATATATTCCACAAAAAAAAGCCACCGGAAATTCCAGTGGCTCTTTGATAATCTAAAGATTTGCAAATTATCGTTTAGAGAACTGAAATCTCCGCCTTGCGCCTCTTTGGCCTGGCTTTTTTCTCTCTACCATTCTGGGGTCACGGGTAAGATGTCCGCCGTCCCGAAGCTGTTGTATATAATTCTCATCATAATTCTTCAAGGCCCTTGCGACACCCAGCCGTGTGGCACCGGACTGTCCCGTGATTCCACCACCTTGGACATTCACAAATACGTCAAATGATTTTTCGCCCTCAATCGTTTGCAGAGGTGCAACAACTGCTTGTTGGTCCTGTTCACGTTTAAAGTAATCTGAAAGCTGCTTTTTGTTTATTAGCAATTTCCCATTGCCTGGTTTAATTCTGACTCGCGCCACAGCACTTTTTCTTCTGCCCGTGCCCCACCAGTAACCGCCTTTGGGCCCACTGGCTGGACTCGTTGCCGGCTTAGGAAGACCTTCCAGGACCTTGTCGCCTTTGTCAGCATTAGGATTCTCAGCCTTGGTTTCTGCCATAATAATTCGTTCCTCGTATATTAAGTTAGTTCGACCTTTTCGGGTTTTTGAGCTTGGTGGTCATGTTCCGGACCTCGATAGACCTTCAATTTTTTCAGCATCTTCCTGCCGAGTCTATTTTTTGGCAGCATCCGTCTTACCGCTAATTCTATCACCTTTTCGGGTTTCTTTGCCATCATATCGGCAAAGGTGACGTATTTATGTCCGCCGGGAAAATACGTGTAATAATTATATTGTTTTTGCTCCGCCTTTTTACCGGTAACCCTTATTTTCTCAGCATTCACTACAATCACATAATCGCCGGTATCAACATGAGGCGTATATATGGGTTTGTTTTTTCCCATAAGTATAGGTGCGATTTTGGCAGCCATTCGGCCCAAGATTGCGCCTTCGGCATCAACGAGAAGCCATTTCTTCTCGACCTGTTCTTTTTTTGCCATAAAGCTCTTCATAGAAACACTCTCTTTCACTTCACAAAAAACAATATTTTATCGAATTTGCCCGCACTGTCAAACTTTTTTTGACGGGAAAAATTCAAGAATTTGTTCTTCATCCTGTTAACGAGTAGGTGCCCCGTTTGAAACCTGTCCTGAGCTAAGTCGAAAGATTGGCTTTGTTTTGCATAATTGCCTCATAGCCACAAAGCCACTAAGCTTATCCCATCGAAGGTGGGGGGCACAAAGGAATCTCAAAACTTTGTGTCTGTGGCGCCTTCTGTCCTTATTAATATTGACGCGCCTGACAAAAGTCAAGTCCAGTAAAATTATGTAGTAACTGCTGATTTTATAATAATTTATCGAATTTTTGTGTTGACATGCCATTTTGTCCAATTATAATGTAACCTGTTGTTTTATAAGGAGGTTACATCAATTATGCGAAGGATCGTCAATCCCCAACAAAATCGCATGTTTGACAGCTTTAATCCGGTATTAACAGTTCAGACGCAGAGACTGTTACTGGACGACTGGCCTGGGCAGCATGACTGATACTTTTGTCAATTTCGTCTAATAAATAACCTGCACGGCCAAGCCAACAGCCCACTGCATCATCAGAGGCGCCATTTTTTGCAACACACATAAAGTACCAGCCCAAAAATCTGATTTCCAAAAGTTAGAAATTCGGGTATCATAGCAACTTCAAAACATTACGCTCGAATCGTGCTTCGACTAAAGAACCAAAATTCACAATAAATGGAAGGAAATTTATGACTGGTCAGTTGGAGTTTAGACGCTATCTGGTGAATATCGACTCTATCTCGATGAACCAGTTGTTTACCGATTGTTTGGTGATAGGAGCCGGCATCGCAGGTCTCCGCGCTGCTATTGAAGCAGCCAAGAGCCGCACCATCATCATTGTTTGCAAGGGCACTATCCAAGACAGCAACACATGGCAAGCCCAGGGTGGTATTGCTTCGGTTCTTGATAAGAAAGATTCATTTGAATCGCACATAACTGATACACTTAATACCGGCTGCGGCATGAGCGACAAGGAAATTGTCGAATTGGTCGTTCGGCAAGGCCCAGAGTTGATAGAGCAATTACTACGCTGGGGTACTGATTTCGACTTAATCGACGGCCATATCGCTACTACACTCGAGGGCGGTCATAGCCATCCTCGCATTGCTCATGCTCACGGTGATGAAACAGGACAGGTGATTACAGAAACACTCATAAAAAAAGTCAGGCAAAATCCGAACATAAAAGTTATAGAAGGTTTCTACGCTATCGACTTGCTAACGACTAAAAACAACGAGTGTATCGGAATTATTGGCTACAACAAACGAAGTTCTCAGATAATCTGGGCTTCAAATACAATCTTGGCAACCGGCGGAGTGGGCCGGCTATATCGCGAGACTACCAATCCGGAAGCTGCAACCGGCGATGGCATTGCTATGGCTTATCGTGCAGGCGCAGTTTTGCAGGACTTAGAGTTCGTGCAGTTTCACCCAACAACACTTTATGTGGCAGGTGCCTCACGAGCCTTGATTACTGAAACTCTCCGTGGTGAAGGAGCGGTACTGCTGGATAACAAAAGCCAACGATTTATGAAAGAGTATCATGAAGCGGCGGAGCTTGCACCGCGGGACATTGTCAGTCGAGCCATCTTAGCCCAAATGCTGAAAACCAACACTACCCACGTCTATTTGGATGTTCGTCATTTTGATAAAGTGCATTTTGCAAAAAGATTCCCGCGGATTTTCGAACTGTGCGAAAGTTTCAACATAGACGTCAGCCGAGACCTGATTCCTGTTCGACCCAGCGCACACTACATGGTTGGCGGCGTTAAGACCGATGCCAAAGCTGCGACAAGCATAGAAAATCTTTATGCCTGCGGCGAGGTAGCTTCAACAGGTCTGCACGGCGCAAATCGGCTCGGCAGTAACTCCTTGCTTGAAGGAGTAGTCTTCGGGAAAATAGCTGGTCAAGTCATTTCACAAAGCAAAAAGTCGACCGCTGCTCATATTAAACACCCTCTGATAAAATACCAAATCCCTCATTCAGACCGCACCCGTTTGGATACCGCAGACGTTAGAAACTCACTTCGAGCTCTTATGTGGCGAAACGTCGGCATAACCCGAAGGGCTCAGCCCCTCACAGAGACTCAGGAGATTATCAGATTCTGGCAAAGATATGTGATGGACAAAATCTTTGACTTACCCCAGGGCTGGGAATGCCAGAATATGCTCACCGTCTCATTACTTATGGCTCGTTCCGCCCATGAGCGGCAGGAAAGTCGAGGCGTCCACTTCAGAGACGATTTCACTAACACCGACGATGAACACTTCAAAAAACATATTGAAATCAAGAAAGAAGAATAAGTTTAATATGCGCCAAAGATATGTCTGACTCTTACAAAATCAATAAACTGACAAGTTGCAATTGGGCCAATTTGTTTGAAGTTCATTTCAAACGAAAGGCACAGAACAAAAAATCCTGGATAATGTGTTCCAGAAAAGACAAGCCCATAGAAGATGCAAATAAAGCCGATGCTGTGGTGATAGTTGCCACGATAGATACCAACGAAGGAAACAAACTTGTTGTTACTAAGGAATTTAGAGTCCCGATTTGGGATTTTGAGTATGGTTTTCCTGCCGGCCTAATTGATGAGGGCGAAGATATAACAAAGGCCATTTCAAGAGAGTTAAGAGAAGAAACTGGTTTGGAATTAGCTAAAATCAAGCATATCAGTATGCCTGTATTCTCATCAGCCGGGTTGACTGACGAATCTTGCTGTATGGCATTAGTGGAAGCTAAGGGGCATGTATCAAACAAATGGTTAGATGCTACAGAAGATATAGAGGTAATGTTGTTGGATGTTGAGGGGATCAGAGAAATACTTCATTCGAATAAGAAGATAGCGGCCAAGGCTTGGGGCCTTCTACATCATTATGCCCAGACAGGTAAGATTTGTTGAATAATATATTCTTTCTACTAACTTAAAATCATCGGCATCGCGGCATAATCATATAAACAATTAATTGTCGATGTTAGGCCCTAAGGGCCTAATAATCAAATGCCTCCGGGCCGTAAATATCATTCAAGGCCTTGAGTTTGTCAGGATTCATATCCTTATCTTTAAAGCCTTCCATATCCGGTCTGTATCGGTAAGCGCGGTGCGTAAAGTTGTTTCGTCCGAGACTAAAAGTTCCCCAGGCCGCTAAGCCCCCTGGAGCATAAAATGGTACCATGTATTCCCAAACCAATTCTGCTTTGCAGGTTACCTCGAAGATTCGGCCCTTTGTCGCCTCGCATATCAAAGTATTGCCATTTGGCAATCTCTGGCAACCGGCGGCGACCGAGGAATAAAATTCCGTCGGCGGGCTACCTTTATATTCCCATTCAATCTTGTTCGTCTTGGGGTTAACCTCAACACATCTTGAGTAATCAAGATAAGAATCGTGTCGATGCGGGCCAT
>CAYNKI010000161.1:0-8880 GCA_964397675.1 uncultured Pirellulales bacterium
CATGAAATGTCTTATCTCCATCACCGCGCGGACTCCTCATGCCGTAACCTTTAATTCGCCCATCGGCAAAATTTACGCCGAACATGGTCTCAGCACCACGCATCGTGGTGCTGACGTATTTTGTGCTGGTAGCAAACTGCGAATCGATGACACGCTCACCACGGTCAGGATTGCCGTACTGGAACCTGAAATACTTCCTGTCAATAAATGGCTGCTGCCTGGAGGAATCCTGGCTCATCGGATCCGGATCGGTGCCACTGAAAAGAATGAGCGAGTACAGCTCTTTGATAGTCGGCAGCCGCCAATCCTTGTAGCCGGCGATCCTGCATTTAGAAGCCCCTGCAACGGCCTGTTTAAATGTCATTTTTTCGCCGGGATCACTCTGCCACATCAGCCCTGTGTTCAAGTCGGTTGTCGTACCGTCCCCGTTGTCTTTGTAAGCGGGTTCATTCCCGATGTACTGTGCATCCTGACCGAAAAAAGCGGCGCCGGCTTTAGGGAATTCTATTTCTGCATTGCTGCTGTAACACCTGACTTGGGCCGTATCGACGATCGTGTACGGGACTCTGTCGGCTGATGCATCCGCTACCGATACGCCTGGAATCCAAGTGAGAATAATCATGTATAGGACCACAGGTGTGTAACAACGAAGCCATACTTTTTCCTGGGTAGTATTATTCGGATGTTCAATCATTAGAATTTTCCTATCTTCTCTTGCGAGCTACCCTTACTTGTGCAAAAAACGCACCTCTGCCAACATCCTCAACGATGAATCTCTCGTCTTCTGTTAACGCCTTGAAGAGGTCATCCTCTGTGAAAAGTAAGTAGCCTTTTGTGATGAAATTTGTGTGGATTTCGAGTACTGAGCGGGACTTCCTTTTTGGCTTAAGGAAATGGTAGCAGGCATCGAGAATGTCGTCGGACATTCGCAGGACGACGGGTCTCTCGATCCAATTGAAATCATTCTCATTCTTGCCTAAGGCAAATAGGGCGTCCAAAAGAACATGCTGAAAATCAATGTTCCAGGGCTGCTTCTTGTGATGGTGGGAACCAAACTCAATTGCTTTCTCATATTCCCCATTCAAAACATAGGCTTCACCCAGGTAGAATTGAGCATATGGATCGTCGGGAAATCTCTCTGCTCTATGTTTGCAGTACTCCACCAAGCCAGCGTAGTTTTCTTTCTCACGGAGTTCAACAAGTGGTTCCCGTGCTTCAAACTCATCGGGCTCGTCACCGCAATTATCAGATGATGCCGTCGGCTCCCCACGATTATCAGGGAACTCAATAATTTTCGATTCTTCACCCATCTTTTTTCACAGAGATCATCATACGTCAAATAGACTGTGTTCATCTCACCAGGTCCAGCCAAATCCTATTTAACTTGCTGAGGAAGTCAAGTATTATTACCGGATACGCTAACGTATTTGTTTCTTGGGCATATGTACTTTAGGTATTTCGCCTATCGAAAGCAACAGTACCTGCTTTCTGGCGTCAATCCTGTCGTTCTTTTTAGCTGTTCTGTATATCCAGGTCATTTTCGAGGGATTGCTAACGGTAATGCCGTCGACTAAGTTGAGCAATGAATCGGACAGGTAGCCCGATTAGCCGCTGACCTCAAAAGTCAGATTCAATTTCTCCCCTGATCGGCATTGCTGTTGAAGAAAGCTTTTCATTTGTCCAATATCTGTTGTGAAGGTTGTGTATCTGTCTTTTTCGCCTTTTTGTACTACACACGCTACAGATTTCTTGTTATCTATGTCAAATCCAATATACTTGTCCATAAGAGTCTCCTGTAATAAAAGTTGTTGTGGTTTTAGTAAAATAACCAAGCATTGTAGCCAACTTAAGAGGCTTCGGTTACATAGTTTCTGTCGATTTACGAAATCCACGCCGAAAGGCCGGGAGATCGAACTGAAACTGGCGGAAGACGAGACGATTGTGAAGAAAAAGTTCAGAGTCGAAGAAGCGAATCTAATCAAAAGGCAAAGGAGAATTAAAATGGAATGCAGGTGGAATCTATCTCTCATCAGCGCTCTTGTTTTGCTGATTTCGAGCAAGAAAGTAAGCTGGTTGAAAGGGTCCGGAACGTCGCTGCGACGACCGCTTGGCGCGTGCCTTTTGGCCGTTGCCCTGGGCTTCGCGATCCTGCCCGGAGCGCGCGCCGCGGATTTCGATGTCTCCGTCGAGCAAATCACTTTCGGAAAAAAACATCACTTTTTTGGATATATCGGCCAGTGCCGGACGATCCCCTGGAACTCCAGCGGACGGTATATCGTGGCTCTGCGAACCGACTTTCACGACCGCATGCCCAAAGCAGGCGAAGCCGCCGATGTTGTGCTGGTTGACACGACCCAGAGGAACCGCGTCCTGCCGATCGAAAAATGCCGGGCCTGGAACTTTCAGCAGGGAACGATGTTTTACTGGAATCCCAAGAAGCCGGAAACGCAATTCTTCTTCAACGACCGGGACCCACAAACCGGCCGCGTTTTTACCGTGCTCTATGACGTGGAAAAACGCGAGCGCGTCAGGGAGTTTCGCTACGAAGACGCCTCGTTCGGCAATGGCGGCGTCGCCCAAGGCGGGGGTGCCTTCCTGGGCCTAAACTACGGCCGCATGGCCCGGCTGCGCCCCGTGACCGGCTATCCCGGCGCCTTCGATTGGACCCAGGGAGTCAACGCCCCAACCGACGACGGCGTCTTCAAGGTGGACACGGAGACGGGTGAGAAGCGCGTGCTGGTGTCTTTCCGGCAATTAGCCGACTTGCTGCGGCCACGTCACCCCAATATTGACGACATACCCCTGTTTATTAATCACACGCTTTGGAACCGCGATGACAACCGGATATATTTTTATGCGAGGGGCAATTGGGGGCGCCCCGGCCCTACGATCAATGTTCCCTGTACGGTCAAATCCGACGGAACGGGGCTCACCATGCATGATACGTTCATCGGCGGGCACCCGGAGTGGGGAGAAGGCAACCAAGTCATTGGCTCACGAGACGACCGGCAAGTGCTTTACGATGTGGACCGCAAGGAAATCGTGGGGCAGATCGGAACACCGGAGGTTCTGCCCAAACCGGGTGGGGACGTTTCGTATTCGCCGGACGGAAAGTGGTTTGTCAACGGTTACAAGGATGGAAGCAAAAATTACTACGTGATTATTCGCCTGTCGGACGGTGCGCACGTACGCACACCCGGCATCGACAAGGGGTCTTACAGCGATGATCTACGAATCGATCCCGCTCCGCGCTGGAATCGTTCGAGCGATGCGATTCTGGTCCCCGGCGTGGTCGAAGGTGGCATACGCCAGATGTTCCTGATCAGGATTCGGCCCGCCAACGCCCTCGTGTCCAATTGGCTGGGCATGGACAAGGACGGCGACAAAAAAATAACCAAGGATGAGGCCAAGGGCCAGTTGAAAACATCATTCGACCGGAACGACGCCGACAAGAACGGGTTTCTGATTCGGAGTGAACTCGAAGCTCTGGCGCAACGTCGGCGCAGCGGCCGGAACCAGCGCACCAACGCCAATCGCAACCAGCCCACAATGTCCATGGAAGACTTGCTGAAGCGAACTCCCGGAGGCGTTACCGTCTTACCGGATATCGCTTACCGAGAAGGGAATGAAGCCTGGAAACTCGACCTCGCCATGCCGAAAGAACGCGGCGATGCACCGCGTTCCTCCATTGTTTTCATTCACGGCGGCGGCTGGACGAAAGGCGACAAGCGTGGGCAGGGTATCGGCGCTGTCCTCGATTACGCGGCCAAAGGCTATGTTTGCATCTCCATCAATTACCGGCTCGACGTGGACAAAAAGGCGTGCGTCGAGGACGTGAAGTGTGCCACCCGCTGGCTCCGCGCGCACGCGGAGCAATACAACCTCGACCCGGATCGCATCGGCGCCGTGGGCAATTCCGCAGGTAGTCATTTGGCGTTGATGCTGGCCGTGTGCCCGGCATCTGCGGGACTCGAAGGCGACGGCCCATACCAAAAATATTCGAGTATGGTGCAATCCGCCCACTGCAGTTCCACCCCGATCATGCCGCGTTTCCGTAAAGGTAAAGGCTCCAATCAAGACGTGAGGAAGATACAGCCCATGACCTACATCAGCGCCGATGTGCCGCCTCTCTATCTCATCCACGGAGCATCGGACCAAAAGGCGCCGGTGTCCTACGTCGACGATTTTGTCAAAGCCCTGCGTGAAGCCGGCGCGAAAGATATTACATACAAGCGCTACACCGACGGTACCGGCCACGGCGCCTATGTCAAGCACATTGAGGAGGCTCGCCCCGCACGCGAGGCATTCTTCGCGAGGACACTTATGAAGAAAGGTGATAAAGACCATGAGTAAAAAGGGGAATCCAATGAACAGACGACTGTTATCTCTGGCGGGAGTTCTTGCAAGTGCCATTATTTGTTTCCTATGTTGTCCAGTGACTCATACCGAGGCGGTCGTTACTCAGAAGATCCAAAATGGCATTGATGAACTTGCGGCCAAACCTAACGGGGGGCGTACTGTTCTTCCCACCGGGTATCTATCGAACGGGTACGATTAGCATCAAGAGCAAGGTGACCGTTTACCTGTCGGGCGGGGCGCGATTGCAGGGTACCAACAATCCGGCTGATTACCCCATGGACACAGGTAAGATCGAAACCGGCCGTTCTGAGGAAATCTTCACCCGCCTGGTGCTCTTCGATAACGTCAAGAACGCCAAGCACTTGCTCGAGTGGATTATCATCAAACGCAACGGAATCAGGCGTATCGAAAACATCAAAGTTTACAATATCAGAGCCGAGGGCAATCCTGATTCCATTCTCTCCGGCTACGACGAAGACCATGGCATACGCGGTATCAAGCTGATTGATTTCATCTATAATGGCAAAGCCCTGACCGATCTTAAGGCGGACAATTTCAAAATCAATTCATTTGTTCGTAACGTGGAGGGGCTCGGCATGGAGTTGGGTGAGGCAACTACGCTGAGCAAGGATATACAATGATGTTATATGGGAAATCCCAGTTAATTGTAGGACACGAAAAATGAAAGAGCGAAATGTTGAATTAATTCTGGTGATGGTACTGGCTGTGATTGCGGGTGTCGCCAGCGGGCAACACCCTAATCCACCAAATCCTCAGCCCAACTCTTTTTCGCTCTCCGTTGTTTTAGCAGACTTTGTAGCTTCTTCTCCTCTAAGCGCCGCTGTTGAGCATACTTCGGGACCTTAGTTTTTTTCCGAACAGCTCGGGTGCTTAAAGCCTCTTTCAATAACTGACACAACCGCTCGACCGCAGCAGTGCGATTTGCCTTCTGAGCTCGAAATCTTTGTGAGACAATTCTTATCACGCCGTTTTTGTTAGCTCGCGTTGATAGTCGTTTGAGTATTTGCTGCTTTTGCACATCGCTAAAACTACCACAGTTGGCCACATCTAAGAGAAGTGTTACGCGAGTGTTGACTTTGTTGACATTTTGACCGCCGGGACCTCCGCTGCGAGAGGTCTTGAAAACAAGCTCATCCTCGCGAATAAAAATGCCTTTTCCTATTTCAAACATCTTACTCTATTGTAAACTAACCTGCCTTGCCTGCAATTTTAATCTTGACTGCCGTCAGACAAGTTTGCTCTTCTTTCGCCTTGAACGCCAGGCAAAATAGCCTATAGTATATCGACTGAAAAATAGTTAAATTTGCTATGTTTAAAAAATAAGGAGACAAAAATGAAAACCAGAAACGCGAAAACAACAGTAGGATTATTGGTTGTAATTGACTTGTCGGTGGTTTTACTGTTATCTATCGCTACTAACTTACAGCCGACCTCAGCCCAGGAAACTACTGAACCGAGCGTTGAAGAACTAAGAAAAGGCAAATATTTCATCCCAACCAAGGTTTACACCGCCGAGCAGGACCAGGAAATCCTCAAGCTTTTTGAAGGCTTGCGAATCGCTGACGTTTCCGATGGTATGGATAAGGCCGGCCTGCACAATATCGGCCTGATGTCGCCAGAAATCCACGCCGCCTGGAAAGATACGAAACAGTACACACACCGCTTTGTTGGTATTGCAGTGACTGTCCGTTACGTCCCGACGAACAAGCCGCCGGCGCCACGTATGGAAACCGAGGCATTTGATCGCTGGGTCGGCAACTGGTATGGCACGATATCGAGCGGAGCTTTTGCGCCACTTATTCGCAAGGGCACAGCTTTGGTTTTCGACGATGCTCCAGATGCCGATGTGGGTTCCATCGGCTCGAATAACATAATGGGCTGGCGAATACGCGGCTGCGTCGGCGTCGTCACCGATGCCACCGCCCGCGACACCGATGAAATTGCTGCCGAAAAGGTTCCGCTTTACTTTAGAAAAGCCGGCAGAGGTATCCGGCCAGGCCGTAACGAGCTCGAATCTGTCAACCGCCCTATCGTCTGTGGCGGCGTGTTAGTTGAGCCGGGTGACGTCATCGTCGCCGATGGCGACGGCGTCATCGTAGTCCCCCGCGCACATGCAAAGGAAGTAGCCGAATACGCCAAAGCAACACTGGATGGTGACAAGGCCGGCCGACGGAAATTATATGAAAAGCTTGGCTTACCACCCGACGATTCGGTCAAATAATACTAAGGATGAATCATTCGTTACATCAAGGCGCCGCGCGCCTTACCGAAAGTAAGTGAATTCAATGTTTGTGCGTTTTATTTGCCGCTCTTGGTCGGATCAGTCACTCTGCCCATAAAAAGAATACTCCCGGTGTGATTGTCTTGAATCAAAAACAGGAATGGATGATCAGCTCGAAAAGTGGGAGGCTCTGCTCTGCGTGCGGCAGTCATTACCACGGCAGTTGCCGCTGCTGCCTCCGTTCCTTCTTCATTCACATCTACAAATGCTTTGTGAAGCACCGCACTAATAAACAACCAATTGGGTCGGCTATCCATCCCCGCAAAATTGGCCTTTCCAAAGATAAAGGCGTCAACTATACCCATAGTTTGGAGTGTGTGATTCAATCTGAATTGGCAGGTCATCTTGAACTTCGGCAGGAAAATAAGGACCTCCCTCTTGTTCAAACTGTCTCTCCACGCCACAAGATTCTCAACGGAAAGGCTCCCCTCGAGTTGCTTCAGGCCATCGATTTCTCTCGGCAGCAGCACAAGCATCGAAAGACTCTCGCCCAGATACGGTAGTTCAACAATCTGGAGTGATTCCAACTCCGAATATCTGACCTTTTGTTTATGTCTCATCATAGGCGTCTGAACTGATTTCTCTGGTGAAATGTAAAAGGGAGCATCCTTTGTCAGGCGCGGGTTAAATTGATTCAGCCAGTTGCCTTTGAAGTAGATAGCGTCAACCAGCACAAGCCGTGTGAGTTCATCAAGTACCTTGGGTGCAATCATATCCTTGATCTCGTATTCTGTCCTCTCCTCCACCCATTTATTGATCGTCTTTCGGGCTGCTTCACGTTCACTCGCTTGCTTATAGTCGACAGGAGTAATAGAGACGCCATAGTACTTCTTTGTTAGTGACAGGTATTCATCCAAGAAATTGTAGTCTTTTTGTGGCCACAGTGAGTTCGCAATGCAAAGCGTGATCCTGCCAGATTCCTGAAGCTGGTTCAGCCAGGCTCTCAGACTAGCAAATGCTGGGTGGAGATTCTCTTGGTCCATCGAAAACCGAAGTGTCTCTGCCATCTGCTTTTCAGTGTTGCCGCGAGCACCGGCGTAGGTCATGGCCAAGGCTGTCGAGATGCTATAGGGCGAGAAGAACAGATTGCCCTCGGAAGAGCATAGTTTCTGATAAAGATCAAAAGAAAAGGCCAAATTGCCTTGAACAAGAGTTCTCGCGGTCGGTTGAGCAGCGGCGACAATCACGGCAACTGCATGTTCCTCAGGAGTTTGGTCTTCTTTAACCTTTGCGGTGACAATAGCACCTTTTGACTCAAGCAGTTCAACGACATTGTAGTACTTATGAAGGGCTGCATAGAACAACGGCGTTCTTGCATCTTTGTCCCTAGAATTGATGTCAGCACCATTGGCAATCAACAATTCAACCACATCCCTATCACCCCGAAGAGTCGCGGTGTGAAGAGGTATCACACCATCCTTGTTTTTTGCATTGATGTCGGCTCCGTTGGTTATAAGTAGTTCAACAAAGTCACAGTGTTGGCGAGCATCAACCGTCTCATGTAAGGGAGTGTAGCCATCCTCGTCCTTTGCGTTGACGTCTGCACCTTTGACAATCAGTACTTCTGCTACATCCATATTGCCCCGACGGGCCGCGAAGTGCAAAGGTGTATCACCGTTTTTGGCCTTTATATTGACGTCAGCTCCCTCAGCAATTAGCAGTTCGGCTGCATCCTTGCGTTCCGAACGTATAGTAGACTGCGGTAGCGTATTATTGCTGCTGGCCAAATAGTGTAACCGATATGGCGGCGTTCTTCCGGCGGCCACATAGTGCAGCGGCGTATTGCCGCTTCGGTTCTTTGCATTGACGTCAGCGCCATTTACCACAAGGACTTCAGCTATATGCTTGTCACCTTTACGAAGCGCCTGGTGCAGTGGCGTATTGCCACTCCAGTTCCTTGCATTGACATCGGCACCGCCTGAGATGAGAGATTGGACTTGCTCGACGTCGCCTGCCTCGACAGCTTTGTGTAGTGGAGTTGTGGTTGCCGATGGCTTTTTCTTGCACCCTGCGGTAAGAAGCATTAACGCCAAAATCAGGCAGGTTAGCCATTGCTTTACGTGCCGGCATCCTATGCTCATTAGAAAATTATTTGTTCGCCTCATTCTTGCACTTCCTTTGCAACAGCAAACTGATATTGCTGTATTGTACTCTCCAAAGCCTTGACCCTCTGGGCCAAGGAGCTATTCTGAACTCTCAACTCTTCCAGTGGTGCAATT
>CAYNKI010000162.1:0-8591 GCA_964397675.1 uncultured Pirellulales bacterium
TATCCTATTTCTCCGCGTTCTTTGCGAACTCGGCGGTTAATGAAAAACAAACCCATCAAAGGAGCGGGAAGAAAAAAGGGGTTCAGGAACTTTTTCTTGTTCTCAGCTGCCAGAAAGAATATACTATTGTTTATGGCAAATCCCATTTTAGCTTGAGATTTGGCGAAAGTTAATTTAATGTTTGTTATTTTGGAGTTTAAGGCTATGAAAACGAAACAGAATAATATTGATAGAAGGAATTTCTTGAAGACAATGGGAGCGGCAGGTTTGGGCTCTGCTCTTGTCGGATGCAAGGGCAAGGCAGAAAATCAGCAAAAACCTACCGAACCTGAAGCTTCGAAAGCATCGCAAGAGCAGAAATACCCACAAATACCGAGACGAAAGTTAGGCAAAACAGGTGTCAAAGTTCCTTGCCTGTCTTTTGGGACACTCAGGGTTGATACTGAGAATCAAATCCTGTTGCGAAAGACACTTCAGTGGAGTGTTAATTATTGGGACACAGCATATAGCTATTCAGGTGGAAATGCCGAGCTGGGCATAGGTAAATTTCTGTCTAAGAATCCAGACGTCCGAAAGAAATTGTTCCTTGTCACTAAGGCATCGGGGGCGAGAAATGAACCGACACCAAAAGCGGTGGTAGCAGCAGTGGAAGAACGCCTTCAAACCTCTCTAAAGAGACTAAATACGAAGCACATTGATTTGTACTATGGCGTTCATGGAATGAGTGACCCTGCTCAATTGACGGATGAATTAAAACAATGGGCCAAAGACGCAAAAAAGAAGGGTCTGATTCGGTTTTTTGGTTTTACCACCCACCAGAATATGACCAAATGCCTTGCTGTTGCGGCAAAGCTTGACTGGATTGATGCGATAATGACAAGCTACAATTTCCGTTTGATGCAGGATAAAGAATTGAACGCTTCTATTGAGGCATGCCATAAAGCTGGCATCGGCCTTGTTGCTATGAAAACTCTGGGACGCCGCCAAAAAATCGAGTCCGAAGAGGACAAGAAACTGACCAAGCACTTTCTGGAGCGAGGCTTTACGCCCGAACAGGCAATGATAAAGGTCGTACTGGAGGATAAAAGGTTCAGCTCAGCTTGTGTAGGAACGCCGAACGTGGCTATTTTAACCCAAAACGTTGCAGCAGTGCTCGACAAAACTAAACTTACCCAGGCGGATATGAAAGTTTTCAAGGAATACACCCGGGCGACCTGCAGTGGTTATTGTGCCGGCTGTGCACACATCTGTGAGTCAGTTCTGCCGAATATGCCTTATGTCAGTGACATTATGCGGTATTTGATGTACTACAATAGCTATGGCGAAAAGGAAATGGCAAGAGAGCTCTTCGCTGAAATTCCCAACAAGGTAAAAGACAAATTGCTCAGCACTGATTACAGTTCTGCAGAAACTCGGTGTCCGCAGCATATACCGATAGGCGAGCTTGTTGCAGAAGCGGTTAGTAAGTTGGCCTAACCGGCATTACAAACATGCAGCAGGCTCTCACTGAAGAACCTATGCCGTTAAGACTGTGCTTATTTGGATAGTTTCGGTGACGCACTGAGAAAAAAAATTTGCCTACTTTTCGCAGATTAAGTGCTTTATCTACAAATAGTTAAACTTTTAAGATGTGATTTTTATTGCCTTTTGAGCGCTATTTTGGTTTAATATCATCATAACAACAAAAAGGGGGATTTGGTGTTTATTATTAGAAAAGGGCGATGAAAAGGTTCTATTACGAAATCTGGCTTCCATTTACGATTACCAAAAAGAGGGTTTTATTTTTGGCAATTGTGGCCTATCTCTCTTTGTGTTAAGAAATTATTGGCCCTTTGAGTTTTTACCAGCCGCTCAGTTTTGAGCGGTTTTTTTATGCGCACGGCCTACCTTTAACATTTGACACAAACAACACTGTGAATTAAGTTAATCGGAACCCCACGTAAAACATGGGGCTAAATATTTAGCCTGCCGGGCTACGGCGGGCTTCGCCCAGACGAGCGGTTTTACCGCAGGTTTTGATTCACAAAATCACGATCTATTGCAGGAGATTTACAAATGATAATAGTCACCGGCGGAGCAGGCTTCATCGGCTCAGCACTTATCGCAGCACTAAACAAAAGACAAATTAACGACATACTCGTTGTCGATGAATTGGGCGGCGACGAGAAATGGAAGAATCTTCGAGGTCTGTCCTTCGCTGATTACGTGGAGAAGGTCGATTTTTTGGAGATGGTAGTTGAAAATAAGCTTGATGTTTCTATCGAAGCGGTCTTCCACCTTGGCGCCTGCACCAGCACAACCGAAACAAATGCCTCATACCTTATAAAGAACAACTATGAATATACCAAGTTATTAGCCCAATGGGCGACTAATGCCAATATTCGCTTTGTTCATGCTTCGAGTGGAGCTACCTACGGCGATGGCTCAACCGGTTTTAGTGATGATGAAGAAAAAATTGATAAACTAAGGCCTTTAAATATGTACGGCTATTCCAAACACCTCTTTGACCGCTGGGCGCATAGGGCTGGCCTATTAAAAAAAATCGTAGGCTTAAAATACTTCAACGTATTTGGGCCAAATGAATATCATAAGGGCGATATGCGAAGCTTTGTGGTTAAGGCCTTTGAGCAGATAAACGCTACCGACAAAGTCCGCCTGTTCAAATCATATAAGCCGGAGTACACCGATGGCGAGCAGATGCGGGATTTTATTTATGTTAAAGATGCGGTGGATATGACCTTATTCTTCTTAGATAATCCACAGATAGGCGGCCTTTTCAATATTGGCACCGGCGAGCCTCGCACATGGAATGATTTGGTAAAAGCGGTATTCGCGGCTATGGGCAAAAAGCCGAATCCTGTCCCGAGCGAAGTCGAGGGGATCGAATATATTGATATGCCGGAATCCATCCGCAATCAATATCAATATTTCACACAGGCCGATATAAGCAAGCTCCACAAAACCGGCTACAAAAGGCAAACAACCTCCCTCGAAGATGCAATTAAAGACTACGTCCAAAACTATCTGCAAACAAGCAAGTATCTGGACATATATTAATTCTTCGAGTTTCGAACCATTTGATCTATAATATTAGAGAAAGTTTCTTTTCCTGGGTACAAGCATGCGTAATATAAAACTTGATGAAATCAGTTATTGGTCTGAAGTTAAGTTAGATATTGTTCGGAAGTATGCAAAAGAATACTCAAAAATAATCTCTGCTCAAGCCAACATTAAACGACACTTGTACATTGATGCTTTTGCGGGTGCAGGTGTTCATATCTCGAAACGGACGAAAGGGTATATTTTAGGTAGTCCCCTAAACGCATTAAATGTATCTCCTCCGTTCAAAGAATTTCACTTTATCGACCTCGATGGCGATAAGGCTGAGGCGCTTCGAGAGCAATGCACAGATCATTCCAACATTTATGTGTACCAAGGTGATTGTAACGTTCTATTGCTAGAAGATATTTTTCCTTGTGCAAAATTTACGGATTATCGACGTGCTCTCTGCCTTCTCGATCCCTACGGACTTGACCTTGACTGGCAAGTAGTCTATAGAGCCGGACAGATGAAAAGTATTGAGATTTTCCTCAACTTTCCTATGATGGATATGAATAGAAATGTCTTACTTAAAAATCCCGATAAAATCGAACCAAGCCAGGTTGCTCGAATGGATAGATTTTGGGGAGACCGTACTTGGCGCGATATTGCCTATAGAAGAATACCGGGGCTATTTGAGGAGATGGAAGAAAAAACAAGGAGTGAGGCTATCGTAAATGCGTATCAAAGTCGACTTAAGAAAATTGCAGGTTTTGCTTATGTAACCAAGCCAATCCCAATGAGAAATTCGAAAGGTACTGTAGTCTATTATCTTTTTTTCTCCTCGCCTAACAAAACTGGAGAAAAAATCGTTAAGTATATATTTGAGAAATATAGAAACCGAGGCATAGTATAATGGCCACTCTATCAGCTATAGAATGGACGGAGTCAACATGGAATCCTGTAACAGGCTGTACGAAGATTAGTGCAGGCTGTCTGAACTGCTACGCTGAACGAATGGCGAAGCGTCTGCAGGCTATGGGACAGGAGCGCTACAGGAATGGTTTCAAACTAACTTTACACCCTAAGGTTCTGGACGAACCTTATAGTTGGAAAAAACCACGTGTTGTATTTGTCAATTCTATGAGTGATTTATTTCATGAAGAAATACCGCTTGGATTTATACAAAACGTTTTTGCCGTGATGAATGATAACCAGCAGCATACTTTTCAGATTCTTACAAAGAGGTCTGAGCGTCTACGAGAATTGGCACCGTTATTGGATTGGTCGGAAAATATATGGATGGGTGTTACGATCGAAAACAATAATTACGTCAATCGGGCTGATGACCTTCGGTTAGTTAATGCAGCTATAAAATTTCTTTCGTTGGAACCTTTACTTGGCCCTGTGCCCGGTTTAGAACTTACGAGTATAAATTGGGTGATCGTCGGGGGTGAGTCTGGACCTGGTGCGAGGCCTATGCAGGAGAATTGGGTTCTTGAAATTAAGAAAAAATGCGAAAATGAATACAACATTCCATTTTTCTTTAAGCAATGGGGTGGTGTAAATAAGAAAAAGACAGGTAGAATTCTGCAAGGTAAAACTTGGGATAATTACCCAAAGGTAGTCACAGAGAAACTGAAATTAGCATAATATCATGCCCGTTACACCATATCATTTTGGGCCGAGCGGATTTTTTGGCCTGGTATTTAGAAAGTGGCTCGACATACCGGTTTTTGTACTGGCCAACGTGGTTGTGGACGTTGAGGTTTTGCTCCTCTGGTTTTTTGACCTCGGCTGGCCGAGACACCGGCATTGTCATACGTTGTTGCTTGGTGCAGTAGTTGGCGTTGCCTGGGGTCTGGCGGCATATCCATTAAGACATTTTTTCCAACGGCTAATGCAAATATTTCGCTTACCTTACCAGACCAGCTTTTGGAAAATGATTGTCTCAGGTATTCTTGGCGTATGGTGTCACGTTATCATCGATGCTATTTACCACTGGGACGTGCGTATGTTTTGGCCGAGTAAGATAACACCACTGTATGGGCTGATAAGTAAACAGCAGGTGGAAATTGCTTGCGTTATTTTTTTTATCCCTGCCATTATTTTGTATGTGATAGCTGCGGTATCCTACTTGAAGCAAAATAAGGCTGAAAGAATCATACGAAAAGCAAACTAACATCTTTTTTGTACTTGTCAGGCTGATTCTTGCTTATTTTCTGCTTATTCTTTATAATCCTATCGTTTAGGAATCCTATTTCTTAAAAAAGAGGTCTATGACTAAAAAAGTTTCAGAACAAATTCAGTTGCTAAAACGTGGCACGGTGGAAATATTTACCGAGGCGGAGTTAGCTGAAAAATTAGCCGAGGCGGCTAAGACCGTCAGGCAGCTTCGCATAAAACTCGGCCTGGACCCGACCAGCCCCGATATTCACCTCGGCCATACGGTTGTGCTGCGAAAGATGCGTCAATTCCAGGACCTCGGCCATAAGGCCGTCCTTATCATAGGCGACTATACTGCTCGTATCGGTGATCCTTCCGGTCAGGATACAACACGCCCGATCCTTTCGCCGGAGCAAATAAAAGAAAACGCAGAGACTTACTTTCAGCAGGCAGGTAAAATCCTTGATACATCCGAGAAAAAGCTTGAAATAAAGTATAACAGCGAATGGCTTGAGAAGCTGACCGCGATGGAAATAATTCAACTCGTTGCCAAAAAAACAGTCACTCAGATGCTTCAGCGAGACAGCTTCAAAAAGCGTCTCCGGGCAGACGAAGATATTTTTATGCACGAATTTTTGTATCCCCTGATGCAGGGGTATGATTCAGTTATGATAAGAAGCGACGTTGAATTAGGCGGGACAGACCAGACCTTCAACAACCTTGTTGGCAGGGATATCCAGCGGGCCTATGGACAGAAACCGCAGATAGTAATTACTACGCCGATAGTTGTCGGCCTGGACGGCAAAGAAAAAATGAGCAAATCCAAGGGCAACTACATCGGCGTCACCGATGAGCCGAATGATATGTTTGGCAAGGTTATGAGCATCTCCGATGATATGATGGAGAACTACTTTACGCTTTTGACTGACCTGCCGAGCGAAAAAATAGCTGATTTTGTGAATCCCAAGAAAACGCATCCGAAGGAAGCGAAAGTTTTATTAGGCAAAACGATTGTAGCTCAATTTTATAATGAGGCCACCGCACAACTCGCCGCTGCCGAATTTGACAAAGTCTTCGCAAAGGGCCAACTACCTGATGACATGCCAGAAGTAGAAATGTCGTCTGCGCCAATTTCCGTCAAGGAGCTATTGTTAGCGTGTAATCTTGTCGAGACCGGCGGCGAAGCAAAACGAATGGTCGCACAATCTGCTGTGAATATCGCTGGCCAAAAAGCTGCTGACCCTAACGCTCAGATAACGCCCGAAGACGGCATGGTCATCCAGGTCGGCAAACGAAAATTTGCAAGATTGAAAGTAAAATAATAATCTTAACCACAGATTTCACGGATTACACGGAGGAATATAGCAACGAATTGTAACAAAAATATTTGCCACTAAGGCACAAAGGCACAAAGAAAAATAATCATTCATCATTAATCCTTACCTGTCCTGAGCAAAAGAGAGCTTGCCCTGCCTGTCCCGAGTTTATCGAGGGGAGCGCAGCCGAAGGGTCGAAGGAATCATTTTAAGAGTCATTGCGAGCGCAGCGCGGCAATCCCTATACGCTTCACGCTAAATGCTGTTTTTCCCTTTTGCCTTTGTACTTTTTACTTCAAAACTATCATGGTAAGTGGGTATTTTTGCATTTTTATTTTATTCTGGACACGAGCAACAAAATTTTCTTGAAGCTAATCACCTTTTCCGCTATTCTGTGCCGGAGAAGATATAAACAAGACTGGCGGAATTAGTTTGGATTCACCGGTATTACAGATGATGATTTTATGGTGTATATGGAGTGTAAATGTGAGCCGGAGGCAAGAGCTGGGCTGATTTTCTCAGAATTATGGAGAATTCTTACTCTCTTCTTCATCTTCTAAGCAAGCCAACTTTCTAAAGAAATTAAGGCGATCCCAGTCTTCATCCTTAACCATTTCTACAAACTCAAGTTCAGTTGGAATGTGTTTGAATCCACCCTTTTCTCGTTTTGGCTTCAGAGGAGTGGCTAATAACATCAATTATAACCAGGGCTATGGAATAAGAGGTTTTTCCAGCGGTTCCTTCAAGCCTGTTGTCATCAAAGGCAATTATATACACGGCAATCACCTTTGCGGCATTGATGTGGTTAATGCTGGGCCTACCCATTGTCTGGCTATATGTGTCTGCAACCTCGCTGCGCAGCCATGAAAGATCAAGTACCTTATCTACCTGCTTAGGGACATGGTCGTCTGGAATCAATTGAGACAGTGGCCCTGCAACAAACAAATCCTCTTACCAGCGGTCTTGCCTGCCTATCACGATTAAGCCTCCATGCTTTTGACGAGTTTTATTTGGAATTTAGCGATTGTTCAATGTATAATATCTTGTCGGATGGCGGGGACTTTTTCAACAGCCCCAACATCCCCTATTTACTATTTTTTTTATAAGAAAATCCTTTGTACTTCTATAAGTCCTTTTGTGGCATAGTTTTATAATCCAGCAAGTCTCCTGAAAAAAATGGTTTTTTCACATTTTTCTTGTTGCTTTTTTTTAAAAACACTTTCAGAATGATATGAGGTTTGGTTCTTTTAGAATTCTAAAGGAGCAGACGTATGGGGATTTCAAATCATTTTAGGAGGTCAAATTATGAAAGCGAAATTTCACTACAAATTTGGGACGCTCATTTTACTTTTAGTTGGTCTACTTGTTTCCCAGATAGGATGTAATGGAACGGGAAAAAAGGACAGCATGTCGCAGAAGGATGTAGTTGATACCGCTGTTGATGCGGGAGATTTCACTACTTTAGTTACGGCGATCAAGGCAGCTGGCCTAGTAGACACGCTTAAAGGTAAAGGGCCATTCACAGTCTTTGCTCCAACTGACGAAGCATTTGCAAAGCTGCCTTCAGGGACCGTTGAGGATCTTTTGAAACCTGAAAATAAGCAAAAGCTGGTTTCAATTCTTACTTACCATGTAGTGCCGGGTGAAGTAATGGCTTCTGAGGTAGTTAAACTTTCAAATGCCAAAACAGTTAATGGTCAAGCTTTGACTATCACCGTCGAAGGTGAAATGGTCATGGTAGATTCGGCAAAAGTTGTCAAAACTGACATAGAATGTTCGAACGGAGTGATTCATGTAATCGATGCGGTTGTTCTGCCCAAGTAATTACATAGAGAATTTTGATGGGGGATTTTTAATGAAAGCCGCCGTTTGTGAAAAACCCAAGGCCACATGGCAGGTTAAAGAAAAGCATGGGTAATTAAGATGTTGCATGAAAAAACAGTTAATTAAATATTTGTAAAAATTTTATAGGAGACAAAACTATGAAAGGGATGAAAACTTTAGATGTTGTAGTGTGGACACTGTTGGCAATCGGAGGCCTCAACTGGGGCTTAGTAGGCGTGTTTAATT
>CAYNKI010000163.1:0-8583 GCA_964397675.1 uncultured Pirellulales bacterium
AACTATTTCAGTCATCTAAGATACCCCCTAAAAGCTGTTTCTGCTCCTGCAGCTTTTCGTTGAGTTCCTGAATGAATCTATTGTCCCAGTTCTCAATGCAAAACATGATAAGTCTTTCCTTGAGCAGGCTGTTTTCTTCTGCTTTTGCCCGCTCTTTGGCTGTGTTGTCTTTGAATACATATTCGTTTAGTTCCTCTACACCATCATCAGTCTCTTCCCATACTTCCCAGTTATCGCGGTTGCAAAGGGCTAAGGTCTGTCCATCACTTTCAGTATAATTTACATAAAACTTCCTACCATTGTGCAGGATAGTCCAGTCTCTCGATATCTGGTTTTTTTCCAATCGCATTTTTAACACCTTGACCGAGATGTCTTATTGAGTAAATGATGGCACAATAAAATCCATACACTGCATACATCGCAGTTCTTGCTGCTCAAATACCTTTGAGATTAAAACAGCCATCCCGCATTCAGGACACCAGATAACACCGGTCTGCCTGCACATAAGTCGGCCCTGCTCGCTGTCAAAATCTATATAGTTATGCGAGTTCTCAATATCCCTGAATTGTCCCAGAAACAAATCGGCAAAATACCTCACCTGACCATATTGAACTACAGGCAGGACCCTTGGGCCTGTAATAACCTGTTGTTTTGCTCCTGTCATTTTTATCACCTTCAGCTGAACTGCTCTATGGCGGTTCACCTGTTATTTTGTGAACCGCCAGAGCTAAAAGGTGTTTTGAACAAACAAAAATCAAGTCGGCTTCTTTTCTTCGACCTTTACCAGCTCCTCTGTCAGTTGTGTGATAGGGGTTTTTAGTATCTTCTGTGCCTTGTTCTGAAGCCAGGTATCGATTTGAGGCTTTAACCTGCTGCCGGAGCTGCTTACATAACTGGTGACTGCGTTGTAAAAATCCCACCTGGTGACTCGTTCCTCTTCGTTAGACCTGATTCTTGAAAGAATCTCTTTGACGTAATGTTTCCTTCTAAACAGTGCCTTTGTCAATAGCTTCAGGGCCTGCCATTCAATGCTGTCTTTCATACAGATACTGACCATGTTCGCCAGCTTGTCATCACTGGCTATGATGTCCTTTATTATCTTGTCGACAAGGCCCTCTACCGTTACCTTCAACTCCTCCGTGTACTTTATCCTCCTGGGCTTTACGATGTCGTTTACAATCATACCGTTCGAGCACGCCAATCTGGTAACCCTGGCGGCTATCACAAGACCTGCTACCTGGCTGTAATCTGAGACAACCCTTATACCTGTAGTAAAGCTTTCTCCTACCTCTGTCAGCTCCATCTTTGACTCCGGGAAATCAAAGTCAATCTGTATGCCGTGCCTGGATTTCTTTAGCTGTGCCTGGGCCTTGATGTTCAGGCTCGATAGAGCTTCTATGAGACACTCTGTAGCATACCTGTGCTGAATTACCATATAGCTTTTAGGTGCCAGACAGGCCAGCTCATTTCTATCTACGTTCCATATGCCCATATGTCTCTTGCACAGATAATCTTCGTTATCCTTTACAATATGGACATCCCGCATCTCGGCCCTGTCAAAGGCCATAGCTAAGTTCTTTAACTGGGCTAAACCCATTTCCTCTTCACCCATTCTTTTCACCTCTGGACCAATCATTTAATACGAAAAGGCCCTCTTTCGATGATAAAAGAGGGCCTTCGTACATAATCACAATTTGTCAAGGTTGATGATAACACCTTGTTTGATAGAGATTACGTGCCTTCGATGTAATTTGGTGAAGTCTTCAGGAAAGAACAGACCATCGTTTACGGGCATGGCCGCAGATTGTTTCTTCTTTGCCATTTTCAGAATACCTCCGGATTTGTTTGTGTTTGGTCAACTTTTAGCAGGCTGCGGTAGTTGCCCGCAAGCTTTATTGCCGGATACATGGTTTTGTGAGCAGGGGTTTTAGGGGACGGCCAGTCCCCTGGCGATTCCCCGACAGCAGCAGATTGCGCTGAGCTTCTCAGTTAAGCTGCTGCTTGGTTTTTACGGCTGCGGCTGGTTTATTTATCCGCCTTTATCTTTCAAAACCCAGTCAAGGCTCTCTTCGGCGTATTTGGCATTCTTCCTGCTTCCAAAGCTGCATTTTGCGTTCAGGATGTCGTAGAACTTCCTGAGGACATCTGCTATGGCAGGTCTTTCCTCAAGGAAGTCGTAAAGCTCCTGGAACAGTATGTAGCTGGCTCTGGCCCTGATTCGCTCAATCCTTCTGTCTTTCTTACTAACAGCCTCTTCAGAACATCCTGCAGGCACTTCTTTGATTTGCCCTTCTTTGTTTTTTTGCATGCTGCAACACCTATAGATGATTCTTTAGTGCGCAGAAATAAAATAAATAAAACAATTCCGTTTACCTTATTACTGCTTCCTCAATATCATTGCTATTGCTGTTGCTGCTATCTTCGTGCTGCGTTTCGATTATTTTTTCGAATGCCTGCTGCAAACAGTATATAGCCAAGGGGATTTCGTTACGGCTGAATGAGCCGCTGCTTTGCCAGTTACCCTCTTTGTCTTTGTACCTGCGTTGGACGGTTGCCTTCAAAAGCGTTATAGCCTTCCCTTTTACCTGTATCTCGTTTCTCCATACTGCTGATGAAACCTGGCCGGCCTTGAATTTTGCAACCGGCATGTTTTGTCCTACCATTTTGTTTACCTCCGAACCAGTCGTTAAATACGACAGGCTCTCTTTGCAATCAGGCAAGAGAGCCTTCGTAGGATATAAACCTTTTGGCCGCTACAAAGACAGCAAGAACGCCTCGGCCTGCCGCTGGCGCCGCCGCTCGCTTACTTCACGCAGCTCAGTGATTCCCTTCCGCAACCGCAGTATTCGCAGATACAACCTTGCTAAAGCCCGCATGTCGTTATCAACTATGTGCTCAAGCTCAATGATGCCCATCTTCAGGTATTTAAGAACCAGGTACTTTGCCCTGCCCTTAACCCTTTCATTGACTATACTGAACATAATCAAAACATTCTTCAGCTGCTCACTTAATTTGTCTGCCTTGTACAGTACCTTGTTAAACGGATACATCCGCTCAAAGTCAACTGTACCGAACGCCCCCCAGTCAAGCCTGCCATCCTCGTCTATTGCTGGCCTAATCCAACGCTTTTTACGCTCGACAGGCAATGCTAATACAGGACCAAACTCGTTTATCCAAACCTGCCTTTCAAGCTCCTCAGGATTTGCCAGCTCACTGTCAGCTAAACCAGGAACACTGCCGTATCTGTTCTTATGCTCTCTCTTTAATAACGCCGACTCAGCTACAACCACATCATCACACAAAACCAGATTTGTTTGTTCATACATCTCAAACACCTCCGTCTTTTCGACAGCCTATTCGAAAAGACGGGGGTGCATACCTATACCAAAGCGGAGGCCCTTCAAGCAGACCTCTCGATAAAACTTTAGGCCGTAAGGCCGACCCCGAAGGGGGAAAGTTTTACGATAAGAGGTCTGCGTGGGCCGGAGCGTGCACCATCCGGCTCAGAAGTCTGAAAAAGCATGCCCTGCTACGACATGCTTGACCGAAGCTGCTGCAACTGTTTCAGCTTTTCTATAGATAACTCTGCCTTAACTATTGCAACCAACTCTTTCTCGATACACAACTGCTCTGACCGCGTCAAACACTCATTCAGTCCAAACCATGCCAACAGGTCATGTGCAGATAAGATTTGTCCAAACTCATCTGTAGGCAGCTTGCCCTGACGTCGGATGAAGTCCAGGATATATCTAATTTTGTGTATATTCATTTCAACACCCCCTTCTCATCAACCAACTCAACCAAAACACCCCCATGACAAGCCAAAGGCTTGCAATAACAGCCAAGATTCTTATCCTTCAACTCCCTCAAACAACCCAACAAATAATCATTCTTCAAAATCCACTCTCTATACTTTCTAATCACCTCTTCTCTATCACCATCCCTACCAATCACAAACTTATTACCCCACTTACTTCCTCTACCAATATACACATCATATTTTTCTTTCCTTAAATTAACTACTTTACAAACCATTCTTAACACCTCCGTCTTTTCGACAACCTATTCGAAAAGACGGGGGTGCATACCTATACCAAAGCGGAGGCCCTTCAAGCAGACCTCTCGATAAAACTTTAGGCCGTAAGGCCGACCCCGAAGGGGGAAAGTTTTACGATAAGAGGTCTGCGTGGGCCGGAGCGAAAGAAACTTCCAATGCACAAAAGTCAAAAGGATAAACTTCCTTATGACGTGGCTGAACAATTCTGCTCCAACTGCTTCAGCTTTTCCACAAATAACTCAGCTTCAATCAATGCAGCCAACTCCTTCCTGATACACAACTGTTCTGCTCGTGCCCAACACTCAGTCAATCCAAACCAACCCATCAGTTCATCAATAGATAGAATCTGGCCAAACTCGTCCGTGGGTAACTTGCCTTGACTTCTGATCCAATCGATGAATTTTCTCAGCTTATATATGTTCATTTTAACAACTCCAGTCAAACCACTCTTATAGTGGTTCACGTATTTTATTAGTGAACCGCCACGGCATACCCAGGGGCCCATTGAGCAGACCTCTCGATAAAACTTTAGGCCATAAGGCCAACCCACAAGGGAAAAAGTTTACGATAAGAGCTCTGCGTGGGCCTGAGCATACCACTCTCTCTGAATCTGAAGATAATTCTTAAAACATACTGTGCAGGAAAACAATCCTGAGCGCATCCTAACACAAGGTAAAACGCCCCAGGGGCCGCTTTATGTGCTCAGTAAACAACAACAGCCACCGCAACAAAAAACCTACTTCGATAGTCAGATATTTTGACAAGACTTCATCTTTGAGAAATCAGCTTTACACAAAACTTTTATGTCAATATTGTCCAATATCCCGCATGGCCCTGGATGTACAACCTGCAAAAAGAACCTGATGTTTCATTAGTAATTGCCACTATGCCAATAATTCCAACAGGCTAATATATCACCATCATCAGATTCCGACACCAACTGTCAAATTGCACATATATAATCAAACGTAAAACCAGAAAACAACATTATGAAAAAAAGCATCTATAAAATACAACCTGAAAGCATAAGTTAAATATGGATCCTTTGAAAAAAAAAGAAATAAACAAACAGTCGGGTGCGAGCGCAGCGTTACTTTTACCAACCATAGCAACACCAGAAATTATTGTATTTGAAAAAAACCCCGGAGAAATTCGATATCTCAAAAACATACACAACATTCTTTGCTTGTTAATAAGACAGCCAGGCAGCAGCATATCTAAAAACATTATTTTAATTTGAGATTGATTTCAGGACACAATAAGAAGGCCTCAATCAGCCAATATCCTTCCTTTTCTTCCTTGATTTGTTTTGTATAATAGCCATATCCTATAATATTCGATTTTGTGTACTCTTTCTAACTACTTGTGGCATAAGGCCTTAATTGCAGTTTGCCAAAATAATAAAGAGACACTTCAGCACCCCCAAATCCGAATAAAGAGACACTTCAGACGAATAAAGAGACACTTCAGGCGAATAAAGAGACACTTCGGCTCGAATAAAGAGACACTTCGGCGAATAAAGAGACACTTCAGACGAATAAAGAGACACTTCAGAACAGGGGTTTTCTCCATAAATACGATCTTCCACACCTTGTTTCACATCCGAAGTCAAACCGGTATATCTACAGGATCAGGCAGAACAATTTATGCCAAAGAGGGAGAGTGTGCTTCCACTGGAGCGGTTGTTAGTAGTAGTAGAGGTATGTATTACTTTTTACTTACTACTACTTAAAGACGACGTTTATAAATCCTTATAAAGGGGACTTTGCAAAGATGATGTCACTGACCAGTAACTACAGAATCAAAGCAAAAAAACAAACATATACCAAAAGTCTACCTCACTTTCCATCGGAAGCGCACTCTCCCTCTTCGGCCCTAAAAAAGCGCAACATTAATATAGTTGCACTTCCAGTGAAGACATATGGAGAGGATTTTCGCATGGAACCAACCAAAGTCCGTACTAAAATAGTCGGCCAGATACAGCACATGGTCAGCAGTGCAATTATCAAAGACAGACGTTTCCTTGATGATGAGCAGTTAATCAAATCGGAACAATTAGCTGTACTGGAAGAAATCTTCAACGCTAATGTCCGTGACACAGAGATAAAAGAGCTAAGCAGTCATTTTGCCGCAATACTGCGGGGCGATCATCCCTGCCACATGGCAATCTGGGGCAAAACCGGAACGGGAAAGACACTCACACTAAGCTATTTTCTGAATCTGCTGTCTGAGATGTGTCTTGCCAAAAATATACCAATCCGTTACGAACACCTTGACCTGTCTAATCCAAGACCGTGCTTTCGAGCATTGAACGACTTGGCCTGTCTGCTCAATGCAAGCAAAAGATATCAAAAGGGAATATCCCTGGAAGAGATGATGACACGCATTGAAGCTAAGCTTTCTGATTATCAGGGTTACCTGATACTTTTCATTGATGAGGTAGATAATGTCCGCAGGGATAAAGACAACTTTATGACATTTCTTGTGCGAAGGCTGCCGCAGAGAATCTCTGCCAGGCTCATCCTTATCTTTGTTTCCAACCGCCTGGATTGGCCCGACCACCTTGATCCACGAGTAAAGTCGTTCCTGAAGCTCAATGAACTGATCTTCAAGCCATATAATGCCATAGACCTTCAGCATATTCTCCATATCCGTGTTGAAAAAGCTATCAACCCGAAGATGATTGAACCCGGTGTTATTGAAAAGATCGCGGCAATGGCAAGCCGAGAACACGGAGATGCCCGTAAGGCAATCACGCTGCTGGCAAAGGGAGCTTATTTAGCAGAGAAGGCAGGGACAAGAATCACTCTTACCGTGGTTGATGAAGCAGCGATGGAATTAGACAAAGATCGTTACCTTACACTGGTACGTTCAGCACCGCCGCAATTGCAGGCTGCCATGGCCGGCGTTATTGAAGCCACGCGAAAAACTAAAAATGGCTCGATTGGAACCGGCGAAGCCTATGATGCTTATAAGAGATTTTGCCAAAGAGTCGATTTGAGGCCATTGACCGGCAGGGCATTTGGTGATCTTGTTTCCGAGCTGGACATCTACTCACTGATTCGCAGCAGGGTACTTTCCAAGGGCAGATACGGACGTACCCGTGAGATCATACTTGATCTGCCGCAGGGATTGACTGAAAAGATATACGCCTGCGTTCTACTAAACTTCGAAATACATGGCTAATGCCACCCGAGGATATCTTGACGAAGACTATTTGCATACGATAGGCCAGAATGTTTGCTATAATATACTACGCTGGATGTGACTGTGATGATTTTTTGGAACCCATCTGTTGCTCCAATTATCTCTTTTTGCAAAGGTAATCAAATGGAAAAGAAAAACAACATGTACAAGCTGTCGGTTAAACAATGGAATCCTTTTGTAGGTTGTGAACACGACTGCATTTATTGCAAAAGCTCTTTCCAGAGACAACTCAAAAGATGGGCCAGGAAAAATTGCCCTGGATGTTACGAGTTTACTCCACATACACACCCTGAAAGGTTGAACCAAAAGCTGCCTAAAACAAAACACATGCAGTTCATATTTACCTGTTCAAGCGGGGATATAGCATTTTGCCCCACCGAATATCTGAAGGAAATAATAGCCAGGATACAAAGCGAGCCGGACAAAACGTTTTTGATACAGTCAAAAGACCCTCAGACTTTCAATAGGACCATTTTCCCTAAAAATGTCATTCTTGGCACAACCCTGGAAACCAATAGGGACGAACTGTGTGAAGGAATTTCGAAGGCCCCTAAACCTTCTCAGAGATATAAGGATTTCCTGAAAGTAAACCACCCACTCAAAATGGTGACGATTGAACCGGTGATGGATTTTGACCCGGATGTGATGATTGACTGGGTTGAGAATATCAATCCCTGTATGCTGTGGCTGGGATACGACTCGGGGAAAAACAAGTTGCCTGAGCCTGAACTTGAAAAGGTCAAGAATCTGCACTGGCAGTTGGCAAAGAAGGGTTTTGTGGTTATTCTCAAAACAATAAGAAAAGCATGGCACGAGCAGTAAACTGTAAAATGGTAAAGACAAAATCCGTGTATGACTCTGTTGAAGAATCAGATGGCCAAAGAATACTGGTGAGTCGGTACTGGCCCCGCGGTCTTTCCAGAGAGGGGTTGTCTCTGACAGAGCATCTAAAAGAGGTGGCTCCCAGTGTCGAGTTGCTGCAGGACTGGAAGAAAGGCAACATCTCCTGGGCCGAATATAAGAAACGCTACCATCAAGAGATGTTACAGCAACAGGATAAAATTAGCAAACTGACAGAAAGGGCAAGCTGTAAAACAATAACCTTATTGTGCTTTGAGCGCGAAGACAATCCTAATTGCCACAGGCATCTATTAAAAAAACTGATCGAGAAACATGAATAAACTGGAGAACTAAGGCAATGGTGCATTGCAGCAAAGTCTGCCAAGTATAGAGTCCTGAGGACCATTAAGGTCACCATCTACTACCCAGATTTTAGCTGAAACACCTTCGGGAATTAGACGACTGTATTCCGTCAGCCA
>CAYNKI010000164.1:0-8485 GCA_964397675.1 uncultured Pirellulales bacterium
ACTACGATGGCGATATCATGGAGAGGAGTATCGTGCATGGTGGTGCGCAGTCCGCGCCTATTTACTACGACAACAGCACTGCTAATTATTCAGAGGCCACCGCGAATGTTGCTGATCTGGCAATCGGGCAGGATTGGGCCAAGCATGGCATTAAGGCATTATCGCTGTACTTCTATGGCGATCCGAATAATGTCGCTCAGCAGATGTATGTGAAGCTCAACGGCGTTAAGGTGTTATACGATGGTGAGGCCGCTAACTTAACGCGAACACAGTGGCAGCCGTGGAATATTGACCTGGCAGATTTAGTTGGTGTGGACCTTAGCAATGTAACTGAGTTGAGTATCGGCCTTGAGAGTATCGGATTTGTTGGTGGTACGGGCGTGGTTTACTTTGACGATATTCGGCTGTATCCTTATAGCCGTCAGTTAATCATACCTGCCGAGCCTGACACCGTTGGCCTGGTAGCGCACTACGAATTTGAAGGCACTGCCAACGACAGCTCTGGCAACGACCTCCATGGCACTGCAATTGGCGAGCCCAATTTTGTAGCGGGCAAGGTTGGCCAGGCCATTAGCCTTGATGGTATCGGCGACTATGTAGAGATAACCGGCTACAAGGGCATACTCGGCCCGAATGCTGTTACTGTTACCGCCTGGATCAATACGACTGCCACTGAAACCGGCACAATTGTAAACTGGGGCACGCAGTCAGGTAGTCAGAGAATAGACTTTCGTGTCAACGCAGATAGGCTACGCGTAGAGCATGGAGACGGCAATGTCCAGGGAGACAGCAATGTGAACGATGGTAGCTGGCACCATGTTGCGGTGACGGTTCAAGAGAACGCCACGATTTCTTATCCGGAGGTGATACTTTACCTTGACGGTATAGATGACACCAGGCCCAGTACAGACCCGAATGCGTTCAATGTCACTGCTAATGTGGATGTCAGCATAGGCTATCGCGCTACCAACAACGACAGATTTTTTATGGGTCAGATTGACGATGTCCGCATTTATGATTATGCTCAGTCGGATGCTGAGATTGCGTGGCTTGGAGGCCGGACTCAGCCGTTTGACAAGCCGTTCTGAATAGTTCGTAGTTCATAGTTTGTGGTTCATCGATAAACAATGGGCTTTATAATTAGAGACCCAATTCGGGGCCTATCCCGATGTGCATTGGGATAGGCCCTGCTTCTTTTGACGGCAGTCAAGATTTTTGAAGTTTATCCTTGACGGATAGGTATAAATGGTTTTATTTATATAAAGAACTTGTGTATTTTAATGGAATGGTATCTTAAAAATTTGGAAAGGATTGAACAATGCGAATCGCCACACTTTCAGGGGTTTTTTTAGCAATTACTTGTATTTTGCTGGCCAGCGGTTGTAGCTCGGAGTTAAAGGACTTGCGAATCCAAAACGAAACACAGCAAAAGCGAATAGACAATCTCCAGGCGGAGCTGGCGGCAAAAAAGCTTGAACTTGACCAATTAAACAGACAACTTGATGAGGCCGGGAAAAAAGGTGGCATCGAGGTAGAGACGCTGGAGCAAAAAATTGCAGCACTTGAGGAAGACATAGCTAAAAAGAATGAGCTTGTTGCTTCTATGCAGGAGAAGTTGCTTCACGGTGGAGCGCAGCTGCCGGTAGAGCTTACTACTAAGCTGGAGGATTTTGCCAAAGAGCACGAAATGGTTACGTACGATGCGAGCCGAGGCATAGTGAAGTTCAAAAGCGATTTACTTTTTGAGAAGGGCAGTGACACAGTAGCGTCTGATGCGGTCGAAGCTGTAAAATCGCTTTGTGAAATCTTGAGTTCCGAGGAGGCCGAAGGATTCGATGTCATAATTACAGGTCACACCGACGATATTCCTATTGAAAAGCCTGAGACTCGGCAGAAGCATCCGACCAATTGGCACCTATCTACCCACAGAGCAATATCTGTGCTGAACGTTATGGCAGAGAGCAACGTTGATCTGGAGCGCATGAGCGTGCGAGGCTTCGGCGAATACCGGCCAATCGCAGAAAATAAACCTAACAAAAAAGGCAATCCACTAAACAGACGAGTCGAGATTTTCATTGTCCCCGAAGGGATGTAATACTTCTTGAATCGAGCTGCGAAACTTGATAATGCCAGAACGCACTTTAATTATTATCAAGCCAGATGCTATCCAGCGACATTTGGCTGGTGACATAATCGGGCGATTTGAAAAAAAAGGCTTGAAGCTGGTCGCCGCAAAATTTATGCAAATCCCTGAGGACTTAGCCCGTCAACTTTACGCTGTTCATCACGGAAAGCCATTTTATGAAGGATTAGTGAAATATCTCTCCTCAGCACCAATACTTGTGATGGTCTGGCAGGCACAAGGCGTTATAGACATAGCACGTAAGATGATTGGAGCTACTCGCGGCTATGAAGCTCAGCCCGGTACCATCAGGGGTGACTTTAGCTGTTCCACGAGATACAACATTATTCATGGTTCGGACAGCCCAGAATCTGCTGAGCAGGAGATCAAGTTATTTTTCACTCCCGAAGAAATCACCGATTATGAATTAGCTAACGCAGACTGGCTCTACGGCTAAAATCAGTAGTTCGTGTAAGCAGAGCATTCCAGTACAGAGTTAAAGCTCGCAACAAAGGCAATCTGCTGGAGGCCGATTGGTCGGAGCTTAGAAATCAGACCGCTCCCATTGGTCTGATCGCCGAAGCTATAAAAAATGTGTTGCATTACTATGGCCAGTTGGATTATAATTATAATAGGCAATCACAGTGGTGGAACTATCGGAGACAGAGGGGCAATTAGGTTTAGAAATAATATTTAAAGAGGAAAACTTATGATGCGCAGGAAAATAGGATTCACGTTAATAGAGCTTCTGGTAGTACCGGAATGGATGAGGGGCTTTAAAGATTACTGAAAGACAAGCCATGCCGGGCAAAGCTGTATAATACAATTGGTCTGCTTTTTTTAGTTGACTTACTTATGAGCAATGCGTATTGGGAGCATTATTCGCATCCGGCTGATATGGGGATTCGCGGCTTTGGACCAACGAAGGAACAGGCCTTTGCTCAGGCTGCTCTGGCTCTAACTGCCATTATTACCGATTTGCAGACGGTGGAACCAAGAGAAGCAGTCGAAATTATCTGCGAAGAGCAGGACGATGAATTACTCTTTGTGCGTTGGTTAAATGCCTTAATCTACGAAATAGCGACGCGGGGTATATTGTTTAGCAAATTCAAAGTTAATATCAAAGATAATCAACTTATTGCCAAAGCCTGGGGTGAGAAGATAGATTTGAAAAAACACCACCCTGCTGTGGAAGTAAAAGCTGCCACCTATGCGGATTTGAAGGTCCAGCAGTTCGGCCCTGAGCTCACTGCCGAAGGGCAGAACAAAAATGGCAACTGGCTGGTACAATGTATTGTAGATGTATAATTTTGCAGAAGGTGCAAAATGAATCTTGATAAGCTGAAAAGACGTTCTGAGTGCCAATGGTACATGGAACCTTTCGGCCAAATGCGTGTGCCGGTGATCATTTATGCCGATGAGCAGCTCATGAAAGTTATGGATGAGAAGGTTTTTGAGCAGGCGTCAAACGTTGCCAAGCTGCCCGGCATAGTGAGAGCTTCTTATGCCATGCCGGATGCGCACTGGGGCTACGGCTTTCCAATAGGGGGGGTCGCTGGTTTTGATGCGGACCAAGGAGGCGTAATTTCTGCGGGGGGTGTGGGATTCGATATTGCCTGTGGCGTCCGTGCATTGAGAACCGGCCTTACAATCGATGACATTGAACCTGAAAAGGGAAGACTTGCTGACTTGTTGGCTCGACGAATACCAGCCGGCTTAGGTAGCAAAGGCAAACTTCACCTCTCCAGGCGGGAAATGGACGAAATGCTTCAAGGTGGTGCACACTGGGCGGTCGAGCAGGGCTACGGAACCAAGGATGACGTCCAGCATATCGAAGAAAACGGTCGCATGACAGGGGCCGTGACAAGGTACGTATCCGATCATGCGAAAGACCGTCAAACCAGACAGGTCGGTACGCTCGGTTCTGGCAACCACTATCTCGAAGTTCAAAAAGTTACGGAGATCTGTGATACGGATTGCGCCGAGGCTTTCGGGCTGGCGGCGAACGATATCATCGTAAGCATCCATTGCGGCTCCAGGGGGCTTGGCCATCAGATAGCAACCGACTTTCTTGGAAGGATGGTAAAGACTGCTCAGAGCCTGGGAATAGAACTGCCGGAAAGGGAGCTGGCCTGCGCACCGATTAACTCTGATATTGGCCGGCAATATTTAGGCGCAATGAATTGCGGCATTAACTGTGCCGTGGCGAATCGCCAGGTTTTAACGCATTTGGTCAGGCTCACTTTTGATGAAGTCTTTGCCAAGAGCAATCTAACCTTGCTCTATGATGTCTCTCACAACACATGCAAGGTCGAAGAACATACGGTGGACGGAAAATCCAGGAAATTATACGTACACAGAAAAGGCGCGACTCGTGCTTTTGGGCCAGGTCATCCATCGTTGCCGGCTGATATAGTAAAGGTGGGCCAGCCCGTTCTCATTGGCGGCACCATGGGCACTGCTTCCTATATATTGGCCGGCACGGAAAAAGGCATGTCTCTTTCCTTCGGCTCTTGCTGCCATGGTGCTGGAAGAGCTATGAGCCGAAAGAAGGCAACAAAAAGATGGCATGGAAAAGACGTGATAAGGGAGCTTGCGCAAAAAGGTATCATCATCCACGGAGCATCTAATCGTGGTATTGCTGAGGAAGCTCCTGGCGCTTATAAAGATGTGACTGTCGTTGTTGACGCCACCGACAAGGCGGAGTTGGCCAAGAAAGTAGCCAAACTTGAGCCTATGATTTGTGTCAAAGGATAAGCAGTTCTGCCTACCCACCACTTTTCGACTTGCGACTGAATCCCACTCTATTCCAAAATTTACCAGATAATCCTTGATTGAATCCCTTATCAGTATTAATATCGCGTTTTTGTTAGGAAAAAGTGTATACAGTATCGATCCGAACCGAAAGGAGTGCAATGATGCAAAAGCGTATATCAGTACTAATAAGCTCGATTGTTGTCTTTGTTTTATTCTGGACCCTGCCGGCTCAATCGGACATTTCTGAGCCACTGGCAAGAATCACCGTTGAAGCAGGAGAGCACACCCGAATCGATACGCCGGTGTCGGTTACTCTCGATAGTATAAGCAGTCCGCCCGGAGGCGGATTGCGCTTAGAGCAAATCAAGGGCGCCAGGCGTTCGGTAATCCCTTCACAGATTGAGCCGAAAAGCCTCCCAAAACTATGGTGGATAATCGATGGCACGATGCCCGCAGGCGGTAAGCGCGTTTATGAACTTGTCACAGGCGCACCGGCAAGAACATCTTCGGTCAAGGCCGTAAAGGATGACAAAGTCTTACTGATTCGAAAAGGCGACGATAAAGTGCTGCAATATAATCATGCAATTGTGCCACCGCCGAAAGGCCAAAGCAAATTATATAACCGTAGCGGATTTATTCATCCGTTGTGGTCGCCGACCGGTGCGGTCCTGACGAATATTCATCCAGCTGACCACATTCACCACATTGGAATATGGATGCCCTGGACAAAGACAAAATTCGAGGGTAAAGAAGTCGATTTCTGGAATCTGAAAGAAGGCCAAGGTACGGTCCGCTTTGCGAGGTTTCTCTCCACGACCGGTGGTCCTATTTATGGGGGCTTTCAGGCAGAGCAGGAACATATCGCTCTGAAAACTGACGAAGGGGAAAAAGTCGTGCTCAGAGAGGTTTGGGACGTTAGGGTTTATGATATCGGTGGTCCGGAAGAGGGCTACTGGCTGTGGGACTTCAAATCGAGACAGCGATGCGTCGCAGACAGCCCGCTTTATCAGTCTGAATATCGCTACGGCGGATTCGGCTTCCGCGGCGCCGCTGAGTGGGAAGGCGAAAACGCGGCGTACTTAACCAGCGAAGGCAGGACTCGCAAAGATGGTCACGCCACTACAGCACGCTGGTGCGATACTTCTGGCGCCATAAATGGCAAATGGGCGGGCGTGACACATATAAGCCATCCAAAGAATTTCCGGCATCCCGAACCGATGCGTATTTGGCCCGAGTTTGAAAAACAGGTGTTCTTCAACTGGGCGCCGTCACAGGCTGGTGACTGGGTGATGGAGCCGGGCAAAGACCATGTTTTCCGTTATCGGCTCTATGTGCACGGAGGCAAAGTCAACATCGATGATGTCGAACGCATCTGGCATGATTATGCTGAGCCGCCGCAGGTCCGAGTGGAGTTTGCCCGCCCGGAGAATGCTACTGTCCTGTTTGATGGCACAGGTTTTTCGCACTGGGTACACCAAAATGGCAAGGACATACAGTGGGAAACTGTAGATGACGCGATGAAGATCGTTCCTCAAGCAGGCAGCATTATGACCAAACAGGACTACCGGGATTTCAAATTGCACATTGAATTCAAGGTTCCGCAAATGTCGGCAGATGTCAAGGGGCAGGGCCGGGGCAACAGCGGCGTTTATATACAACGTCGCTATGAGGTTCAAATCCTTGATTCCTACGGCCTACCTGCTATGAACAATGGCTGCGGCTCAATCTACAAATTCAAGGCTCCAGACAAGAATGTCTGCAAAAAGCCCGGTGAGTGGCAGAGCTATGACATCGTCTTCCATGCGGCTCATTTCGAAGGAAAAGGCACAAATTCTGAAAGAACAAAAAACGCCCATATTACGATATGGCAGAACGGCGTATTAATACATGACGATGTGAAGATACCGGATAAAACCGGCGCAGGTCGGCCGGAAGGGCCTGAACCTGGTCCCATTCTACTTCAGGACCACCGCAACGAAGTGATGTTCCGCAATATCTGGATTGTACCTCTCAATGAAAAGTAGGGCCTTTAAAATAACACCGACTCCTGAGTATCAAAATGAAAACTTATAAGTAATTAGTGTTGAAAGGGTTAAGACATGAAAACTGTAGCGAGATTCCTATATGTAATTTTGATAATCACTGCACTTTGCCGCTTCAGCGTTGCTGGCGAAGAGGAAATGCTTCGCTTAAAAGTATCGGCTCCGGAGAGGGACTGTGTTGATGTCCCGCTTCATGTGGTTGTTGAGCTGCCGGAGCAGTTCACTGATGTGCCGATAGGGGAAATCAGGGTCGAACTCAGGCCGGTTGGTGTTCGTTCTCTCGGCGTATTCATCCCGGGCCAAATTGTGACCGATGGACAGGGCAAAAATCAATTATGGTGGGTAGCCCCGCGATTGAAGGCTGACAAGTCAACCACCTGGATTGCCAACATTAGACACGGAAAAACGACTGGCACCGGTGTTTTCTCCTGGGAAGAGAAGGAGAGTGAATACCTGGATTTGCTTTTCGATGGCCGAAATGTCACGCGTTATATGTACACCTATGATACTTCAAACCCACAACGGGTATTCGAGACTTACAAGCCCTTCCTTCACGTCTTTGATGCACAGGGACGAAATCTTCTTACCAACGGGCCGGACGGTATGCATCCTTATCTGAAAGATGAGATCAAATATCCGCACCATCGCGGCATATTTATAGGTTGGAATAAGTTGGAATTTAAGGGCAAGATATATGATTTATGGCATATGAAAGATGTGGCCCAAGTGCACCAAAAATTTCTGGAATTGGCTGCCGGCCCCGTCCTGGCAAGATCAAAATCGTTGGTTCACTGGAATGATGATAATGGCGAGCCGATTATTGCTGAACAGCGCCAAACTACTATATTTCGTCAAAGCGATCCTGCGATTTTGCTGCTGGATTTCAGCACCGAGTTGAAAGCTGTCAGAGGTGACGTTTTTCTAAATGGCGACCCGGAACACGCCGGATTTCAGTATCGGGCGCACGATGCTGTTGCTAAGGGCGGCGAAGAGGTCAAGGCAGCTTACCTATTCCATAAAGACGGTATTGATCCCAAAAAAGATAAGGACCTTCCCTGGGTGGCGATGTCATACGGGCTGAATGGTCATCATTATACCGTTCAGCACATGAATCATCCTGACAATCCAAAGTCTACTGTCTATTCAGCCTACCGTGATTACGGACGGTTTGGCGCATTCTTTACGGAAAGATTAAGCTCAGGCCAGACCTTGAGACTTAATTATAGGATATGGATAGTTAAGGGTGAAATGCTTGAGCGACAAAAGTTGACCAGCAAATATGAGGAATTTACAAATGTCTCAAATGTTGAAGTGTTGGCAAGGTGAGCAGGGTATGAAATAGCGTTGTCTGGATTTGTCGCAGGAAAATTTGGATTGCATATCAGTTTATACTGGTTATAATGAATGGCCTTAAATATTTCAAGGCTTCTGCAAAATTGAGGTTAGGCATATATTATTTAAGAAAATCCGTTTTTGATTTTCTTAAATAATCACCTAAGTATTTGTCAAACAATAAGTTACTGTTTGAAAAGAAAAAATCAAAAAACGATTTTTTCTTTTCAAA
>CAYNKI010000165.1:0-8413 GCA_964397675.1 uncultured Pirellulales bacterium
TGTCCTATGGTCGCATCGACCATCACCCCATCCGGCGGTAAGTTTATCTGTTCGGCTAATGTTTCCGCAAGAACCGGAATATGCTCTACTTCCGAACCATTCACCACTACTTGAGCTTTCAGCCTACCGCTACTGTGCTTTCCTGGCTTTTAAGTTTCTTAACATCGGGCGAAAATCCAACATTGGAAAAAACTCCGCCGAGCTTTCTCAACCGCTCCAGTCGTTCAGTAAGAATAGCCAGTGAAGTAAAGATTTGTTCATCAACTGCTCTTTTACCAGCGAAGCTTTCGCTCACAATCTGGCAATAGTCCGAACCAACTTCAGTCATTTTGCCTCCCTTCAAAAAGCTCAAATTCTTTATTCTGTTTTCGTAAGACGAGCTGTCGTGCCTGCGACATCTGTTTCTGGTATTGGGCCGTATGATCCGAAAGATATTGCTCCCAGTCCTCATTGTTCCATAGCTCGATATGGTCTCTAACACCGACGAGGGTAATATGGTCTCTCAATCCTGCCCTTTTTCGCAATCTTTCATTCAACAGTAATCTACCTTGAGCGTCCAATTCCACCTTGCTGGCCAATGCAAAGCTCATTCGCTCGAACGCCACAGCCTCGTCAGGCGCAGCAGTCTCAGGTGCGACCGAGAGGACTATCTGCTCGAAGTATCTCTCAGGATATAAACAGAGTATGCCATTTGCCCCAAGCACGAGATAGAAATTGCTGCCGTGCTCATCAGCGTCAATCTGACTTCTGAGCTTATTTGAAATAAGAACTCTGCTCTTAGCGTCAATAACGTGCTGATATTCGCCTGTTAATAAAAGCATGGATACTGCTCCACCTTCTGTAACAATACTGGGAAATATTACCACTTCTTCCCACACAGTCAACATACAAAAACACTTTTTTTAAAATTTTAGGAAAATTTTATTATAGGACTCGATTCAAGAAGCGTTAATTGTTGCAAATAGAAGCGCTTACGAAAACGGGGAATATTTTTCGCACACAACTATTTTTTATACTCAGCTATCGCTTTTCACAATAACTTGTGAATTTTGAAACGTTGAATATATGATTTAGCAGAAAATTGAATACTTTTCATTGAAGTGCTTATATGAAATTACCATATAGTAAAAGCGGGTGATGGGAATCGAACCCACGTAGTCGGCTTGGAAGGCCGGTGCATTAGCCACTATGCTACACCCGCACCTGCAATTGATAATTGACTATTTATTATTTACTATTTAGATTAAGAATTATCGATAATTAATAGTAAATAGTCAATAGTAAATGGAAAATCAAGATGGATATAGCCGAAATAGCGAAAGCTGCCAAGTCAGCCTCAATCCAACTGGCAGAGGTCAAGGCTGATGTAAAAAATAACGCATTAGCTGAGATTGCCAAGACCTTAAAGCAACATAGTGCTGAAATTGTCTCAGCCAACAAAAAAGACCTGGCCGACGCCGAAAAAAATAATCTTGCTGCACCTCTGCTAAAACGCCTAAAGTTCGATGAAAACAAAATAGCAGAAACTATCACTGGCATCGACAGCTTAATCAAACTCGATGACCCTGTCGGCAGAACACTCAGTGCCACGGAGATTGATGACGGCCTTGAGCTTTACAAAGTCAGTTGTCCGATCGGCGTTATCGGCGTTATTTTTGAATCTCGCCCGGACGCCTTAGTGCAAATCTCAACGCTTTGCTTAAAAAGCGGCAACGCAGTCCTACTTAAAGGCGGCAGCGAAGCAGCCACCACAAACAAAATTCTGACAGAACTGATTTCTCAGGCAAGCGAAAAAGCTGGACTACCCAAAGGATGGATTCAACTGCTTCAAACGCGTCAGGATGTTGCAGAAATGCTGGCCATGGATAATCACATAGATTTGATCATCCCCCGCGGCTCAAATGAATTTGTCCGCTATATCATGGACAACACAAACATCCCTGTCCTCGGACACGCTGATGGTATATGCCACGTTTACATCGATAGTGACGCCGCTCTGGATATGGCTGTAAATATTGCCGTCGATTCTAAGTGTCAATACGTTGCGGTCTGCAATGCAGTCGAAACCATGCTGGTCGATGAAAAAATCGCAAAAGAGTTTTTGCCTAAAGTAAAAACTGCACTTGAGCAAAAAAATGTTCAGTTGCGTGGCTGTGACAAAACTGCCTCGATAATAGATGTAAAGCCCGCTACCGAAGAAGACTGGTCAACTGAATATCTTGATTACATTCTGTCGATAAAAGTTGTAGCCGGCCTGAATGAGGCCATCGAACACATCAACCGCTACGGCTCGGGCCATACGGATGCAATCGTCACCAATAATAAAGAAAAAGCAGACAGGTTTATGGCGCTGGTGGATTCTGCAAATGTGTTTTGGAACTGCAGCACACGTTTTAGCGATGGTTATCGCTATGGCCTCGGCGCCGAAGTTGGCATAAGCACAAATAAGATACATGCTCGCGGCCCGGTCGGCATGGAAGGACTTGTAATTTACAAATGGAAACTCCTTGGCACCGGCCAAATCGTCGCAGATTATGCAGGCCCGAATGCAAAAAAGTTCGCATACAAAAAGATAGCAACCGGCGGTTAAAGATCGGCGAATTAGTTATTGGTAATTGTTATTCAGATAGCGGTCTTACTCATAAGCCATAATATTGGCGAATTGTGAAGTGTGTCGAAGACGTATAATCCAAAGAAGAACAACTTGGAGAACTTGGAAAGAAAGGATTTTATTACAGGAGAGAAAAATGAATCGAAGAGACTTCATGACTATGATGTTAGCAACGGGAGCACAGTTCAGTTTGGCTGGCTGCTTAGCCAACACGATACAAAGACTAAGTAAAAAACCTAATATCCTCATCATTATTGCCGATGATCAGGGTTATGCCGATCTGAGCGCCTATTCTCATTCCGCTGGGGACATTCACACTCCGAATATGGACCGTATCGCCGCCGACGGGATTCTATGTACACAGGCATACGTCAGCGCACCGGTCTGCAGCCCATCACGGGCGGGATGGAATACGGGCTGCTATCAACAACGCTGGGACAAAGCTGCCAGCTGGAATCCAGGTCTGCCGAAAAATGTCAAATCTATTGCAGAATATTTCAAACAGGCTGGATATGCAACAGGCAAGATCGGAAAGAGCGATTTTGGGAAAAATTATCATCGAATGGATGTGCGCGAATATCCTTTAAATCACGGGTATGACGAATTTCTGGGTTTTTCTTCGCATGCTCATGACTTTTTTCTTCTTTCGGAAGATATCGAAAAGCGCACTCCTGATCCCCATGGTTCCAGTGCGGCCTTGGGTACCTTATTTCATAACAACTCACGAAAGAGTTTCGAAAAAGGATATACAACGGAGATATTCACTGAGGCAGCTATTGATTTTATACAGTGGCATAAGAACGACCCATTTTTACTAACGGTTTCGTATAACTCGGTTCACCATCTGATTCATGAAGTACCGGATCGATATCTGAAAAAGTATGGCGTGAAAAAAATCCCGAATTATAACCCCGAAACGATGGGCAAATACAGTAAATATTATAATACTTACAACAAACTTAATCCCATCACGGATGAGCAAATGCGCAAGTATTATCTGGCGAATCTGAACTGCATGGATGATAATATCGGCCAGCTGCTTGATACCGTGGAACAATTGAACCTCGTCGATGACACCCTCGTACTATTCTTTGCTGATAATGGCGGTTCTCCATTGACCGGCGCAAACAATCGTCCGCTTCGCGGGTCCAAATATCTCCTTTTCGAAGGTGGTATTCGTGTACCATTTATGATGCGCTGGCCTGCTTACCTCGCCAAAGGCAAAACCTATCATCACTGCATATCAACACTTGATATCCTGCCAACCTGTCTGGAAGTAGCCGGCATTGCAACACCTAAAAATATCGATGGCCAGAGCCTCTTAGCAGCCATAAAGGCCGATACGCCATCGCCTGCCAGCAAACGTCCCCTGTTCTGGCAATTCCAAAAACAGTGGGCGGTTCGTGATGGTCACTGGAAACTTGTAAAAACCAACGACCGCTCGGGACGTCAGCCCACCAGCCAGATATTACAGGGCCGGCCTGCAACATCCGACAGGCCAAGGTTGTTTAATTTAAAAGAGGATTTGGCCGAGCAACACGATGTCTATGAACAGCATCCAGAGGTTGTTGAGCGGCTCACCCAGCTGTTCGAGAATTGGCAGAAGCAAAAATAAATTAACTTGGCTTTACATTTTTTATGCGAAATTTCAACCAGGCAAAGCGAATAGTAATAAAAATCGGTACTAATACGCTTGTCAAAGAAGGCACCGTTGAAATTGATACTGCCTATGTCAGCCGAATTGTCCGCCAGGTATGCTCGCTGCTTAAAACCGGCAGGCAGGTCATCATTATCACCTCAGGGGCTATCGGAATGGGTGCTGATCAGCTCGATTTGACCAACAAAGTAAAAGACACAAAGATGCGTCAGGCCTGTGCTGCTATTGGTCAGCCGCTGTTGATGGCCGAATATAGAAAATCATTTGCCCGCTTCGGCGTCACCGTCGCTCAGGTTTTGCTCACCGCTGAGGTGCTAAACAACAGGAAAACTTATCTTAATCTGCGCAATTCCATCGAGACACTGCTCAAATTAGGCGTTGTGCCCATCTTGAACGAGAACGATAGCGTAAGCACCGACGAAATCGGCTCGACCTTCGGCGATAACGACACATTAAGTGCCCTGGTCGCCAGCAAAATCGATGCGGACCCGCTGATTATGCTCAGTGACATCGATGCCCTTTATGATAAAAATCCACGAAAGTTCGCTGACGCTCAGCCGATACCTGCCGTTTATGAAATAACCGCCGATATTGTGCGAAATGCTGCAGGTGTAGGCAGCAAATATGGCACCGGCGGAATGAAAACCAAAATCGACGCTGCGAAGATTGCCTCCAACGCCGGCTGCCGAATGCTCTGAGCTAATGGCAGATTGAAAAACGTTATTGGGCGTATTATAGCCGGTGAGGAAATCGGCACCATCTTTATGCCCAAACGAAAGCTAAGCAATCGAGCCAGGTGGATTCTCAATAGCGCTGCCGCCGGCACAATAAATATTGACGAAGGTGCGATGCTGGCAATCAGGAATCGCAAAAGCCTTCTGCCAAGCGGCGTAATTTCTGTTGAAGGCTCATTTGAGGCCGGCTCGGTCGTTATGCTCAACGATAATGCCAAAGCTGTCACCAGCCTTAGCAGCTCTCAACTGAAAGAATTAGCCGGCAAGCACAGCACCGAGATAAAAAAACTCCTCGGCCCGAAACACCGCGACGTCGTCGCCATTCCGGAAGATATAGTTTTAATTGGTGATTAGTGAATAGTATTTAGCAGGCGGTTTTACCGCCGGTCTACGCAACACACAATACGACATACGAAATACGAGCGACGAAATTCCCTTGACTGGAATTTAAGTTTCTGCCATTCTGTGCCGTGAAAGAGGGGAAAAAGCCTCGCGGGATCTCATGCGTTGACGGGAATTACAAGTTTGGGTATAATTACAGCTTATGAGAAATTGAAATAACAAAATACCTTTATGGGAAATGCTGTTTTAAGAAGTGAAAATATTCGGAATTTTAAGCTGTGCAAGTTAAAACAGAAACAATAATCCTTACTGATGGGAATATACGTAATAATTATATAAGAATTCACCAGTTTAATGATCTAATACCTGAAGACATTAGAAACAGTGGTACAGAAATTTTATTGGAATTAGAAGGACTTGGCCAGGTCAAAACACATGTTGACAAGAAAAAGGGAATATTGGCTGAGCGTAAAGCCATAAGACATTTTTTTCAGCTTCATGGTTTGAAACCAGGTGACGAAGTTGTGTTAGAAAAAATCGGAGAGAAACACTTTCAAGTAACTGCAAGTTTTAAAGGAGAAGCGATATCAGATTCCACTACATTGCAGGAGCGTCATGAGGAATTAGAAACACGGAGTTATCGTAAGGATCAGATGCTGCTATTTGAAGGAGAAAAGACTCGACCTTCTGCCCAAAAACCAAAATACATCCGAAATTTACGCCGTGCAAATGACCTTGACGGAAAAGAATGGACTTCTAATTCGATAAGCGTTTGGAAAAATATCAGAAAAACGAGCGATGAAATGCGCCTTGAGCATCCTGCGATGTTCCCAATTATGCTCGTCAAGAGAATTATTAGATGCTTCACAACTTCTTCAGAGAAAATGATTCTGGATCCATTTATGGGATCTGGTTCAACATTAGTTGGAGCATGTCTATTAGGTCGAAAAGGTATAGGATTTGAAATATATCCAGATTATGTTGAACTGGCAAAGCAAAGGTTAAATATATATACAATAAATGAAAGCTCACGTTCATTTGTTATCTATCCTCACGATGCGAGAATGCTAAGTGATTTCATCGAACCAAGTAGTATCGATTTCTGTTTTACTTCACCACCATATTGGAACATTCTTACCCAGCGCCGAACGGCTGATTATAAAAAAGTAAGGAATTATGGAGATTCAGAGGGCGACCTTGGCCGAATGCACAACTATACAGATTTTCTGAAAGCTCTTGGAAAAGTATTCTATGAAGTATTAAAAGTTTTAAAACCAGGAAAATATTGTGTGGTCAATGTAATGGATTTAAGAAAGAGAAGTTGTTTTTATCCTTTTCATTCAGATTTAGCTAAAGAGTTGGAAAAAACAGGCTATATTTTTGATGATGTAATAATATGGGATCGATCTCACGAATATAGCAATCTTAGGCCGTTAGGATATCCTGCGGTTTTCAGAATTAATAAAGTACATGAATATTTATTAATCTTCCAAAAGCCAAAGTCAAAAAAAGGTAGAAAACGTGAGGGGGAAAAAGCCCAACTTTGATTATATTGACGCGGATGTAGCTTATCTTGTGGGCATGATTGTTGCGCGAGGATCATTCCACCAAGATGGTGATGTAAGGCGTTTGGTAATACAATTCCCATATAGACATGATGCAATGACTCCGGTCCCTGGTAGTCAAATTAACACTGACAGGGAAACTGCCTTAAGACTTAGTTTAGATAGCATTCGTGCTCGTATTAGTGAACTATTAGAAGTAAATTTGAGGGTTGAAAGAAAAGCGCATGAAGTTTCCCTTTATGCAGTATTCCCAAGAGAAACTATTGGTTGGAGAGATCTCCGATTTATAACTGGCGGAAAATCAAAGTATCTTGAATTTGAAGTTCCACAAATAATATTCGATTCAGACTCGGACATCCAAAGAGAATTTTTGCGAGGCATAGCTGATACATCTTCCGAGCTAAGTTATTCTGATAGGGATCAAAGTCAACGTCAACGTATAGTTATCCAAGTTCAGTTTGGCAATTGGATTTTACCAATCCAATTGTGTAAATTACTCCAAGAGCATCTCAATGTTCCTGTAAGCAATATACTTTGGGGGCATCCGAATTTGCGTACACCAAGTGGAGGCAGTGGTTGGACAAAAGAGAGTCGCATTCGCATTTTTGCTGAGGCTTTTGAACCAATAGGATTCTATTTCGAATATAAACAAAGAATATTTGAGGAAATGGTAAGATTCAATAAAGAGCGCGGAGATCCAAGACCAAAAGTTTGTAATCCAAAAACAAAAAAACTTCGTGGCCGGAAACCCCGTCATGAAGATGAATGTAGTCAGAGATTACCAGAATTATTATGTAGAAAACACTTTAATAGCTATTATAAAATTTGCAGAGCATTAGGTTGTAAGCAAGGCAAAAAAGGGCCACAACGGGAACTATTTAGTGTGGGAGAAGAAGATTGAATGAAGTGGAACTTTACGAACCAGTCCGCACTTGGTTAGAGAGAATTTTGAGAGAACGTTATAAACGCATGCGTATTCGTGTATTTGATACACACAAAGTTAAACTTTCAAGACTGATAAATGATTTAGGGCTGCATAATTTATTTCCACAGTTTAATGCGTGGGATGTGAAAGTAGATATCACTGGGATAGCATCAAATGAAAAACATGGCTATTTGGCCCTTGTCGAATGTAAGGTCAAACAATTGACTTTAAGGGACATAGGTCAACTTTTAGGCTATAGCATAGTTGTAAATCCCATTTTGTCCCTTCTTACTTCTCCTGCTTCGCCAACTGACCCATTAATTACATTACTGAAAGATTATGGCCGGCTTGATATTTTACAGTACGGCCCTCAAAAAAGATATATAAGGATAGCAAAATGGGATGATGTTAAAGACGAAATTATACCAAGTTCGGTCTTGCCTCCTGGTTGGTTATTATGTTGAAAAAATAGGTGGTTATCTATCTTTGCTTTTGCGGCCACGAAAGATTTACTATTTAATTGCGATAAATACGTCTTATTCATGGTCTTAGCCGGTAAACTCACCTTAAAGTAACCAA
>CAYNKI010000166.1:0-2497 GCA_964397675.1 uncultured Pirellulales bacterium
ATCGACCACGAACATATGCTGACACTTTGCAAGTTGGAACATCGGGCGAGAAATTGGTTTTCGCGATTAACTGCCAGCGTGGTAACCGAATGTCATTACATTGGGGCTCTTGCTTATATCATTGTGAATTTCTTCAAGGCACCTTTGCGCATTGATTCAGCCATTCTCGCACCACCTATCATAAGACCCATCGTTGGAACCCTGAAATCCACACAAGGTGAGCATGTTCTAATTTATTCCACCACCGGCATTGGCGAGGGACAGTTGATGCAGACGCTTAATAAATTTGACAGACAAAAATTCTACATTTATGGTTTTGATAAAAGTGCTGAATACAAAAATTGCGTTTTCAAGAAGCGTTCGACCGAGGGTTTTCTGACTAACTTAGCCGGCGCTCGAGGAGTGGTAGCTTCAGCCGGTTTTTCTTTGATAAGCGAGTGTATGCATTTCAAGAAGAAGATGTTACTACTGCCTATAGCGGGTCAGTATGAGCAGATAATTAACGCTCATTATGCGCAGAAGCTTGGCCTGGGAGTTTCTGCTGACAAACTGGATGAAAAAAATCTGGGTCGTTTCCTCAATGAAATTGATAAACCTATGCCGAGCGACGAAAGAATTCTTTGGCCTGACAATGAAAAATTCTTCCAGATACTACAAGGCGTCTTAAATAAGTTACACAAGCCGATTAGTATAGCACTTTCTTGAGGATTCAAAATAGCCACAGAGGTCACAGAAGTCAGAAGTCAGATGTCAGATTTTCTGTCCTCTGTCGTCTGTCTTCTGTCCTCTGTGATTTTAAATTGGCCTGGAATCAGGCCGGATGTAAACAGAACCCCGAAGCGTGTGACCAGTGCACTTAACAAGACATAGCCAAGAATCACCTGCAGCATAAGCAATAAATGTCCGCACACCGCTGCGAGAGTGTAATTATTAGCATTAGCGTACATATCACCAAATCCTAATGTTGTCATTGTAACAATGGAAAAGTAAATACTGCGTAGCAACACTACCGAAAAATCTACAGGTCCGTGTTGGCTTACGAATAGATTGGTAACGATTCCAGGATGGTCGGTTAATCCAAGCAGATAATAATCTACCGCTGCCCAGATGTAATAAACAATTGCAAAGAAGGTCGCCATAATTAAGAAAGTTTGGATAATCCGCCAAGTCGAGTTGCCATAATCACTGAACGAGAAGAAGGCTTTGGCAAACGGAGCCAACCAAGGATGCTGCTTATACCAGTCTTCGCAATTCATCCGCCGCCGGTTATACTGGAGAAGGTATTTTGTCTTCTCATCCATCCGGCAGTTAGCCAGACCAACACCACGAAAATCCGTCTTACGGTCAACACTGCATCCCCAGCATAATGTTAGACCATCAACAATACTTCTTCTACAATCAGCTCCTTCTAAATGGGTATCTACGAGTTGTGCTCCTTCCAAGTGTGCAAGATTAAGATTTCCACCTTCCAGATGACTGCGAGTGAGCCGTGCTCCTTCCAGATGGGCCTGATAGAGCCTCGCTCCTTTCAAATTGGCCCACGCGAGATTTGCTTCTTTCAGATAGGCAAAAGCGAGGTCAACTCCTTTCAAATTGGTACTATAGAGATCCGCTCCTTCCAGCCAAATCTCGTCATAATCGAGATTTTCATAACGCCAATTGTTCCACTTAGTCATGTCCCTTTCTTTAGAGCATTCTAACAGGAGCTCCAATTGCTTCGAGTCGCATCTGGGTTCTTTTTGCGGCTGGTTCTGTTTGTCCTCTGATTTATCCATGGCTATGAATTATAATTTATGAACAAACATTTTGCTCTGTAGAAAAATTATAAATCATTTCGACCGAAGCGAGGCGTAGCATCGCGAAGTGGAGAAATCTATTAAAAAAGTAGATTCCTCGACTCCGCCTTCGGCTCCGCTCGGAATGACATTTTTGTGTTTCTGTCATATCGAATTTCAAGATTCAGAATTGTGGATTTCCGATATAGCCGGCTTCGATGCAGAACTGGATGATGTCGCGGGCTAAAGGTGCAGCATCTCTTGAGCCGTGCTGGCCGCCTTCAACGACGACGGCGATGGAAATACTGCGATCTATGCTATCCCCTCGGCCTTGCTCGGGGCAGGCTTTGGCAAAGCCTGCAAACCAGGCGACATCCGGCTCTTCCGTTGAGCCTGTCTTGCCGTAGACCTTCACGTCTTGTTCAGCAAGGCCGCTATGAATAAATTCGTTATAGGCTGTTCCGCCAGGCTCACTAACTACGGCGCTCATGCCGTCAAAGATTACCTCCAAAGTTTGTGGCGAAATATTAAGGTCGTATTGCGTATTGCGTATTGCGTATTGCGTGTTTTTCTTTTCGCACGACGCATCACGCACGACGCACGACGAGAAGAGTCTGGGTGGTTTATATAATCCTCCTCGTGCGATGGCGGCCATTGCATTTGCTACCTGCAGCGGCGTGGCTCGCAGATTTCCCTGGCCTATGCCAAAAAGTCTTCTTTCA
>CAYNKI010000166.1:2597-8403 GCA_964397675.1 uncultured Pirellulales bacterium
CGGCCGTAGCCGAATTTGAAAAGCCATTGCTGCAGAACTAAAGGCTCGATTCTGTTTGCAAGGCGGGAGAAATAAATATTGCAACTGCCCTTAATAGCGTTGCGGGCATAGTTTGGCCAGCTCCCATCATGGCCTGCTTCATGTCTGTTGTATATCCAGCAGCTTGGCCAGCCAAATGGGGCCTCTTGGGCGGGACAATTTATAATCTCATCCGGGGTAATCTTGCCGGATTCGAGCCCAGCTATAAGAATCAAGGGCTTCACAACTGAGCCGGGTGGATATTGCTTATTTATTGCTCGATTTATCAACGGCTTATTGGGATCGTCAGCAAGAGTGCCGTAATCATACCTGGCACGGTTCAAATCAAAAACCGGCATTGAAACCAGTGCGAGGATGTCGCCTGTTGCAACGTCAATGACCACTGCCGCCATTCCAGGTCCACACAGTGGGTCATGTGGGTAGTTGGCTAAATAGTTTTCTATTCTTTGCTGGAGCTCGATGTCTAAAGTTAGTGTGACATCCTGGCCAAACTCTGTTTCAGTTCTACTTGTTAACTGGCGGTCTATGTCATAAACAAGCTCACCTCGTTTGCCTCTAAGGATAGTTTCACAAACATATTCAACGCCATCTTCTCTGCCGCAAACTTCGCCTTGCAAATAGCTTGCTAATCTGTCGTTCGCGAACAATTTTATATCTTGCTCTTGTGTTGCCAGGCCAACCCAGCCTATTGTCTGAGCTGCAACTGAACTGTAAGGATAAAACCTGTGGCCTTGGGCAACGATCTTAACTCCGCTGATGTCCATGAATTCCAGTTGAGCGGTAAAAACATCGTCATCGGTATTTAGTTCAAATAAGGACCTACCTTTGTGCATCTCGGCAATATCGACCTTGTCCGTCATTAAGAGTCTTTCGTTAGGATCGGGTACGGCTTGTGCAAAATCCTGGCCTGAATAATTCCATTGCCATGCAAGATATGTACGCAGGTCCCATATATCATCATTTATTTTTCTTATCTTGTTTTCTATTTCTTGGCGCTCGAAGCCAAATTGCGTGCATTTATCAATTATGCGCTTCAGGTCTTCAAGCCCGTCTTGCAGCTCTTTTTGAACTTTAGGCAGTGTGACATCCGCGTTATTTTGTCTGGCGGCCTTTAAGAGTTTCGCTTTTCCAAGACGCTCATCGGCGAAACAACTGATTTTGTAATCTATATTTAGCTGAAATTGTGGCTCATCGACTGCTAAAACATTGCCCTTTCTATCCAGTATTCTGCCTCTGATGGTCTTAAGCTGCCGGGATAGCTCTCTTTGTTGTTTTAACTGTTCTATCTCATTCTGAAGGGAAGAGCCAGGCAGCATCTGTATTTGTATCAGGCGGAGCACACAAAGCAACAAAAGTAGCGCGCTCAGTGTCACAAATATTCTGATTCGCTTATCGTACATATTTTATTTAAGCGCCGAGCTTGCAGGAAAATCCAAATATCAAAACTATATAGCAAAATGTAAAATTGTTCTTGCCTTGAGATTAAGGGTATACAATCCTTTCTCAAGCTCATTTTTGATTTTTTTTCTGTTTAGCGTCGTCTTTAGCGGTGTGTTTTTATACGCATCCACCATTTCATCGGCAAGAACAAAAACGGCCCTATTATAGCGGAATATAACGGTGTCCAAAATAATTCAGTGTATATGTTTGATGCAGCCGACTCTGCTTTAAGAAAGCTTAAAAAACAGACCAGAGCGGCAGTCAAAAAGCCGATTATAAATATAGCAAGTGACTGATAAGGCATCTTTCTGATGACGATAATGTTGTGCACCTCTGCTAACAAAGTGCCAAACAGACCAAAGCTGATTATTTGTGAGCCCATTGCAGAACCCGGTGTAATATCAGCAGCAAAGCCTATCGTAAAGGAGGTTATAATTACATCCGGGTTCTTACAGTGAGCGGAAAAGAATACCAAAAGGATTAACAACAAATTGGGTTTGATGCTTAGATCTGCTAATAAACCGGCTTGCAGCAGGGTCGCAATAAGAATAAGAACCGCAAACCGAAACCATCGCATTTTGAAATCCTCATTGGGCTCTTGATTACTATTTTGGATTCATTATTATCACTGTGACATTATTTAGTCTTTCCAGGTCACAGACGGGTTCTACTGTTATATCCCAAACTGACGGGTTCTCATCGTCTGTTTTGCATTTGGCCACCCTTGCTATAATCATTGGAGCTGCCAGCAGGCCCGGCTTCTTGCAGGCGTAAACGGCGTCGTCTTTTTTGACCTTGTGCTTTGTGGGCAGAAGCTGAATCTTGGCCAGATTTCCGCCGATGCCCTGCATTATCCTGTTCACATCGAGTTTTGCTATCGTGACTGCTATCCTCGATGTTGGGTCGGTAAACAGTTTTACCCAGGCTACTCCGCCCGAGACGTCGGTTACTGTCCCGATGATGCTGTTGTCGGCCAAAACGAACTGACCCTCAGATGGGACGTAGTCTCCATCTTTATCGAAGTAGATAGTGAGCGTGCTGTGCGAGCCGTCAATAGTAGCTCTGGCATCGGCCGGCAAGAGTTTTGTCCCCTGCAATCCCGGTAATCTGCTGCGCAGTCCGGAGAGCGTCTCAACCTTCTTGTGTTCTTCACTGAGCAGGGCTGTAAGATTGGCGACTTCCCTTTGGAGACTTTCGTATTCTTTTTGGAGCAGACTGTATTGTCTCGGGCTGACATTCTCTCTAAGCGAGCGGGTACGTGCGGTAAGTGAAATACTTCTGCCAATACCTAAAGGCCAGCGAAAAATGCGGTCGAAGGCGAACTGAAATTCGTTTGTCATTTTTTGTGGGGCAAAGAGGAATATAAAGCTACCTAAGATAAACCAGGTAAACAACATCCGTTTGGAGATCTTGGTTTGCTTCCTTGCCATAATCGTGGCTCGTGGTCCGTGGCTCGTGGTTCGATTCACTATCCACGATTCACGAACGACGAATTATTCCCATCCGCGTTCATTGTGGTCCATTGTGTCTTTCCACAATTCCAGATTTTCCAGGTAGACGCTGGTGCCACGAGCTACACAACTTAGTGGGTCCTCAACTCTTTCGACTCTCAAGCCGGTTGCATTTGCCAGCACCGTATCCATTCCTCGCAGCAGCGAAGCGCCGCCGCAAATATGTAAGCCGTTATCAATCAGATCGGCGGCCAATTCGGGCTCTGCTTTTTCCAGCGTTGCTGTAACCGTGTCTATGATTGTAGCAATGGGATCGCGGAGGGCTTCACGGATTTCTTCGCTTGTTATAACGATTTTTCTTGGTAGGCCTGAGATGGTGTCTCTGCCGGCTACTTCCATGGTCAATTCCTCCTCCAAAGGAGCAGCAGAGCCGATTTGTATCTTGACTTTTTCAGCTCTTGCCTCTCCGATGAGCAGGTTGTATGTCCTTTTCAGATGATTGATAACCGCTTCATCCATATCATCTCCCCCGACGCGAATTGATTCGGAAGTGGCGATATCAGCCAGACTCATTATGGCCACTTCGGAGGTTCCGCCCCCAATATCAACAATCATTGAAGCGGTAGGCTCTGTTATTGGCAGTCCCGCGCCGATACCTGCTGCCATTGGCTCATCAACCAGATAAACCTTGCGGGCGCCCGCTCGCTCGGCACTATCTATAACTGCTCGACGTTCAACGGCGGTTATGCCGCTGGGCACAGCAACTACTACTCGAGGCCTTACCAGACCGCCTCTGCCATGTACTTTCCGGATAAAATAACCCAGCATTGCCTCGGTAATTTCGAAATCGCTGATAACGCCGTCTTTCAAAGGTCTTATGGCGGTAATCGAGCCGGGTGTTTTGCCAAGCATTTCATGAGCAACCGAACCGACAGCTTCGCCATCGTTTAGAACAATGTTGGTTCCTTTGCGTACGGCAACTACGGAGGGTTCATTGAGAACGATGCCTTTGTCGCGGACAGAAACCAGGGTAGTGCATGTACCCAGGTCAATTCCCATATCCATACTGAACCAACCTAAGATTGCGTCCAGCAGCACTTTCGACTCCTTTCTTAATTCTTTCCGTTAAATATATCACAAAAAGCGGTATCGTCAATCCCTGTTATAAATTTTCTCCATTTTGCACATCTGCCCCCAAATTGCCGGAATTCCACCGGCATATATCCACATTCTCCCTGGTTATACAATTTCTAACAGGATTAATAGTCAATTAGCTACGGTATTTTAAAGATTGTATCATACTGAGAATAGCATGTGTAGGCAATATAAGTTGCTGAAGCAAGTACAACAGCAAACGCTAAGGTAAGAATAACTGTATAAATATTACTGGGTACGATTACTTTTTTGCCACGCGTACGCCCATTTGGACTCATATTGCAACCTCACGGTTTGGTTAAATGGTAATTGGTTAAATCGTTACCAATCACCAATTTCCAGTTACCAATTACTAATCATAAATTAGTGCTTACATTATCGCCGGTTTTCGGTGGTTGTTCCGTGTTAAAAAGATCCAGGATACCAACAGACTTTTCAGGTTCAACATCTAAAATCAGGATATCACAAATAAACTCATCGCCACGAGTAACATGGAATTTCATACCTTCTTTGACGCCGTGTGCTGTGCCGATGGATATTTCAGCTAAGGAGTTTTTTAAATCCACATCGGTTATCTTGCCCTTCAAGCTGATATCTCTTGTTGGCGGTGTAACCGGTTTTGCTTTGGTTTTTATCGGCGTGACCGGCGTGGGTGGGGCAAGCGTCTTGCCAACTGGACGCAAAAAGTGGTCTATCTTGGTTTGCAATTCAGCGTTTTCTTCAAGCAGGCGTTTGTCTTTTTCTTCTAAAGTCCTTATTATCGCTATTTTTTCAAAAAGAATCCTTGAAGTTTCTTTATGCTGACTCTGTTCCTTAATCAAGTCGGCTTCAACGCTCTCCAGCCTGGCAATAGAATTTTTCAGTAGCAATCCCTGCTGGTCATTAGTCTTAGTGAATCCCTCCACTATACTTGCGAAGCTATCTACTCTCTTAAGAAGCAGGGCTTTTTCTCTTTCCGCCTCAGCAAGGTCAGATTTTGTTTGCTCAATTTGCATATTAAGTGAGGCAATTTTATCATTCAATACTTTTATCTGCCGACCCGCTTTATCAATTTCCTCTTTTAATTGTGTCTCAGCACCTTTTCTTTTCTGCACCGAATCTTGTAAGTCGACGTATAGATTGTTGTATTTTTGTTTGTAGTTATCGGCGTTAGCGACATAAGTTACCATAATGCCGCAGAGAAAAATTGAGGCTATCGTCAGCAAAACTATCAAAATCTTTGTGAGTGCACTCAAAACCAGCTCCTTTCACTAATTGTCATTTTTACTTTTGCAATACTCTCCGCACATATCAACAGGATGTTACAAACGTAACAAGGGACGTCCGGTAATATAACACCGCAAACAATCGAAAACGGAGAACCGAAAATCCTTATTTTATACTTTTATGTTATAATTTTACGTTTTAAGTTCGGAAAGGTCAAGCTATTTTTACCAAATAGCCCAAATAAAAATAAACGATGAAAATGCACGATGCGCCCATAGTTGATATTCTACAACAGTTCAATTGTTGGGTGCTATCGCACCTGCGTACCGTCATTGCGAGCGCAGCGAAGCAAACCCAATGTAAATCGGGATTGCCACGGCCTGCGAAGGCAGGCCTCGCAATGACAACCCTGCAAAGTACGTGTTACAGACCACTAACAAAGGATTTTTCGGCATGGTTCAAACAGCACAGATTCTGGGTAACATTGATTTGTGGCTCCATAGTGTGTGGCAGCC
>CAYNKI010000167.1:0-5760 GCA_964397675.1 uncultured Pirellulales bacterium
GCCGATATAAGGGCACGTGTATACGGATGAAGAGGGTTTCGATACAACTGGCCTGCTGTAGCTTGCTCCACTATTTTGCCCATATACATAACAGCCACAATATCGCAGAAAAACTCCACCACAGCTAAATCGTGTGCGATAAATAAATAGGTCAGTCCAAGATCTTGCTGCAATTCTTTTAGCAAATTCAAAATCTGCGATTGAACTGATACATCAAGGGCACTGACCGGCTCATCACAAATTATTAATTTTGGCTGCAGCGCCAAGGCCCTGGCTATTCCGATTCGCTGTCGCTGTCCACCTGAGAACTCGTGTGGATAACGGTTCATATAGTCGGGTGACAGCCCTACTTTACAGAGTAATGCTGCAACTCGCTCACTCAACTCAGTGCCTGTTATTTTTTTGTGAATCCTCAATGGTTCACCAATAATGTTTCGCACTGACATTCGTGGATTTAATGAACTGAGCGGATCCTGAAAAATAAGCGAAATATCCTTGCGGAGCCAATGTAATTTAACTCTGTCAGCCGACAAAACGTCCATCTGTTTAAAGGTTACCTGTCCTGCTGTTGTCGGTACCAGCCGAGCTATACTTCTGGCAACGGTCGTCTTACCGCTGCCACTTTCGCCGACAAGTCCAAACGTCTGGCCCGCTTTGATCCCGAAACTTATCCCATCAACCGCTTTGATGAAATCTGCAGTTCGCTGCATTAGACCTTTCTTTATAGGGAAATAGGTCTTCAGATCAATTACTTCTAACAGTTTACTGCTCATGGATAAATCAAATTACAAAATGCAAATATCAAAACTGATGAGTTCATAGCTGATTGTTCATAGTTCATCGATGAACAACGAACTACGAACGATGAACTTGCATAATTTTTCATTTTGCTTTTTAATTTTCTTTCCATATCCTCATATAGTAAAGCTAATAATTTATAATACTCCCCAAAAACTGGGCGCATAATTAAGGTGGATTTTTCGCCTGAGACGATAAAAAGTTCAGGAGACAGATTCATGAAAAACAAAAGGCGTAATCACAGTGCTCAGTTTAAGGCAAAAGTCGCACTTGCAGCGGCTAAGGGCGATAAAACAATAGCTGAGTTAGCAAGTCAGTTTGAGGTACACCCCAACCAGGTCGCTCAATGGAAAAAACAGTTGCTGGGATCGATACCGCATCAGCACCGGAAAGTTGGAATTGATCAACAGTAAGATTGGAACCTTGCAACGCAATGCCTACGGCTACCGGGACGACGAATATCTCAAACTCAGAATCTTCAATCTGCATAGCTCCACCTACGCATTAACCGGATGAACTCTATTTTCTTCTGCGAAATTGCATCCGATAAAAATTGGCGCAATTGCCCAAACCTCTCCTCCTGTCTATTCTTACAAAAACCATCCAGAGACGTCTTCCATATCAGCGCATTCTAACAAGATCGATGTCACTTACCTACGTTTTGCAGCTTCCCTAAATAAAAAAGTGAAAAAAAAAGCGAAATTCACGTTGACATTTTTAAGGTGAAAGCCAAAAATAAATTTTATAGAGTGTCAAGGGTAAAAAGGGTTGTGCTCCACATGGGGGAACAGTTACTGGGTAATTAGGCAAACCATTGAAAGGAGTGAAAGAAGTAAAAAGGTCAAGGGATATTTGGGATAAACGGTGATTCTGCCTGGCAATGTCACTGAACCTGGCATTATTGTCTACGTTTGGCAGACATACCTAGGCGTCATAAGGCTATACCGTATGACATGGGAGATATGTCCACATCCCCGAGTATAGCAGAAATACTTTGGAAACGAGATAGGAATGGCATTTACGATTAAGAATCGCGTCTGAATTGGTCCGTAGGCAAAGGAGAACACTAATAGTGACAGATGAAGATATATTTCAAATGCGAATTGCTGAAATAGAGAACAAATACAGAATGGAAACAAAGTTGCGCACCTATCAGGAGTTATCTGATGAGAAGGTTCCATAGAGCAAGCCAGTGTCGAAAGATTACTATTTTTGGATATACTTTTGTGATTGTATTCTACTTGTTATATTTGGCGGGATGCGGTCCGGCTTTGTCATCTGCCGAGCAGATTAGACAGTTCGAGAAGGCTGGGCCGATCACATCAGAAGTGGTAATAAATGCCTCCGGCGAACCGGAAACTCGTATCGGCCCTTACCAAGTAGTTCCTGGCGACCTGCTGGACTTGCAGATACCAGCGATCGTAAGGGTTATCTCATCTGATGTTTCTGATCTTGTTCAGGCTGATTTGGATGTACAGCATAGTAGACCGTATTCATGTCGCGTAAGCGACACCGGAAACATCGCCCTACCTATTGTGGGTGAGATGCCTGTTGCCGGCAAGACAACTGCCGAAATAGAATCCATGATTGTGGATGCTTATTATCCTAAGTACGTTGTAAATGTTCCAATGGTAGTTTGTGAAGTGGCAAAGTACAAGCGCGAAAGCGAAAGATTCTTTACTATCATGGGGCTGGTCATACGCCCAGACACGTACCCTTATCCGCCCGATGTTCATTATAATTTGACAGAGGCCCTGGGTTTTGCTGGTGGAATCAATATGGTTGCGGATCCGCACCATGTGAAAATATATCGGCAGGACCCAAATGGTGAAATTGCCTCTGCTACATTCGGAATCGGCACTAAATCTCGTGCTGACGCATACGATGTTATGATAAAACCAGGGGATGTTATATGCGTGGACCATACACTGCGCACACGTACCAACGAGTTTTTTGGCGGCTTATTTCATATCGGAGTGGGCGCAGAGGCCCGAGTGTATAGATGACAATAGTGGCATGCGATTAGAGTTTTGTATAAGGAAAAATGGATAACAGCACAAGCGAACATGTAGGATCGAACCTGGAATCGCCACAAGACAGTGAGCTATCAATAGAGGGACTATTGCAGATAGCTCTGCGTCAGCGATGGGTTATCTTAGGCACGACCATATTGGCTTTGGTTGCTGCATTTCTTTATATTCTGAAGGCCACACCAATCTATACCAGCAAATCCAGGCTGTATGTAGAACAAAGTGGCCCCAGAATCATCAATGAGTACGAAGGGGTCATGACCCAGTCTATGAACTATCTCTATACACAGGCTGAATTAATTAAATCTACTCCTATTGTTGGTGATGTTCTTAGTGATGCTCAAATAACACGGTTAAGAACATTTGCCAATGTGGACAATTTACTTGCTTATATTAAGAAGAAGCTGGATGTCGATATCGGTAAAAGAGATGATATTATTGCGGTATCATTTGATTCTCCATATCCGACAGAAGCTGCTCAGTTGGTCAACGCTGTGGTAGATTCGTATGTCAGATATCAATCAACTCGCAAACGTAGCACTGCTTCGGAAGTGCTAGGAATCCTTCAGAAAGACAAGCTTAAACGCGACCAGGAGTTATCAGACAAGTTAGGCCAGATGCTGGAATTTACCCGGCAAAAGGGAGTAGTTTCTTTCGACACTGAAGGTGGGAACATCGTTTTTGAGAGGTTGAGCAAATTATCCGGTGCATTAACTGAAGCGCAACTGGCCGCCTTGAACGCAAAAGCTGATTTCGAAGCGGTTAATAGCATGTCAAGCGAGCCAGCCAAAATCAGACAATTCGCTGCGGCCTCGGCCAGTACTGGCGTACACGTATCTCTCAATGATAGGGAGACTCAGTTGCGGTCCGAGCTAAGGGCTGAAGAAATGGAGTTGAAAAACGCAAGGTACCATTGTACTGAGGATCATCCGTCCATCCAGGCGATTCATACTAAGATTGACCGCATCAAACAGGAACTTACCGAGCAAGCGCAGGAATTTGCTGATGCCTATACCGAAGTGATGCAGTTAAGATGGGTGACAGCAAAGGAAAGAGAAGATGAATTACAGACATCTTTCGATAGCCAGCTTCTTGCAGCCCGTGAGTTTGGTACTGAGACTGCCGAATATTCTGTCCTCCAGTCAGAGTTGAAGCGGGCAGAAAGAATTTGTGAGATTCTCGATGACCGCATTAAGGAACTCAATGTCACAGAAGATGTAGGGGCGCTTAATATCAGCGTGTTGGAAGCTGCCCGTCCTGCAGATAAACCCTCTAAGCCCCAAAAAGCCAAGATTATGGGGTTAGCTCTTGTCCTTGGTCTTATGCTTGGCAGTTGTCTTGCTTTCCTTCGCGAGAGTCTGGACTATCGGCTGCGGTCCTCTGAAGAGATATCATCTGTTCTCGGCGTTCCTGTTCTTGGTGTGGTACCAGCGATGTCAAAAAAGCAGAGCCTTGTCGCTCGTGGCCAGAAGGTGTATCTTAAGCCAAAGTCTATTGTAGCTGAAGCTTGCCGCACTGTACGTACAGCTGTTTATTTCGGTGTACCTAATGGCGAAGCAAAGACCATTCTTGTCACCTCACCTGACGCAGGTGATGGCAAGACTACTGTTGCAAGTAACTTAGCTATTGCGATGGCACAGGCCGGGCAAAAAACACTTGTCATTGACGGTGATTTCCGCAAGCCTATGCAGCACCGCATTTTTGAAATTGACAACGAAAAGGGACTATCCAGCATGCTGGCAGGGGTACACGCCGAAGCCTGTCCCGAGCGTAGTCGAGGGGATGGAGCAATCCAGTCTGGCCCGGTTGAAGGACTTGACTTATTACCCCGTGGGCCGGAGGTGCCTAACCCAGCCGAAATACTTAACAGTACCGCATTTGCTCAAGTCTTGAAGAATCTTTCCGAACGATATGACCGTGTGATCATAGATGCACCACCGGTTGGGCCGGTTACTGACGCTCAGATTCTTTCAGCGGTCTGCGATACTACGCTCCTTGTTTTAAGAGCGGAAAAATCTACGAGGAAGCACAGCCAGCAGGCCCGTGACTCTCTTCTGAGCGTTGGCGGGCACATACTGGGTACAGTAGTAAACAATGTGTCGCAAAAGCATGGCCGTTACGGCTACTACGGTTACGGATATTACGGCGGTTATGGCCGCTATGGCCATTACGGCTACTACGGCAAAAAAGAGAAAAAGGAGGAACAAGAGTAAAATAGCTATGATTAAACTGGTTGTTAAATGGGGGCTATACTCCAGCGAAACTTTACGCAATCGAGCATGATGAGGCCTATTAATAATAATTTGACCGGCAGGGAAAATGTCGTCTCTAAGGAGATAGGCCAATCTGGGTTCGTCGATATACACTGCCATTGCCTGCCTGGTGTTGATGATGGCCCGGTCACAAGAACGGAGGCCCTTGCCCTGTGCCAGGCTCTCGTGGATGATTGCATAACCACCGTAATAGCGACACCCCATCAATTGGGCCGATATAGCCCCGATGTACATCGGGGCAACGAAGCCGCACAGATTAGAGAGGATGTCTCTGCCCTTAATCAAGAATTGAAAAGCAATGATGTCCCTCTTACTGTAGTGCCCGGTGCCGATGTTCGGGTGGATGAGAGGATATGTCAACTACTTGAGGCCGATAAAATACTTACCCTTGCTGATGGCGGCAAGTATATTCTCCTGGAGCTTCCTCACGATGTTTTCATAGATATCGAGCCGCTGCTTGTCGATTTAGCCTCGTTGGGTGTCCAGGCTATAATATCACATCCTGAACGGCATCCTATTCTCATAAAACAATCAGGCATATTACTCAAGTGGCTTGAATATTCAGCTTACCTGCAGGTGACATCCGGTAGTTTTCTTGGCCAGTTCGGCCAAACTGCTCAGAGGGCAGCATGGCGCTTTTTAAGCTCAGGCTGGGTCTC
>CAYNKI010000167.1:5860-8267 GCA_964397675.1 uncultured Pirellulales bacterium
ATCGTGAACAGAACATAATTTGGACCTGGGTCTATGTGCCATTGGCAGTTTTTTTACTTATTTCAATTTTCCAGCTCATTCCACTGCCTATGTCTTTAGTTGAAATCATTTCACCAAACACAGCAACTCTAAAGACAGAACTTTTAGGTGACTTACCCACCGCAGATACGTTTCTTAAGTCAATGACTCTTAGCTTCTATCCAAATGCTACGAAGCACGACTTGCGGCTGGTGCTGGCGGTCGCAGCGGTTTTTGTTGTTGTTCTAAATGTCTTCCGCAGGCCAGAGCAGATAAAACGCCTTCTGACAGCTATAGCACTAATTGGCGGCATCGTTGCCATAATTACTTTGGGACAGTACCTTTTTGGAAACGGCAAAATCTACTGGTTTGTACCTAACCGGCATGGCGGTGTCCTTTCTGGTCCGTTCGTCAATCATAATAACTACGGCCAGTTTATGAATCTATCGATTGGGGCAGCCTTCGGTCTTCTTCTGGTAAGACTGCACGAAGGTTTTATGCGTAAGAAGATAACCTCGGCTGTTATCTATGAATATCTCAACTCCAGTTCGGCAAAAGCATTATGGCTCCTCGTAGCGATGATTAGTCTTGGTGCAGCAACCGTTTTTGTCTCTCTAACCCGAGGTGGCATGGTCAGTATGCTTATAGCCATAACTTTTACTGCATTGCTCCTTGCTTGGCGAGGATCTCTTAAGGGCCGGGGCTGGATGATAGTTGTGGCAGTGCTTATCGCATTTACCTGTGTTTTGTACATAAGTTTTGACGCGGTCTATGATCGGCTGGCAAGTCTTAGGGATCTCCATGAGGCTCAAGGTAGTCGTTTGCAAATACTTAAAGACATAGCTATTGCCTCAACTAAATTCCCATTACTAGGGACCGGGCTTGGAACACATTTGGTGGTTTACCCGATGTTCGACCGCTCAACTGTAGTGCCGTTAGCAGCATACGCAGAAAACGAATATGCCCAGGCGCTGGAAGAAACAGGCCTGATCGGTTTGGGTTTACTAATAGCCTTTGGAGTAATCATCTGGACAAACTATGCGAGAAACATTCATAGAACTAAAATTCCCATCTATTCGGTGGCATATGGGCTCGGCTTTGGTCTTTTAGCAATACTTATTCATAGCTTAAGCGATTTCGGCCAGCATCTTCCGTCAAACGCAGTCTTGTCCGCCATATTCTGCGCCCTTATGCTGGTCTTAGCTCGGCAGAGTAGAGAACGGAGGACAGTGGACAGAGGAAGGAAAATAAACCTTTGTCCCTTCGGCTTTGCTCAGGGCAAGCTTCGGTCATCTGTCATCTGTCTTCTGACTGCTGGCGTATCAGGAATTTGGATATGGATTTTTATCGATGCCAACAATGCGCGTGTTGCCGAGGCCCACTGGGAAGAGGCACGCAGTATAGAAAGCTTTATACGCAAAAATGGTGAAGGAACTGAGGCTGAATATGCAGATTTAATTTCTCATGCTTCGACAGCAGTTGATTATGAGCCGGACAATATAAAGTACCGACACTGGCTCAACGTTTATCGCTGGCGTTCTGTAAGCCAAACAACAGATACCAGTACAGGGAATATTGTTATCCCTGATGATTTAATGCCATCTGTTCGTGACATTGTTGACGAGTTTCATAAAGCACGCACAATTTGCCCGACTTACGGACCGACCTATAGTTTAGTTGGCCAGATCGAGAAGTTTATTCTCAACAACGATATTGGAACTGAGAGAATAAGAAAAGGCTTCCGTCTTGCTCCCTGTAATCCGACAGCCTGCTTTGTAGCCGGATATCTCGATGTTTTGGAAGGAAAACATGAAGACTGCATTGAAAAATTCGAAAGGGCTGTACAACTAAACGGTAGATTGTTCAATGTTATTGCAGATATATATATTAATGATCTTAGCCGTCCTCATTTAGCCGTCTCAGCTGCAGGGGATGATATTGGCCGACTAAACCATGTGGCCAACGCCCTTGAGAATATGCAATATATGGATCTTGCAGAACAAATCCGAGAGAAGATAACAGCTCTATTTGAAGAAAAATGTTCCCAGCCGGATGCGCCCGCCTCGGCGTTTGCATCCCTGGCGAATATCTATAGGCAACAGCAGGACAATGAACAAGCAATAGAGTGTTACCATCGTGCGTTGGCACTGGATTACAGCCATATCGGCTGGCGATTAGACCTGGCAAGGCTGTTAATGAAGATGGGCAAAATTCCGGAGGCAATGCGTGAGGCAAGGATATGCTTGCAGCTGCGTCCCCAGTCTAAAACTGCTGAGAAACTTGTTGCGGACCTTTCGGTTCATCCGGCAGTTTTTGCTGATGAAAAGGTCGTGCCTTAGCACCTCAAGAAGAAGCTGATTGCTTTTGTTTTTCTTGATCCTCGTCGGCA
>CAYNKI010000168.1:0-8228 GCA_964397675.1 uncultured Pirellulales bacterium
GTTTCAGCATCTATCGCATAAATTCTGTCGGTGAAGCTATCGGCCAGCCAGAGATTCTTACCATCAAATGCCAAGCCTTTTGGACACGGCCCAGGCGTATCTATCACCTGTAGAATATCTCCCACTTTTGCCCAGGCTATCGACACCGCCACGAGTAAGATTAAAACAGCTATACTTAGTTTTATCATCTCAATCTCTCTTTATTTCACTCCCATTTCCCATGCATCCACTTGTTCTTCCTTATCCTATTCGTCCTTCAAAAGTTCATCAATATTTGCTTCAGTGTCGAATGACCCCGGATGACCACGCCAAACCATCCGTCCTGATTGATCAATAAGCAGTACAGTTGGCACACCTGTTATCCCATAAGTTTTTGCTCCAACGGACTTAAAGCCTGGCTCACCTTCCTCACACCAAAGATGGCGAACTCTCAACCAGCCCCGACTGCTCACATAGCGTATTACATCGTCTTTCTTATCGTCGATGCTAACGCACAAAAGCACCGCCTCGCCATTCCAATCGGCTTTTCGTTTGAAAGCCATTTCACAAAGATGCGCCATTGGCCCTTGGCAAGGCCCGCACCAAGTCGCCCAGAACTCAAGAAAAATAACCTTTCCCTTGAAATCAGAAAGTTTGACCCTCTGGCCAGTAAAGATATCCACAAAGGTAATATCCGGTGCCATATCACCTTTCTGGGGTGCAATCTTATACTCAAGCTCTCTTGTTTTTTTCTCACCCAGCAACTGAAAAAGGTAACGTCCGAGCTCTCCTTTTTCAATTTCGAGTGTAAAGTAGGACATATCTTCTTCACCTGTAAGACCGGTTAATTCAATCCGGCCATTATCGGGAATCTTACCTTCCCTAATAGTTATTGAACCAAAGCTTCTATCCTCATGGTATAGGGTGTAGGGCAGCCCTGCTGCAGGTTTACCATTATGCCAGCACACATTTATGGTAACATTGTGGTCACCTTTGTACCTATCCTCATCATAAGCAGTGTACCTGAACAACACCTTCTCAACCTGGCCAGGAACAAATGAATATCTCTTCATGTCTCTGTAAAAAGCGGGATTCACACGCCCCTGTACAAATTCCACGGTTCTATCTGCAGGCCCGGTTTCAAATGTTACCCAGTAACCACCCGGAGCGAGAAATTGCCGGTCTATACGCACATCCATCTCGTCACTGCCTATGCTGACCAGCGGGTACCCTGTCGTTTCATCATCCGGCGATTGCCGATCAATATTAACTCTCCATACATCATACGGCAGCTTTTCCAACGGCTCCTTCGGCGGCTTAACAACTATCTCCAGCTTGGCTGGCTCGGGTAATTCAATCTCCAACTTGCCATCGGCCAACTCTTCCTTCCTAAATGGTCCTGCTCGAAAGGCGCGCATAAATCCTGGATGGTCGAGGAAAACATATATCTCTGGTGAATCCTCAGCTATATGAAAGTTATAATAGCCTGGCCTTAGTTTGTATAACGAAGTAAAATTGAGGCCAAATTCGTATCTGCCTTGGTGTTGAAAGATTCGCCAAATTTCCTTTTGGAAATCTGGGAACACAACTATTGGTTCCAAAGTATCAGGGATCGCCCTGCCATTTTTTGCTGTTAATACCAGCTCAATACATTGTCCTTTGGTTAGTGTCACTTTTTGCTCAATATTTCCTTCGGGACGATCCATCTCAATTATAGCTGGAGCAAAACCTGCGGCACGAACAATAATCTGGTAACGCCTCACCCCGCCAGGAATAAGGATATTATCCGGTCGCAGCCACACATCGATATCGCCATCCTTGCCTGTCTCCCAACTAAGGTTCACATTAGCTGCGAGGACTTCCACCTCAAACTCGGGGACAGGCTTTCCACCTGGGTCAAGAACCTTCAAGTGAACCTTAAACCGGCTCCCTGACCCGGCAGCGGCAAGCACCATCATTGCTATAAATAAAAGCTTAATAGGCCATTTAAGGTTCAAAGTCAGGCTCCTTTTATCCTAATTTGCAGATGGTTTTTCAATAAGGCTAAACGCTCTCTCAATTCCTATTCAAATTTTAGCCATTGGCTTACGAGCTCCGGCATACGCAGCACATTGTTATCCTCAATCAGCCCGATTTCCTTTGCCATCTTGTACAATGGTCTTATCTGCTTCAATAGTTGATCAGCTATAACCACCTCTGCACGGGGTTCGCTGCTATCTGGCCCAAGTTGTAGAAGTTGTTCAAACCAAGGCTTAGACCGCGGAAATACTTTTAAGGTAATCGCAGCATCTGGTTCTATACCAGCTTCTTTCCTTGCTAATTGCAGCGCTACATCAAAGCCTCCCAACTCATCCACAAGGCCATGCTCTTTCGCATCCTCGCCGGTCCAGATGCGTCCCTTTGCGATGGGAAGCACTTCATCCTTTTCCATCTGGCGTCCCTGGGCGACTTTCGTGGTGAAATCCTCGTAGACACGGTCCAGAAACTCCTGCACTTTCTGCCACTGCTCAGGTGAGTAATCATGAGTGCCGGCCCAGAGCGTTGCGTTTTTACTGGTATAAACCTCATCCCAGGTGATGCCTATGTGCTCCTTCCAGAACTGGCGTGTCAACATCTTTCCAACGACTACGCCTATCGAGCCGGTGATCGTAGCCGGCTGAGCAACGATTTTGGTTGCTGACATAGAAACAAAGTATCCTCCGGAGCCTGCAACATCACCCATCGAAACAATCACCGGCTTACCTGCCTCCTTGGCTTTCACCACTTCACGCCAGATTGTATCTGAGGCCACATATGAACCGCCGGGCGAGTCCACACGAAATACGATGGCTTTGACTTTCTTATCTGATACAGCCTCGCGAAATGTGGCAGCAACGGTGTCACTGCCCATCGATGACGAACCGAATAAGAAGTCGTACTGGCTCTGGCCACGATGTACTCCACCTACGCCGTAGATCAAGGCAATTGTTGGGCCTTTTTCGTGAGGCCTGCCAGCACGTTGGAGATATTTTTGAAGGTAAAGCAATTCTGCGTTTTCGGCTTCTGCTTTGACCTTCTCATACACTTCATCGCGGTATAACAACTGGTCAACCAGCTCTGCTTCGACTGCCTCGGTGCCCAGTAGTGGTGCGCTATTAATGCACTTCATCAGTTTTTCTTCACTTATTGTTCGGGCCTCTATAATACCCCGCACAATCTGGCTGAATTGCGAGCTCATCAACCTCTCTGTTGCCTCGCGATGAGGCTCAGTGTATTCTGTCTCGGTTAACATATTCTTTGCGTTCTTGTACTCCTTGCGATGATCCATTCGGGGCGTGATGTGTAATTTATCGAGTGTGCCACGAACAAAGGAACATTCATACATTATGCCTGTCAAGCCCAAGTCGCCAGATGGCTGCAAATAGATCTCCTCAAATGCCGTCGCAAGATAGTACGCACCATTGCCTGGCCCAAACTCTCCGAATGTTTCAGCATACGCAACTGTAAACTTGCCACTGTTGGCAAATTTTCTGACCGCATCACGTATTTCCTGGATTACAGCCAGGCCCATCGGTGCTGCCCCAACTCTTGCCACTAATCCGAGGACACGTTTATCTTCCGAGGCACGTTCTAACGCCTCGACAACATCACGAACTGTTGTCGCCTTGCGCATCAAGGCCTGTGCAACAGAGTCCTGGGGAACATACTCGACCAGCGGCTTTTCAAAGTCCATTTCCAGAATCACTTGGTCAGGTACCGACTTGCGAGCAGGTGCGATAACAATAGCACTTATGAACACGATGAAGATGGCTGCCAGTGTAAATGCGCCAATTATAGCAAGCACCCAAGCGAATAATTTTTTCCAGCCTTTCATGATTTTTCTCCTAATCAAATAACCAGATAATATATTCTCATTCAAACTTCAGCCATTGGTTTATATTTTGTACTGTTTTAGGCCCTATGCCTTTGACTTTTTGCAAATCGTTGCAGTTTTGAAAAGGACGACTTTTGCTGTCCTTTTCGTTGAAATTCTCGCGGTAAGCTACTATCGCAGCGGCACGTACCGGGCCTATATTCGGCAATCTTATAAGGCTCACCACTGGTGAATCGTTTGGATTTATTTTCTCATCTAACTCGATTTCACATCCGCCAGGTGCGGAGCCAAATTGCAACATACTTGAGGCAAAAAAAGCCATAGAACAAAAAGCACACACCACCGCACTAATAACAAATGCGAATGATTGTATCCTCTTTTGCTGGTGTTCTGTTTGCGGGATGAAAGAATCTATTACCATATATCCTCGTTGCATTATCTACTGAAAATAGCATCATGAATCTTTTTTAAGGCTCGAAATGATTTTTTCGTTTCAATCTGACCGGTCAATAAGCCGCTATTGGATATGGTGTTATCCTCCATATCAGCAAGAGTCGAATATGTCACTGTATCAACAAATGGCTTGCTAAGCGCTATTTTATAGAACTGTTCGATCCATTGCGCCTGCTGTGCCTGGTTCCATTCCTGGTGCCAGACACCTGCAACCTTACCATTGTATAAACCATCGCCATCTTGACTTGGAACTTCCACTGCGTTTATATACAAAGGCTTAGCTACAGGACCAACGTAATCCAGAATTGCCGATATTTGCATCATATCTCTCACGTGCATACCGGATTGATTTTTGCCAAACCGCATAACCAATCCGAACGCATCGAAATTAATCCCACTCTGCACAACCATATCCATATATACTAAAGGCGGAATACTATTAGGTGTTGTCGCATAGTATTCACCCCATGAATTGCTGATTTCTATTATCCTCAGCGCCCTGTTGCTGGCAGCCCTTACAGCCAGATTAGCCGCACGTGTCATTTCCAAAACCTGCTCGAAACTAAAACCAAAATGATTAAGTGCATTCAGGCCGCTTATGACAAACCATCTATGAATACTTCCTGAGTAGCGAGCAACCACCTTTGTAACAAATTGATATGCAGTTTCACGAATCTTCTCAAACTCCGGTTCACTATCCAGGAGCCATTTGGGTAAATTCTCTTTTGAAAAACGAAGTAATGGACCTGCACCAATTACTAATTTCCTTTTCCCAATCGCATTGATGCAGGTATCAACTGCTGAAAAATCGAAATGGCCTTTTTGAGATTCTATCTGAGCCCAGTTTATAGGTATCAATACAAAACCGAATAATTCTATTAGTCTTCCAACATATTTAGAATTTTTCATCTGCTTGGGATTTACTCTACAGCCCAGGCATCCTCGACCAAAGCTGTGGCTTCTGGCTTTGTTATTAAAAAGCAACTCTGCCTGTTTTACTGCCAGCTTTTCAGAAACAACTACAGCTTTTTTAAGTGATTCGTCAGCCAATCGAGATGCTGCTGGTGTGTCTGAAGTGTTTTGAACCGCCTGAATGAATAAATTCTGGGCTTCTTTGGAAATATTTTCTAAACCCTCTACACCATCGAAAAAGGACCAGTCCTCCTGTTTGTTGATGATTTGCATAAGCTTTGCCCGCGCTATTTCGAGATTCAAATTATACGGGCGGTCCCTTTCAGGCAAGCAAGTTGTGGGCAAAATCATTCTTCCCAAACCGTCAATAGGCCACAGTAAAGCTAATCCTGCTGTTTCCAAATTTGGCCTTTCACACTCGACGAGGCCGTCCTTAAATCTAATCTTCGCTCGGCGAATTGCGATGCCATCAGTCCCGAAAAGATAAGCACCACACAATCTGAATTTATCAACAACCTTACCGTTTTTAAATACCTGAAATTTCACTTTGTCCTCTGATTATAAATATTTCGTTTTTCCCTTCTGTTTACCATACACTATAATCACGCGCTGATTATAACAATTGTATACTTAAACGCAATCTTAAAAAATGAAAAACGGAATCAAGAAGAAATACATGCAACACGAAATGTGAGATACGAAATCTTATAGCAAGAGCTTTTTTTCTATCCAACGATTAAAATTTTCTAAATTAATTCGAAGGTGCTTCGCAATTGCCGTACATGCTGTAGAATTTCATTTGAAGTTCATTAAGAAGATTATTCTTCTCGATCAGCTCAGCTATTAAAGAGGTTTGATTCAGTAGTGTTTCGATTAGGTCAATATTTATCAGAGTCGATTCGGGGCTATATCGTGGCAGAGCAATAATCACATAACCACAATTACTTTGCTCGGTAACCAATTGCGCAGCAGTAATACTGACGTCGCCTACTTGAGTTATGACCGGCTCCACACCATCGTCAACTTTGGCGCATAGTTCTTTTACAAAAGACTCGTTAATGTTTAACTTGCTAAATTCTTCAGGATTGCTGGGCCAGAACTTGCCCTGCCTATCTACGATTACCATAATAGGTCCACGCTCAGGCAAAATATCAAAAATCTGCTGTGCAATCTGGTCAATTAACTCACAGCTTTGAGAACACATCGAGTCATACATATCCATTCGACCGACTCCTTACTTTGCTCACAGTACAATACCGATAGAAAAGATGTCGGTATAATCAGATTGCAACTTTCTTAGCTTTCCAGCACAAAAGAATATTCTGGTTTAATTCCGTCTAAATAGCTTAATTACTGAATTTTGATGCTGGTTTATGGGACTTAACAGGCTAACTTGTTAAACCCGTGTATGCGGATAAGCTCAAAAGACAAGCATTGATTTTAGCCGGGCCATAGGAAACTGTTTTCCGGGACAATCAGTTTTTCGCGCTCCCGGTGTAGTGTTATGGCCGTAAATACGACTTTGGGGAATCCTATATCGCTTTTGCAGAAAGCCAATCAATTTTAAAAGTGACTCCATCTGTCGTGTTGTAGGCACTGTATTATTAAAATTACCAACGAGACAAATTCCCACCGCACGCTCATTAGCCCAGTTGTTGGGGGTCTTGCAATGTGCTCCCGTCCGCTGTTGGCGCCAGCGAAAGGTGACCTCAACTTGTCCATCATTGCTTTTGGTACCGTTACCTATAACAAAATCGTAACCGATCCCTTCCCAATAATTGCATTCTCTGTGCCACTTGTCAAATATAGCTGCATTACCGGAGTTTGTTGCTGAATGATGTATGACTATAGCGGTCCATTTCTTTTCCAGCTTCGAAGGTGGCAGCCAATCTCTCGGAATATTTTTGTCAATCCTCTTTGGGGGGTTCGTTGGCTTTACAAGATATGGCTGATCAATTATCGGCTCTGAACTTGTAGAATTATGTACAATCTGAGGCATCGGCTCATCATATGAACAACCGCTTAAAACAACAAAACAACCGAAAACAATTAAGCCTCTACTGACCATCCTTGAACGATGTCGCCTTATTCGTAATTCATCCCTCTCCTCATAGTATTGATTATATCGGTATTAGCCCTGGTTTTTCGTTAGCTCTGGCTTTTCCTTATATCTAACCATATATACACAATTACCCCGATTGTTGTATTTAATCACATCCATATATGAGCTCATAAGAAGCAATCCCCTACCCTCTGGCTTATAAAGATTTTCTCCAACCCGCGGATCTGGTACCTTTTTTGGTTCGAAACCTTCGCCTTGGTCCATAATAGAAATTTCAATTTTATCTGATCCCACTGAATAATCAATTTGAACCTTTTTATTAGTATCCATCTTATTGCCATGTGTGACGGCATTAATAAAAGCCTCCTCTAAAGCCAGATGCACTGCGAAGATGTCATCTTCGCTAAAACTACTGTCTTGAAGCTCCGAAAGGATTTGCTTGCAAACCTCACCAATGGCGGACAGCCGACTTTCGACAATCACTGAATCACTATCGTATGCTTCTAATGCCATAATCTAATAAAGTCATTGACTAATTGGGCTCAGACAGATTGCTGGTAGCCATTTCAAGATCTTTATAAATATCGAAGATTTTGTTCAGCCGTGTTATCTTAAAAATTTCATAAATCTTTGGATTTATATTACAGAGCCTTAGCTGCCCATCGCGCTGGTAAACTCTTTTGCTGATTCTTATTAAAAGCCCTAATACAGCAGAGGATAAAAACCGGACATTGCAAAAATCTAATATCAAATTTATGCACTCCGCTTGCTCAACAACAGACATGATCGAATCTTGAAGTTTCTGAATAGCCTTTTCTTCAAGGATTTTTTCGTCGGTAAATGTTATAATCGTTGCATTGCCGACGTATTCGACACTTATTCTTGGCTTAATCTCTGCCATAACAATCTCCCTGATAAAACCATAAACAAAACTGTCCGAAAATCCTATGTTAGAACACCACAGATGTC
>CAYNKI010000169.1:0-8183 GCA_964397675.1 uncultured Pirellulales bacterium
ATCGTTCAGAATGCTCAATTTAGATGCCAAAATTGTGGCCGAACAGCGAATAAAAGTGAACATCTTTGTCAACCTATCGCTTTATGAAAATGTGCTGAAATCGGTTTACTTTTTTTAGAAGTAAATTGATAAATGGCTTTTTTAGTTGAAAGTACGCTTATTTTTTAGGTATTTCGATTTCCTGATAGGTCAAATCTGTAACTTCCATCATCCGTATCCCGTCAGGCCTTAGCTTTATAACTCAAACTGACCGATTCGCGCTGTCATCCCTGCGGAAGCAGAGATCCAAGAACGTATCGATGTAATGGATTCCCGCTTTCGCGGGAATGACAAATTGTGTTATCTTCTTGTTAAATAATCAATTATAGTAGTGTTTGTCCTGTAAACGGTCAGTTTGAGAACTTAATTTGAAATCTGAGATTTGAAATATGAAATTATCTCTTCACGCTATACGCTATTTTCTGCCTTATCCCTTTTCACTTTTATCTTCGACACCTCTACAACTGTCGAGAATCCTCTACAAATCGGCCCTATTTTATGCAAAACAAAGCCAATTTCAAAGGCAAAAAAATTCTGCTGCATTATCATAATCCAACCGAATTTTGCGGCAATACAATCTTTTGGTTGCGGCCGACGGGCGAAGCCCGAGGCCGCGATGTGCCCTCTGCGGCGAAATTTTCACGTGCACTTCGTGTAATCTGTGGTTATAATGGTCATTTACTAATAGCAGATAGTTCAACCAGCGCAATACGCACGACGAAATATGCGATACGAGAATATGAAACTGCCGAAACTTGAAAAACCTGAGAAATATGTCGGTCTGTATATCTTCGACTTCGGCGACCACGCCGGCGTGGGCTTTACTGCTGAAGAAGTGGCAGAGCTTTTAGAAAGTGAAAAATACAAAAACGGTAAAGTCTACAAGATACACAAGGCCTATCCCGACGGCAAACTTGAACTAAAAGGCGTGCCGGCACAAATGTTTCAGATCGAAGCTGGGATGTTCTTTTACTGCCACGACCTTGAAACCGCCAGGCGGGATTTCAAGCAGTTTGTTAATTTGGCTGTAAAGAGTACTCCGCCCTGCCGAGCCAAGGTGCATTTGGCTAAATATAGCGAAGATAAATTCGTGGTCGCGCTTATTTACCCTGCGGAGTACGATGACGAAGTAAGCGCGTGGCTTTTAGACGGTGACTATAAAACCGCAGGTGCAGCAGAAGGTGGCACTGGAGCAGTGCAAAGATATTATGACTATAAGCTGGAGATTCTGGACCGGCATCAGTTATTCGGTAAATCTGAATTAGTGAGCAGAACCGGCGAAGAATTGTTAGTCTCCTTAAAATTAGCGGTGCAAAGATAATTATAGAGTGCGTAGTCGCCGTACCGGTGACGGCTAAACAACTCCAAACAAAACGCGGGGCTAAATATCGATAAATTACAATGCCAGCTCGAACTAAAATAAGTTCATTTCTTGGTTTGCTTGTAGGCCTATTATTGTCGATACTTGGCAAATCACCTGCTAAACCAACCACTGAAGATTTAAAACGAGTTGAATTTAAGACCAGTACTCAGAGTTTGGGATTACGTTTTAGCGAAAGGATTCGTGACGTTTTCCGGTTCAGATGGTTAAAGAAATTGTAGCTTTGTAAAAATACCTATTAAGGACTTCAATTTATGCCTGAGCTCCAAACCATACCACCACCTGGAACAGTTCCTGAGCTTAGTGAAAATGCGCTGACTGTCCTGCAAAACAGATATCTAATCCGAGACGAAAATGACAAGTGTATCGAGACGCCGGCTCAACTTTTCAGCAGAGTCGCATCGGTGGTGTCCGAGGCCGAAGCCAAATATGGAGCGCATGGAGACGAAATCAAGCAATGGCACCGCAAATTCTACGATTTAATGGCTTCGCTTAAATTTTTACCCAACTCCCCTGCGCTTATGAACGCCGGACGCAGCGGGACACTCAGCGCCTGCTTTGTACTGCCGATTGAAGATAGTACAGAAGCGATATTCGAAACGGTTAAGCGAACTGCTCTGATTCAAAAAGCCGGAGGTGGTACTGGATTTTCCTTCGATAAATTAAGGCCGACCGGTGACCGCATCGCAACCGGAAGCGGTACAACCTCAGGACCACTAAGTTTTTGGCGGGTCTTCTGCGATACAACCGATGCACTTCAACAAGGCTCTTTCAATCGTGGTGCAAATATGGGCATGATGAGCGTCGAGCACCCGGACATACTAAAATTTCTGCACGCTAAACAGAATTTGAAGGCCTTTACCAACTTCAATATCTCCGTCAAAATCACCGATGATTGGATGCGACGATTGCTCAAATCCGGTAGTTCTCCGCATATCGTAAAAAATCCTCGTACACAAGAGAAGTATTTAATACCACGGCGGGTTGATATTGCCAGCTATACAATAACCGATTTGCATAAATTTACCGGCAAGCAGCAACCTCGTCCTAAGCAAGGAGAGAAATTCTACACGGTCAGTGACATTTGGAAGGTGCTTGTCAAATGTGCTCATAAAACTGGTGAACCCGGCGTAGTTTTTATCGACCGAATCAACCGTGACAATCCAACTCCTTCGCTGGGCAAAATAGAAGCAACAAATCCCTGCGGTGAGCAACCTTTGCTTGCCTTTGAGGCTTGCACATTAGGCAGCATAAATCTTGCCAAGTTCGTGACAACCACCAATGGCAAAAAAGATATGGATTGGCCCGAACTGGCTAAAACAATTCAATTGTCGGTACGATTTCTGGATAATATTATCGATGTGGGTAACTTCCCCGTCCGAGACACCGTTCAGCTTGCCCAAGGAAATCGAAAAATCGGTCTGGGCGTGATGGGCTTTGCAGATTGTTTGTTCCTATTGGGGATACCTTACGATTCAGAACAAGGGATCGAATTCGGCGAGAATCTTATGAAGTTTATCAACGAGAAAGCACGCCAGGCCAGCTATGAACTGGCTAATCTGCGCGGGCCGTTTCCCAACTGGAATAATAGTATCTGGCGCACGAAAAAGAACATAAAGGTTCGTAACGCTTCTATTACGTGTGTTGCCCCGACTGGTACGATAAGCATTATTGCAGACTGTTCTTGTGGAATTGAGCCGGCCTATTCACTGGTCTTCGTCCGCCAGATATTGAGCGGCTCAAAAATGCTGCACATAAATCCAATTTTCAAACAGGTCGTAGAAAAAGGTAGCTTTTATAACAAAAAGCTGCAGGAAAGAATTGCTAAAATCGGCAGCATTCAAAAAATTACCACAATTCCGACTAAAATACGGAGGATTTTTAGATGCGCCTATGACATCAAGCCGGAATGGCATATTCGGATGCAGGCGGCTTTTCAACAACACTGTGATGCAGCAGTCAGTAAGACAATAAATTTGAGCAAAAATACCATGCCGGCGGCTGTCGATGAGGCCTTTAAATTAGCCTATGAGCTTGGCTGTAAAGGAGTTACGGTTTATCGTCAGCACAGCCGGGGCCGTGAGCCGATGAGTCTTTATTAGAACAGATTCTTTTTGTCAAAAAAAAAGGGAAAAAATTCCCACCTGCTGGCACAAATAATATAGAACCCAAAACTTCCGATAACGTATCAGTTTTAGAGAAGAAAATAAATTCCTACGGACCGATTGCTAATTAGGCTTTTATTGATAACAAAAAAAGATTTTTTCTCCCCTCCGGAAAACATCGGGCAGTCGGAAGTTGCTCGGTGTTTTCTTTTTTATGGGTTTCATAAACTGCTAACTATGAACAATGAACTACGAACTCCGCAGTTTTATACGTTCTTTACGCGGGTGGCAGCGTCATCCCTTAGGGATGGCGATGGTTGTTGGTGATCAATTCCCAACACAATCTGGGATAGTCCTTACCTTCATCAATCCACCATATATCGTCGGTGCCGTTTTCGGTCTCGTCCACGAAGTCCCAGCCAGCTTCCAGGAATGTGTCGGCCATCTGCATCTCGGTTGTTGTCTTGCCTGTCCCTCCGTCGCTTATATGCATTCCACTGGTTTCTACATCCCAGAAGCAGCCAGCAATAGCAATAATGGCTTCTTCTTCGTTACTTCCTACAAATCCACCTACTCCATCGCTTTCCTCCCCTGCGGAGATACGACCAATAGCAAAACAGTTGTTAATTGTGCTATGCCGCCTATTGCCTCCGGCTAAACCGCCGACACACAAGCTACCGGAAACACTGCCGGTGGCATAGCAATTGCTAATGTCAGCCTGTAAGTTCGCTCCCACAAGTCCGCCGACCATGAAATCACCAGTCACCGCTCCACTTGCGTAACAGTTCGAGATGTTTCCAGAAAACCAATTTGTTCCCACTAAGCCGCCTAAGTGTTCGCTTTTTATACTATCGCTTTGCTCACCAGAAACGTCACAATCTGAGTAACAATGAGTAATGCTACCTCCGTCATTGTCTCCTACCAGACCACCAAGTGCCCCACTGCGATTTATACTGGAAATATTCCCATTCGAATAGCAATGGGTAATGTAGCCATGGTTTAATCCTGATAATGCACCAAGACAACCTGAACCATCTGACTTAATTGAAACATTTTCCAAACCAAGGTTAAGGATCCGAGCTTCCTGACCTGTTTTGCCAAACAGGCCAAGCAGATCCCTTGTGCCACCACGGATAGTCAAATGCTTGATCCTGCAACCATTGCCATTGAAACTTCCACTAAAGGCGCACACATCAGGGTATGGCACCTCCTTAACACGTGGTGCAATCACGGCCCGAGTAAAAACCTGCCCGCCCGGCAGATTGGGGTCCAGGTCGATGTCGGTTGTCAGGATGAAGTGCTTGTCGTAATCTTCGGGACTTTCGCCCATCAAAATTAGATCCTCTGCCGTAGCGATTTGGTACGGGTCGTCCGGCGTACCGTTGCCGCCGCCATACTTTCTCTGCGCAACGGCGTCCATGTTGAATATAAAGAAATCCGCGCTGCCAGCCGGCGGGAATGTTTGGCCGACAAGGTAAACCAAATCATCATTGAGGAACGCTATGATGAGAATATCGCTGTTATCGTCGGCTTTACCCGTAAACACAATTATCGTATCACCAATGACCGTGCCAACCAGCTCGGTCATGTTAAATACCTCGTTCGGGTCCAAAGTTCGCTTGAACGGACTGTCGTCTGTCGCGTTCGCATCGACATGAACGAACGAGGCGATACCTGCATTGGGATCTACGGATAGCTGGAACTGTCCTTCGACGGAATAGGTCCAGTGGACGCCGGCAATTCCGCCTGTCTGAACAACCGTACTTTGGTCGGGCACAAATACGTATGTGCTTACTCCAACGGCAGCCGTTATCTCACTGTCGTTAACGTCCGCAGCCTGGGCTGAAAAGCTGACAATGCAAACAGCAAACAGTAAAGCGATTGACAGCAGCATTCGTAAGGTTCTCACCGTCGTCATTTCTGACCTCCTTCCATCCGTCTTTGGGGCAACAGGATAATCGTCTGCTTTTTCTATGCCTGCTGATATGTAGTATACCAAATGGGGACTATTTGGTCAATTATGAGATGTGAAAAATAGGTCCTGGGTTCAACCATCCCCAAGCTGCGCTTGAGGCTGCCACACGCCCTACTTATGCTCTTATGCACTTATTATGCTTATGCGTTCTTTCCGCAGCATTTTTTGTATTTTTTTCCGCTGCCGCAGGGACACGGTTCATTTCTCCCAACCTTCGGCTGTTCTAATTTAATTTGCTTTACTCTCTGCTCGCCTTGCGGGGCCTGGGCAGCGGCTCGCTGCCGCTCAGCCATCGCGAACTGGCCGACCTCATCGTGGACTGTCTGACTTACACGCCAAACACTTCTGGCCCTGGCACCAGCCTCCAGTTGCACCTTAAAGATAATATCCGTGACCCGGTCCTCAATAGTGTCGAGCATCTCGTTGAACATTCGGAAGCCTTCGCGCTTGTATTCGGTCTTGGGATCTTTTTCAGCAAAGGAGCGAGTCCAGATGCTCTCTTTTAAATGGTCCATCAAATAGAGATGGTCCTTCCAGGTGCTATCATAGACCTGGATCAGGACATATTTTTCCAGGTCGCTTAGTTCCTTGCGTAGAAATTCTTTTGCCAGCTCAGCTAATCTATCCTTTAGTTCAGGACCGTCACCGAGCTTATCTTCGGTCAAAGAGGTTTCAAATCGCTCGTTAGCCCAGTTAACCAGTTCGGAGATTTGTAAATTGGAAATTTTATCAGATAGCTCTTGGTCTAATTGGCCATCGTTGAAGCTTTTACTTAATTCGAGCAATTGCTTATGCAGCTCACGAGGTTTCGTGTTCTGTATTCGCTCAACAGAAAGGCCGGCGTTATATTTTTTATTCGCCCAATCAGCCAATGCCTCGTATGCGTATACATTGGGCCCTTGCGGCCCATAGGCCATGCTCATCGCAAACTCAACGGGATATTCAATCTCTCTTTGTTTGTATTTGGCTGCGGTCTTTTCGGCAAGGATCCGGCTAATTTGTGAAGCATCCAGTTCTTTTAGTTGCGCGATGTCCAATTTTATATCGAATTTAGATCGAGCCCATTCGGCAAATGTGCGAACAGCGAAATCCTCCTTCAGAAATTCATTTAGCGGTGAACAATCTTTTTTGTCAATTTGCTCAGCAGCGGCTGCAATCAATTGCCCCTCGATTTCTTCCGGCGATTGGTGCTTGATTTTGGCGGGGCTTAGGCTAACATGAAAAGCGCTCATCGCCCACTTGGCCAGCCCCGCAATGTCCCAGGTCTGCTGGTCTTGGTAGTCTTCCAAATATTCGCCTATGGAAAGCGATATATCATTGGCAACGTTGTCCTTTGCCTGCTTCTTTATTAATTTCTCAATCTCTTCTGTTTTGGTGCCAGTAATGACTGATGGGTCTAAATCAACACCGAAATTAGTTCTTGCCCACTCCACAATGCACGTAACCGGGTAGTTCTCATTCAGAATAGTGCTGTAATGCTTCTTAATTGTGTTATCAATCATCTCCTCAATGATGTTTTTGAGCCCTTTCCCAGCTAAGATTTGGCGTCTGCGTGAGTAAAAGATTTTCCGCTGGTAGTCCATCACCTCATCATATTCAAGCAGGCTTTTTCGGATATCGAAGTTTCGCTCTTCAACTTTCTTTTGTGCCTTTTCAATACCCTTGCTTATCCGCCCGTGATAGATGGGCTGTCCTTCTTGCCAGCCGATCCAGGAAAGTGCCTTGACGGTCCATTCCGGTGCAAAGATTCGCATCAGGTCGTCATCGAAGCTCAAAAAGAACTGGCTGGAACCTTTGTCCCCCTGCCTGCCACACCGGCCTCGCAACTGATTATCGATTCTCCTGGCTTCGTGTCGTTCCGTGCCAAGCACATGCAGTCCGCCGATTTCTGCTACGCCGGGGCCGAGTACAATATCGGTGCCTCTGCCTGCCATATTTGTGGCGATTGTTATGTTGCCTCGCATTTGGCTGTCTCGGCCTTTGTGCTGATGGCCAGCTTTAGAAACAATTAGAGCTTCTCTTTCGTGGTGCTTTGCATTGAGAATCTCATGTTCAAGGCCGTATTTCTTGGTAAGGGCCGCCGAAAGCGCCTCGTTTTTTTCTACGCTTGTCGTGCCTACTAACACTGGCCGACCGGCGGCACTAATGTTATTTATCTCCTCCGCGATGGCGTTGAACTTTTCAAGCAAGGCTTTATAGATTACATCGTCCTGGTCCTGTCTGATGCAAGGCTCGTTAGTTGGTATGATTACAACATCCAGTTTGTATATATTCATAAACTCCTCAGCCTCAGTGGCGGCGGTGCCGGTCATCCCAGCTATCTGGTCATAGAGCTTGAAAAAATTCTGCAATGTGATGGTGGCCAGTGTTTGGCTTTCTTCTTTTATGGTTACAGCTTCTTTTGCCTCGACTGCTTGATGGAGGCCATCAGACCATTGCCTACCGTGCATCAATCGCCCGGTAAATTCGTCAACGATGATGACCTTGCCATCCATAACAACGTAATCCCTTTCCTTTTCAAATGTCACGTGGGCCCGAAGACTTTGCTCTAAAAGATGAGGCCATTCCATGTTTGAGCCGGTAAAAAATGAGCCGACGCCGGCTATTTCCTGCGCTGCTCCCACTCCTTCATGCGTAAGATGCACAGCTTTCCTATCGTATTCAACCTCGTAATATTGCGTAG
>CAYNKI010000170.1:0-8179 GCA_964397675.1 uncultured Pirellulales bacterium
AATTATGCAAAACAAAGCCAATGTTAAAATAGGCAAAATAAACGTAAGCATAGCAACAATAAAGGATTATGACAACGAACAACGAACAACGAACGTTATTCAAAACAAACCCAAACAAAGCCAATCCTTCAACGATTCGACCGCGCTCACCGCAGGCTTTGCTCAGGACAGGTTTTCATTCCCAGCAGCGAAAAATTCAGACCTAAGAGAGTTGTTAGACACTTCGGTACTTTCGCAGCATATCGAGCAGGTTCTGAATATCCTCGGGAAGTGGGGCTTCGAATTTCATTATTTCGCCGGTCGTTGGGTGTTTGAATTCGAGCGTTGAGGCGTGAAGAGCAACTCTGTTGATGACAGGGTCCTGCACGGCAGGTTCGACATCGGCTAATTGCCACTCGTAGACGAGCTTTCCGCCATACATATCGTCGGCGACGATAGGATGCTTTATATAAGACAGATGAACCCGTATCTGATGAGTTCGGCCGGTCTTAGGTGTGAGTTTGAGCAAAGAGAAACCGCGAAAAGATTCAATAGCCTCGTAGAAGGTGATTGCTTCTTTGCCGATTTTCGGCCTGATGGCATATTTTTCTCTGGCCCTTGGATGGACACCCAGCGGCGCGCTTATGCGGTCGGCATTCAACTCGGCAGTGCCGTGGACAATGGCCAGATAGTTTTTTTTGACCTGGCGGTGTTCGAATTGCTTGGCGATTTTCCACTGCGCGATGTCATTTTTCGTAACGACCATAACGCCGGTGGTGTCCCTATCCAGCCGGTGAACTATGCCAGGTCTAAACTCACCGAGTCCGCTTGATAGCTCGTTTGAATAATACGAAAGTGCATTTACGAGCGTACCGTGAGTGTTGCCGCGTGCGGGGTGAACAATCATGTCGGCCTGCTTGTTCAGAACGATTAAATCGGAATCTTCGTAGATTATATCAAGCGGAATGTTTTCGGGCAGAATGTCGTTACTCGGTGGCTTAGGGAGGATTAAATCAATTTTATCACCTATGCTGAGCTTGAAACTTGGTTTGACGATTTTGCCGTTAACTTTGACCGACCCACCCTTTATCGCATCCTGGATGAAACGTCGGCTGAGATCCTGAAAGCGTCCGTGGAGATACTTATCGATCCTGCGCTCTTTGATGGAGTGTTCTACATGAAGCGTCAATGGGCCCAAAGTTAATGGCTGGCCCTTAGCTTTGGGTCCGTCAGAGTCGGAGTCTATTTTGCTTTGCACATCATTCGATGGGCACATTGCTTTCAGGGACCTTCGAGATATCGTTTGGCGCTGTGACTGTCAAATTTATATCGGGAACCGCAGGAGTAATATTTAATGGTTTCGGTGCCAGGTTGGTATCAATGGGCAGATTAGTATCAGCAAATTTTATCTCGATTGGCGGTTTTTCAATAGCAACAGGTTCAGGTTTTGCAGACGGTTTAAAGCAAACCGTTGTCTTGTAATCAGCTATTGTCTGCAGGCGTTGTTCTGCCGCAGTTTTAGCTACGGCACCTTCGAAATCTGGGTTTGTGGCGATTTCGAGATATATTTGTTGTGCCTCTTCAAAGTTGCTTAGTTCCTCTTCGCAAAGTCCCAGGCCAAATTGAGCAGCCGCCATTAGCGATGGATTAGATAAAGCTTTTTCCAGCGCTTCGGTGTAACTGGTCTTTGCTCGATTTACCTGCTCTGTTAAATCTTGTTTGCTTATAGTCCCCGGACGGCAATGCAATTCCGTCCTCAGGGTTTCTGCCTGTTTAATAAGTGCTAAAGCAGCCATCTGGTCATTATTTGTATTTTGCGCAAAATTCTTGAGCTTGTCGGCGGGCCCACCACGCTGGACGAGTATGTATGAAAGGTCCTTTCCCTGGGCTTGGGCACTAAGGATTTGCATTTTACTGCCCAGAAGCTGGCTGATAAGGCCTGTAAATTCGATCTGTGTTCGAATCGCTACGTTCTTAACACGTATTCTCCAGATATATACGGCCCCAATCACAACAATCGCTGCTAATACGGCAATAATCGTTGTGCGATTCTCCTTAGCCCATTGTGGGAAGTTGCTTAACCACTCGGCCAATTCGTTAGTTTTTAGTTCGTGACGATGGTCAGATTTCATTTCATTTCTTTCTCCAGTCACTATTTTGGTTATTGCCAGTCCCGATTTAAACTAATATTATAGCGAAATCTCTTTTATCTTGCAATGATGACGACTTACAATTAAAATTTTGGTTAACAACCGATTGAAAGGGTATAAATGTTCAAAATAAATGCAAAAGAAAAAACTTTTTACTTTTTACTTTCTTTTTATTTTTCTTTGCTTTTAGCTGGTTCTCTCTGTATAGCAGGTGAGCAGTTGGACAAGGCCGGTAGCCAAAACGAAACCTTGCCTGCCGGCAGCCAGTTGAAAGGCATTTGGGACCCAGCAAAATATATCAGTATTGATGAGATTCAGCCCGGAATGGAGGCGTATTGCCTTACTTGTTATAAAGGCACCGAAATTGAAAAGTTTGATTTGGATGTTATAAGCGTAGTACGTAATATAGAGCCGGGTAGAGATGCAATTCTGGTTCAGGGTACGGATGAACGTTTTATACATACCGGTCCTGTGGGCGGGTGCAGTGGCTCGCCGGTTTATATTGACGGTCGGTTAGCAGGGGCGATAGCTTTTGCTTGGTATTTCAGCAAGGACCCACTTTACGGCGTCACGCCCATCGAGGAGATGCTCAGAGTCGGCCAGGCACGAGATACGAGACCTGTCCTCGAACTAAGTGAAGGATACGAGATACAAGATACGAGATATGCATTTGATTTTTCCAAGCCGATTGATTTTGCTGAAATTGACAGGCAATTATTCGATACTCGATCGAGTATCCGGCATCTCAGCAGGACGCCTTATGGCGGAGCATCCAGCTTCAAGCGGCTGCCTTGTCCATTGATTGTTTCTGGTTTGCCGGCTGAGGCTTGTGAACAATTAGATGTTTTGGTTGAGCCTTTCGGACTTATGGCTGTTTCTGGCATCGGCGGTAGTGTGGATGTCAACAGAGCTGAGCAGGTGCAATTAGTCCCTGGGGCGGTTCTTACAGTGCCGTTAGTAGCGGGTGATATAACAATGGCCGTGCTTGGGACAGTAACCGAGGTTAGAGGTGATAAAGTCTATGGTTTTGGGCATAGCTTTCTTGGTTACGGGTCTATAAATTTGCCCATGGCTACAGGACAAGTGCATACTGTGGTATCGAACCTTTCTCGTTCCTTTAAACTCGGTAGCCCGCTTGAAATCGTTGGTGCCTTGACAACGGATGAATCAACAGCAGTGTTCGGACAAATCGGTGTAAAGCCGAAGATGATATCGTTGACGATAAGAGTAGACCGTTATAATGACACCGAGACACGGATATATAACTGCCAGGTCGCATATAATCGGTTGCTTACTCCAGGGCTGCTTCGCGCAGCTATGTATGGAGCAGCGTTTCAACTTGGCGATTTTCCGCCAGACCACATGATTGAATACAAGGTGGCTATCGGCATAGAGGACGGCGAAACGATTAGCTTTAATAATGTTTCTACCGAGCTGGGTGTAGCTGAGGCGGCAGTTGAAAGTGTCGGCTCAATTGCGCTGCTGATGAATAATCCATTCAAACAGATTGATATAAAAGCGATCGATTTTGATATTAGCATCGCACCAAAAAATATCGTCTCACATATATGGTCGGTCGATTTGTCCGACTCAGAAGTCAAAGCTGGCCAGGAAATCAAAATCGGAGTGGTGGTGGAATCTTTCTTGGCGGAAAAGAAAGAATACCAGCTCCGTTTGAAAATACCTGAGCAAACCAGCCCTGGAAAATATCAATTGATTTTATCCGGCTCATACGAATATGAGCAATTTCTTCGCAAAGCCGTCCCATACAGATTTATTGCACAAAATGTGTCGAGCTTGATTAAGGCGTTGAATGATGTTCTGGGAGTCAAGCGTGATAAGCTATATTGTCTTTTAGTTTTGCCGCCCAGCGGTGTTGCATTAGAAAGGGCAGAGCTTCCCGATTTACCGGCAACAAAAGCGATGGTCTTGCAGAATGACAAAAGGACGCTAAAAACTCAGTTGTATCCACATTGGCTCGAAAAAAGTGTGGGAACGGGCACGGTGGTAGCTGACAAGAAAGTTATGCGTATAACGGTAGAAAAGTAACGGCAAAAAGAAATCAAAAATGAAAATGTAAAAATCAAAATGACAAATCAAAATTTAAAAATGGTAATTGGTAAAATGGTTACCAATGACCAGTGCCAATTGTTCTTTTTGCATTTTGCAATGTATTTTTTATATTTGATTTTTAATCTTTGCTTTTGTTATTCGGAGAGTTGCTATGAGAGATAAATTTAGTCTAAAAAAGGACACTACGACATTCGCAACTTGCGCACTTATTAGCTGTACACTACTGATGACTTTCGTTTGTAAGGGCTGGGCGGTTAGCAGTAAGATTACGCGTCAAGCAACCAGCGCTGATTTACTAAAGGGACAGACAAAGGATGTTGTTATTGGCTCCCGGGGGACTATCCAGCTCGGCCGCGCAGCGGAAGTGCTGGTTGAGGAATTCGAGGATGTCTGGTCATTAAACAGTATTGTTGTAAGCGGGGGCACGGTTTATATAGGCACCAGCCCTAATGGGGGTATTTATAAATACAGCCTTGGCAAATTGACAAAAATTTACCCACTGGAGGAAAAAAGATTAAACGCAGAGGACGCCGAGAACGCAGAGAAAGGAATTAAAAATAAAAACTCTGAGGGCTCTGCGAACTCAGCGGTAAAAGTAGATGCGAATGCGGTCGATGCTGAGCAACATTTAGCCAACGAACATATTTTTGCAATGGCAACTGATGTGGCCGGCAGACTCTTAGCTGGTATAAGCGGTGAAAAATGCAAGCTGTGCCGGCTCGAAGCAGGCAAGATGGAAACCATTTTTGAGCCGAACGACGCTAAGTATATCTTCGCGATAGCTACTGATGATGCAGGGAATATTTATTTAGGAACAGGACCGAAAGGTAAGGTTTATCAGCTTGACTCGCTTGGTAAAAAGGCACAGCTTGTTTACGATAGCCTTGATAAGAACATACTTTCACTGGCTGTTGCACAAGACGGCTTTATTTATGCAGGAAGTGACGACCGAGGATTGGTGTATAAGATAAACCCGAATAATAAAACGGCTACAGTTTTATATGATAGCGATCAACCGGAGATTACAGCACTGTTGTCTACAGGGACTTGGTCAGCCGAGGATAAGGATTTGTATGCAGCAGCGACGTCGGCTAAGATTGTTCAATCCGAAACAAAGTTTGCAGCACAATTACCAATGGCCGGTCGGCCAGAAATGTCGTCGCAAAAATCTGAAAGCGCCGGCGAAGGCGGGCGTAAGCTGCAAATCGCAAATACAAAAAAAGCAGGCGATGATAAATCGGCTGAGAGAAAGGCTCCGCCTCGTCCACCTGCCAAGCCGGCTAAAGCAAGCCACATATACAAGATAAACAAAGATGGTTTCGTGACCGATATTTTCAGCGAAACCACGGTTTTCTTCTGCCTGGCGGAACAAGATAAACAACTATTGGTCGGGACCGGAAACGATGCCCAGCTTTTCATCGTCGACCCGGTCTCAGAGCAGGAAACAATTATTTACGAGGATGAGCAGGCATCACAAATAACAGCGGTAGTAGTGTCCGCCGACGTTGTGTATTTTGGAACAGCTAATCCCGCAAAATTGGTAAAGTTAAGCAAGGTTTTTGCATCCGAGGGCACTTACACATCTGACCTTATTGATGCTGGCCAACCCGCGAAGTGGGGTAAGCTGCAAATCGAAGCTGATATTCCGCAAGAGTGCAAGGTTTTGGTTGCTTCTCGTAGCGGCAACGTTAAAGATGTAAACGACCCGACTTTTTCGGACTGGACCGAACCGGCGGAGATAACAGAGCCGATACAATTACGTTGTCCACTCGGCAGGCTCTGTCAATATAAACTTCTATTGCAAAGCGAAGAAGGTGATAAAACTCCCATTATAAGGGAGGTTGCTGTTGCGAGCACCGTGCCAAATTTGGCCCCTAAAGTCGAATCGGTCAGCATTAGTCGAATCCAGGCAGCCGGCAAAACAGGAATGTTCAAAATCAGCTATAAAGCCAAAGACGATAACGGTGATAAGCTAATTTACAAGATAGATTTTAGAAAGATTGAAAGGGAAACCTGGATTGAGCTAAAAGATGAGCTCGAAGCAAGTAGCTTCGAATGGGACGGAAAAACCGTTGAAGACGGCCGATATGAGGTCAGGATAATAGCAAGCGACGAACGAAGCAATACCACAACAACTAAATTAACTGGCAGCCGAATAAGTGACCCTGTGATAGTTGATAATACCGGGCCGGTTATTAGAAAACATTCCATCGAGAAAAACGGCGAAACTATAACACTAAAGCTGCAAGTATACGATGAGCTAAGTGCCATCGGCGAGCTGCATTATACCGTTGACAGTAATGCCGAATGGAAAGGTGCTATGCCAGATGACTTAGTTTATGATACTACCAATGAGAGTTTTATAATTGTGATTGAGGATATAGAGGCCGGTGAGCATATACTCGCAGTTAGGGTCAGTGATGCTGTTGGCAATACAACATATAAAACTTTCGAGGTTAATGTGAACTAAAGTGCCTAAAGCGAGCTAAAGTGACACGGAGTGTCATTGCGAGGAGCGCAGCGACGTGGCAATCTCCTTTGCTCAGGTTTGAGATTGCTTCGCTTCGCTCGCAATGACAACAATTTTAGGCACTTCAAACTTTAGGCACTTTCTTGGTATGCGATATGTTGAGTTTGAAAAGATCGCTGGGACAGTCAAATCACTTTGTATAGCAGCTAATTATGAACTGCCTGGTGATGTTTTAGCAGCTCTTAAAGAAGCGGCACAAAAGGAATCCAACCCAGGTGCGGCAAAAATACTAAATCAGCTTATCGAAAATGCTCGCATAGCAGACCAGAAGAGAATACCGTTGTGTCAGGACACTGGCCTGGCTGTAGTTTTTGCAGAGCAAGGTGCTGAAGCTGTTGTGAAGCCTCCTGTTGATCGGATGCAAGCTACGCTGTTCGATGCTATCAATGTCGGTGTTGAAGCCGGCTACGAAAAAGGCTATTTGCGGAAAAGTGTTGTTGATGAGCCTTTGAATAAACGCAAGAATACCGGCTCTAACACGCCTGCTATAATCCACCATACTATTGTCCCAGGCGAGAAGCTAAAGCTGACCGTTATGGCTAAGGGCGGAGGTTGTGAGAATAAAAGTCAGTTCCGGATGTTCAAGCCCACAGCAGAAAGAAAAGAAATAATTGATTGGATTGTTAATGTTGTAAGAACGGCTGGAGCGGATGCCTGTCCGCCATTTGTTGTCGGGATAGGTATTGGGGGCGATTTCGAACTTAGCTGTCTAATAAGTAAAAAGGCACTGTTGCGGAATCTGGCTTCGAGAAACGACGATGAGTTTTATGCCAAGCTCGAGGTAGATTTGCTTTCTGAGATTAACGCCCTCGGCTTAGGGCCGCAAGGGCTTGGTGGTGATACTACCGCCTTGGCGGTTTTGGTGGAGACCGCTCCATGCCATATAGCATCACTGCCGGTGGCAGTGAATATTGAGTGCCACAGCCACAGGCACAAGACAACGATTATCTGATATCCAGATATCAAACACCCTCTATGTTTACCTCTGCCCAAAATCTATTTTCTAATGGCCTTTAAAGTCTTTCATCCATGGCGCTTCAGTTCCCCAGTCGGGAAGAAGAGCATTTATATTAAAGTTCTTGGCCCATTTGACGCGCCACAATTCTTTCAGCCAAACCTTCCGAACCGAGTAGTCCAAAAAGATGCCGTTTATGGCTTGTTGGTGGCGGTTGATGCAAAACCGGTTCATGGATTCTATATGACCGTCGAACCGTTCGCCGTCATAGCTGGGGGGCGTATCATCATTCTCCGGCCCGCCACACCAGAACCAGCAGTCCAGGAACAGCGGAATGTTATTGCCCCCTCTGACATTGACTGTTCTCCAGTAATATTTGGCGGCCTGGTTGTAAAGCGGGTCTTGCCCGGGCAAATAGACCCAGTGGTTGATTCCATAGCTGCCCCACGTACCGGCTGGCTCGTACTCACCGGCTGGCCGCGAGCCGGTCAC
>CAYNKI010000171.1:0-8149 GCA_964397675.1 uncultured Pirellulales bacterium
TAGCAACAATAAAGGATTATGACAACGAACAACGAACAATCAACAACGAACGTTATTCAAAACAAACCCAAACAAAGCCAATCACCCCCAGGACAGGGCTGGGGGCTAAAAGTGGCTAACGATGTAAATTATCACTTGAGATGCCTGAAAAATTTATCTATAAACTTGACACGCACCCGAGTTTATGCAGGTGTAAAAAAGTCTTGACAGGAATACGCTGCGGACTAATCTCATAGAAATTAAAAACGTGAATCTAAAAATTCAAAAGTTTTGACTTTTTGTTTTTTAATTTTTAGTTTTCTATGCGGGTAGGATTAGGACAATTTGACGCTACGGTGGGTGATTTGGCTGGTAATGCCGAGAAGATGCGCAACATATATGCCCAGTCACTTCGGGCCGATGTGGATTTATTAGCCTTTCCGGAACTGGCTATTTGCGGCTATCCGCCGGAAGATTTGCTGTACAAGAAGCGTTTCTTAGAAGACAATCGCCTGGCGGTCGAGAAACTTGCCATCGATTGCCCCGACAAAACCATAGTTGTTGGCTTTGCAGGAAGTCATCAAGATAAAACTTACAACTCGGCTGCCGTATTGCAAAATGGCCGAGTAGCCAAAATTTATCAAAAGGGCATGCTGCCCAGCTTCAGCGTATTTGATGAGCCGAGGTATTTCCAGCCTGGTACTGAGCCGGTAGTAGTCAATGTAAAGGGACTTAATATCGCGCTTACGATTTGTTTTGATATCTGGGATATCGAATGGCTCAGCAATTTCCTCCGGGATGTTGGACAAATCCAAATGGTACTTAATATCTCTGCTTCACCCTTTCACCTGGGCAAGATTGAGAAAAGAGAAGAATTGGTTGGCGAGTGTGCAAAAGAATTTAATTGCGCCGTTGCGTATTGCAATCTTGTGGGCGGTCAAGATGAGCTTGTCTTTGACGGCCGAAGCATGTTTGCCGATTCGACAGGCAAGGTAATTACCAAAGCCAAAGCCTTTGACGAAGACTTGTTGATTGCAGACGTTATTGCTACCGGTGGTGGGGCTGTGAAGGTTAAAGCTATGCGGTCGCCAGCACCACAGCCTGCTGAAATTATAGACGAAGTTTATCAGGCACTCGTACTTGGCGCCAGAGACTATGCGTTGAAGAACGGTTTTGAAAAAATCTTACTTGGCCTTAGTGGAGGCATAGATTCCTCGGTCACCGTTGCGATTGCTGTTGCTGCTTTAGGTGCTGAAAATGTCACTTGTGTTACAATGCCATCGAAGTTCAACAGTCCGGAGACAATAAAAGATGCGCAGAGGCTGGCTAAAAATCTGAATGTCGAGCTTTTAACCATTACGATTGAGCCAATACTCGGCGAATTTCATGAGGCGTTAAAAACATCTCCAGGCTGGGACAACAAAGGCATTGCCTACGAGAATTTGCAGGCCAGAATTCGCGGTTGCATCTTGATGTCACTTAGTAATCAGTTTGGCTCGCTGGTGTTGACGACCGGCAACAAAAGCGAAACTTCGGTTGGCTACGCAACCCTTTACGGCGATACGGCTGGCGGCTTTGCCGTGATAAAAGATGTCCCTAAGACGATGGTCTATAAATTAGCGGAGCATATAAATGAAATATCAGGACGGCAAATTATACCTGCTGATGTAATGACGCGGCCACCCAGTGCCGAGCTGCGGCCCGGACAAAAAGACACCGACTCGCTGCCCGATTACGATTTACTTGACAAAATTCTCAAAGGCTATGTCGAGCAGGATAAATCGGCACAGCAGCTTATTGAAATGGGTTTATCAAAAGATGTGGTCCATCGCGTTATCCGGATGGTCGATCGAAATGAATACAAAAGAAGGCTATGCCCGCCGGGGGTAAGAATTACGCCAAAAGCCTTTGGCAAAGACCGGCGATTGCCGATCACAAATCGTTATAGTACCTCCATGGACGATGGATGATGATTGATTCGTCCCTCGTGTATCGCTTACCTGCCGGATAGGGCCTCAGTAATAGCACCGGCGAATTGAGCTACAGCTATTGGTCCGGTGGCGGTTATTATCTGTTGGTCTCGTTCGACGGGAGCATTGGTATATGTAGCACCGGCTTGTTGAAGCACGGCTTGTTCGGAAGGAAAACTGGTGGCTCTAACACCACGCAGCACTCCAGCGCCCGCTAAAATTGTCGGAGCGATAGAAATCGCAGCAAGAACTTTTCCCCTGGCCGCTGCCGTACGGGCGATATCTAAGGCGACCGGATTGTTGAAATATTCCCTTGCTCCCGTTCCGCCGATAAAGACTATCGCATCATAATCGTCGGCTCTCAATTGGTTTAGAAGAATTCTTGCCTCGGCTACACCTCCCAGCATACCCCTTATAACTCCTGTTCGGCTACTGGCAATAACGGTCTGGATATTCGCTGAGCCAAGAGCACGCATGGTTTCAAAAAGCTCCATATCGTGAAAATTTTCTCCACCGATAATTAAGACTGCTGTTTTGGGTTCTGTTCTTTCTTTCTCTTGTGCAAGAGTGTTGACTTGCGTTTGGCCTGTCGTGGCTGGCGTTTGTATAGCGGGATAACCAACGCAAATCATGTAAAGCGGTTCAAGAGTTCTCGTAATATTACAAATCTTGCTGACATTTCGAGTATCGAAATCGCCCACAGGCATAAAGGCCAGCTCTAAAGTGACAGTCTGTAGCTGGATATTTTGAGCGATTTGTCCTGCCTGTATTAGCATGAGTCCTCGGGCTTTGATGCTGGACCGTCCGGTAGAACGCCTCACAGAGCCTGTTATAATAATATCACAGCCGGCTGTAGCCACTGCATCGGGATTTATAGAGGCTGTCGCCAGGGCACCACGCACATCTTGAGTTGAAGTTTGTCTCAGACTGTGCTCGTTTGGATTGTAAACATAAATCCCGTCTGGCATTGCAAAATATAGATTTATTGGATACAATTCCTCTGGCAATTGTCGTGTTCGGCCCAACTGGGGCAGGCTTTGCGGTAGTGCCCCTGGCTGCAAGGGCCGTTCGGCTGAACCCTGGCCGGCCCAGGCCAACTGGCCAATCTGTTCAAATTTAAGCGGCTGGCCAGTAAAGCTCGGCACAATCTGTCGCTTCACCAATGCGTCCTCGAAACTGGTAGAGCTCGTCAACTTCGGTTCGGGAAGCTGAACAATTCGAAGAAGCGCACCCCGAGACCTACGCTGTCCAGGGCTAACAGCTACAAAAACAACTAAGAATATTGCCATGGCCACCCCCCGAAGTACATCGGGGCATCGCAGCCGATTAGAGACTCTTTTCGGTCGAGTCTGCAACGAGGCTCGCAAAACTGCTGGTCCAGTGCTTATCAGACGTTTCATCTTTTTCGTCCTCCTAACAGTGTTTGAAATGATAATTTACAGTATATTTATATTATAACACTTATTGACTTCGGATTTTGCAGATTAAACTTTATTTTTAGTATATAAGTCTATACACTTTGTCCAACGAGCCTGCGATGAAACTGAAGATTAAATCTGCTGCAGGCGGATAAATATTTAGCCCCGCAATCCTTCGACCCTGCTCAAGACGGGTTTATTGCGGGATTTTTACTGAAGTCGGTTTTGATGGCTTTATCGCGTCAACAAAAGCTAATCATAATCTCGTTGGCATTTTATTGGCCTACTCTTTTTATCCTTGCGCATATTCCTATCCCACAATTGGTTCGCAAGGCTGATGTGTCCGATAAAGGTCTTCACTTTCTGGCCTATGTGATTCTATCTTTTCTGCTCTGGTCTGCAATCAATCCATATAAGAAAGTAAACTGGCACAAAGCTACTGTTTGGTGGGTACTTTTGGTAATAGTTTGGTACGGGGTTATTGACGAAGTCCTCCAGGGCTTTGTGACGGGACGAAGCTGTGATATTGGGGATTTTTTCGCAGACTTAGCAGGTACGCTAACAAGCTTAATTATGCTATCGATATTTACTTTCTGGCCCTGCTCTCTTTTGGTGACAGGCGTTACTATCTTTGGCTTGACCAATATTACGCGATTAAGTCTGGCTGACTTGCTGCCCAGAACAAACGCAGCGTTTCATTTATTTGCCTATGCGTTATTCACACTACTGTGGATTCGATATTTACATTATTCCATGTCACTTAAGGCCCCAAAGCTGAAATGGCTGATAGCAGCATTAATCCTGCCGATGGGTCTTCTTTTGGCCGTGAGCTTAGGCTCATTGATTCTCGGCAGAAGTATCGCCATAACAGATGTAATCATCTCTGCTATAGGAATTATAGCTGTCGTAGGCATCATTTTCGTGTCTCGTCTCTGTAAAAATCAAATATCAAAAATCAAAATGCAAAATTAAGGAACTCCTCAATTTTGATCTTTACTTTTTGCTTTTTGAATTGTCTTGAAGGGTTTATACAGCGGGTCGCCTATCAAAACTAATTGCCATGAATTAAATGGCTTTGTACGGTAGAAGGCTTCGAGAAGAGACCTGCCGTTGAACAGCTCCAGGAAAAATAATTTGGGCTCCGGAAATGTATGGAGATATGGCTCTGCCACAGCACCCAGCGTTGCGGTTATGCCGTCTTTTAGCATAGCTGGACACCACTGGCTGCTGTTTGGATCGTGGAGATCTACAGCCTCGAAGCTGGAGATATGGTAGCCGATTGCGCCATCAACGAAATCAAAAGCATCGACATAATTTTTCAAACTGTACCAACCGCAATAGATTGCTGTCTGGGGACATGCTCCCAGTGCAAAAAGTTTTTCTGTTGTCTCTTCTTTAACAAGTATTTCTGTTCGCAATCTTGTAAGCATCGCCAAGTCGCGCAGAGATTGGTCAATGTGGCCGGGCAAGTCGTTTTTGACAAGGCCTCGTGAATCGATGTATGCGATACCTTTTAATCCTGCTTTCTCTGCGGCAATTGCCTTATCAACCAGTCCTTTAACCGTTCTATAGTCCGGACCATCCAGCCGACAAACCATAAGTGTTCTGAAATCCCCGTACGGTATAGTATTTCTGAGCATATTTGGTTGCCATCGATACAGCTCATAGGCACCGAAAAGCACCATTGATAATTCGCTATCCACCGATGCTGCTGTTTCTTTTCCGCTGATATAATCTATTTCCAATTGTAGCTGAGTCAGTCTATGTCTTCTTTGGTCGTGTTCAACCGATCCGGCTAAGCCCTTCTGTTGGAATTGTTCAATCGCATTTTTCTCTTGCTTGGCTAATTCTTTTAATTGTCTTAGTCTGCTTTCTAAGTCTTTTAACGTCCCACGTGGCCCCACCTTGTACGGCACGCCATAAGTGGTTAGAAAGCACCTGATTTTACCGGCAAATTCAAGGTCAAACAATTTGTTCCGGATTGGCCCTGAAAGACATTTCTCATAATCGTTTCTACTGATTGTGTCTCTTAGCTCGGTTCCTAAAGACACAGTAAGAATATTTTTCGTCGGCACCTGCCGTTTCTGGCAGTAGTATCGAGCTATTCGCATAGATACTGCGCTGTCACCATTTGCTATTACCAAAATCTCGTCAGGCGCTAATGCTAATCCCTTGGCGCAGTGCAATAAAACCAGAAGGATAACTACTGCTCTGTGGCACATGATATGAGGAATTGTCATTGAACCAGAAGCTGCAGTTTTACTCAGGCCCGTATGACCTGTAGGGCAGCTCGATCGGATAGTCACGGAGTACTTCGTCATAATCATCGAACCAGTATGCATCGGGATTGCACCTGAAAGCCAGAAACCGTCCGCTATCTGCATCGTCCGCTGCTCGATGATACTTGAAATAGACTTGCTGCTGTGTTTTGCCGATAATTTCTATTTTACCGCTTGAGTGTGACATTACCAGCCTAACGCGTTTTGCCAGACCTGATACTAATGCTTTGGCCTGCTCTAATATCTGATAACCTTCTTCGATCGGCACCGTATAAGATTTGTTCCCTAAAGCCGGGCGGCACTGGAAGATATAGTATGGTACCACGCCAATAAAGGACAGCTTTGCAAGCAGCTCCGCCAGAACTTCAGGCCTGTCATTAACGCCTCGTATAAGTGGGGCCTGATTGGCCAGGATCGCGCCGGCTCTCTGTAACAACCCAACCGCTTTGATTGACAACTCTGTCAACTCTCTTGGATGGATAAAATGGGTCATCATATATATTCTTTTCTGGTCGGTGCTGTATTTTTCTATCATCTGTAGCAAATCGGGCTGTTCAATAACTCGGTGTGGATTGAACGCGGGTATCTTTGTCCCGATCCGTATTATCTGCACATGTTCAATTTCTCTTAGTTGTCGGATAAGGTTCTCAAGATGTGAAGGTTTAAGGACTAATGGGTCGCCTCCAGTCAGCAGGACATTGGTTATCTCATGGTGGTCTCTTATGTACTGCAGAGCTGCTGGCAGGTCTCTCAAGTATTCTTGTTGGGGCTTTATGAAGACCCGCTTTCGGAAGCAGTACCGGCATATACCATCGCAAACATTGCTAATCAAGAGAAGTGCTGTAGAATTGTATTTATGCTCAAGCCCTGGAATAACCGTATAGGTTTTCTCATCGGAAGGATCGAGCCGACCCCACTCGTGGAGTTCCTCAAGCTGAGGGATTATAATTCTGCGTATTGGATCGTTAGGGTCGTTCCAGTCAATCAGTGACAAATAGTAATCGCTGCAGCGAAAGGCGAACCTCTCGGTGACTTTCTTCAGCTCAGCTTTCTCTTGCTCGCTTAACTGTTCTAACTGCTCTATTCTTGTCAGGTATTTGTATATAGCACTTGTTTTAATTTCCATAAGACTCATTCATCCAATCCCCATAATCGCGGGGCCAAGTTTATACCGCCTGCGGCGGATTGCTTTTTATTTACGTTCTGCTCTGGTGTATTCGGCTTTGGAGTACCTTCTCTCGTAGATGTCTTTTCGCCCTAATACGTGTCTAATCGTTGCTATGACTATCTTTATATCGGTAAAAAACGAGGCAGATTCTACATACTTAACGTCAAGTTGCAATTTTTCTTCGCGAGTAAGCTGCCCCCGTCCTGAGATTTGTGCAAGTCCGGTAAGACCAGGCTTTGCCAGCAGCCTTTTTTTCTGCCGCTTGTCCCATTCTGCCATCTGCGAAACATAGAGCGGCCGAGGTCCAATAATACTCATATCTCCTTTTAATACGTTAAATAATTGTGGAAGTTCGTCCAACGAGTATTCCCGCAGGAATTTTCCAATTCTCGTCAGTCTTGGGTCATCACCGGATTTAGGGCTTGGCCCAAACGGGTCAGCATTAAGCTTCATCGTTCGGAATTTATAGAAGGTGAATGGTTGGCCGTTTTTACCTGCCCGTTCTTGTTTGAATATTGCCGGCCCCTTGCTGGTTAGTCTAATGGCCAGAGCTATAATAGCAAAAACCGGCAGCAGTATTGCTACCATGACCAGTGACACAAAAATATCAATAATACATTTGCAGTATTTTTTCACAATTCTTTTTTATCTAATAGTCTGTCAATTTTGATTTGATAGATTGTTCCGCCGCAGGCAGACACTTGATGCGAAGGGTGGCAGCCTCAAGCGCAGCTTGGGGATGGCTTTTGCCACATCCTCCATCCCCAAAGCCTTCCCTGGCTACGGCTTGGCCTTCGCCGAGACAAGCGGCTTTGAGGCTGCCACCCGGCCATAGTACTGTTCAGATCAGATTCAGGCATTCATTAGACGGTAGTGTTGCTGACGTTGGTAATCGGCAACCTGGCTTTCATACTCGCGGCAAGTAAGTGAGAAAAAATGCAGGTACTGTTCCTGGTTTCTACAAAATAGCAGCTTACCATTCAGCGCTTCAAAGCGATATATGGGTTCAGTATTATTTAATATCCCAGTATCGCACTGGGCGCTGGGAGCTACTGCTTCAACGCACTTAGAGACTTTTTCATAGAGTTCCAACGTAGGCTTACCTTTAATAAACAAAGCCAAATCGATGTCACCAGCTTGTTTTACTTGACCATCTTTCGCAGAGCCGTGCAACAAAGCGAAGCAAATCTGTGGACACTGCTTTTTGAGCAAATTAGCCAATCTGTCTACATCGAATTTCATGCCTGGTCAATCTCGTCTCGGAATTGTCTAAAAGCTTTAATTTGGTTCTTAGCTATATTGAAAACTATTGTGGGGTCTATCTCTTCATATTGG
>CAYNKI010000172.1:0-8146 GCA_964397675.1 uncultured Pirellulales bacterium
ATATTTTTAGCTTTGAATTTTTCGCTTAATTTGGGATAGGCCCCGCTTGTTTTTTCATATTGTCTGACGGCAGAGAAAAAAGGGAGTCGATAGAAACGCTCTGAAATATCGGCCCACCACTTTTCATACGCCTCGTAGAGTTCTTTGCCATTGTGCCGGTAGCAGGCACATGGTCCTCGAGCAACCGGCCGTTAACCTCCACGGCCAGTTTGCTCGGTACCAACCAAAGGGTTCAGCGAGGTCTTGAAACCGGTAAGCTTGAAGACATAGGCATGTTTGCAGGGTCGCTGGCTCTCATTGAGTGCAGGTACGTCGATGACCAATTGCTTTTTCGCATTGACATTGAACTTCAGCGGCTGGTCGTGTCCCAGAAGCTCAACCTTGCCGACCCCTGCTTTCCTGATTTTGACCGACTTCAACGTCAATTGGGTGCTCTCCGGCCAGCCGAGGGCGATGGCGTAGAGTGTCTTGCCATCCTTGGACTGGGTGTAGCGGATATCCTGCGGCGTGTATACAAGATGGCCAACAAATCCACCACCTTTTTTTAGGAGCGTCGGCCCTTCGCCAAAGACCAACCACGGACGCGTGTTGTAGATGGCCTCACCGTTGACCTTCAGCCACTGGCCCATGCCCAGAAGTACCTGGCGCTGATTCTCTGGAATGGTACCATCGGCCTTGGGCGAAATATTCAGCAGCAAACACCCGTTTTTGCTAACGATATCAATGAAATCATGCAGGACCCGACTGGTTGACTTGATCTCCAGGGTATCCGTGTAGCACCAGCTTCCCATGCTGATTGTGTCATCGGTGAGCCAGACGTACTCTGTAAGCTCGTTAGCCCGGCCCTTCTCGAAGTCCTGCACGGCGATCTCGGGCGGATAATCGTGTCCCTTGGTTGTGACCACCACATCCCGGCCCCATTGCTTGGCCTGGTTGAAGTAGTAGGCGAGAAATTTCAGGTGGTACGGTTCGGCGATTTCCTCCAGCCGACCGTCAAACCAGATCAGGTCGGGCTGGTATTTGTCGATTACCTCGCCGAGCTTGGACTGGAATATCTTGTAGAAAAGCTCTTCCGGGATATTCATATAGAGCATCTGGAGCTTGGGGTCATCGCTCGTCGTCGGCCAGCCATCCTCGCGGGGATACCAGCTCCGAGTGCGTTCGTGGTGGAAGGTTGTGACGAACCTCATGCCGCGCTTGCGGATAGCCTTTTCCAGTTCGCCGGTGATGTCGCGCTTTGGGCCGGTATCCGCTGCGTTCCAGGGCGTCAGCTCGCTGTCCCACATCGAGTAGCCATCGTGGTGCTCGCAGACGGGTCCGGCGTACTGGGCGCCGGCCTTCTCGAACAGCTCGGCCCATTCGTCGGCGTCGAAATGCTCGGCCTTAAACATCGGCACGAAGTCGTGATAGCCGAACTCATTCGGTTCGCCGTAGGTCTCGACGTGATGCTTGTAGTAGCTGCGTCGGCCTTGCTTTGTGTGCATCCACTTGGGATACCACTCATTGCCGTAGGCCGGCACACTATAGACACCCCAGTGCCAGTAGATGCCGAACTTGGCATCGCGGAACCACTGCGGCGCTTCGTCGTGCTGCTTCAGCGACTCCCAGTCCGCTTTGTAGTGCCCTTGCTCGACGCCACTTTCCATCTTATCGAGCACCTTCTGGATGGCCTGCTCTTTAGCCCTCCGATCGAACGCATAGGCCAGCGGCGCTGTAAAATAAATTCCACATAATACCACCAAAACGGTTAGAACCAGATTCAAACTTCTGTGCTTTTTCATTACTGTGTTCCTTTCTGAAAATAGGTTAATTTAATCTTTTTTTTTGGGGCAGCCACGAAAGGTTCGTATTCACCTTGACCTGTACTATTACAACTCCGGTGCCTCCCACTTTGGAATGCCTTCAACATTCAACTGTTTTTCATAGAGCACCCAGAAAGGACGCTCGGGCGCGAGCGGGACGTTTTCGTTTACCATCAGTAGGCGCGTCTCGGCCCACCAGGTATCGTAGGCGGCGCGCATTTTAGCCACAATCTCCGGATGCTGGTCGATGACGTTGGTCGTTTCACCGGGGTCAGCCTCGATGTCGTATAATTCCTTGTTATTCACTATCCGAAATCGCTCGTTGCGAACGGCGCAGGATGCGTATTTAAAATCATCCGGATCGGCGCCCTTTTTCCATCGTCCCCTGTGTACGAACAGGAAGCGATCGTTCCATTCTGCTTTCGGATTTGCGAGCAGAGGCAGCAGACTGCGCCCATCCATTTTCTGGATGTTGTCCGGGATCTTCGCACCAGCCAGTGCAGCGAAGGTCGGGAACATGTCGATGTGCGCAGTCAGCTTGTCGATATCCCGTCCCTCGGATAGCACGCCCTTCCAGCGCCAGAAGGATGGCACGCGCGTCCCTCCTTCGCTCGAAGATCCTTTTCCGCTTTTGAGTCCCGCCGTGTACAGTTGGACCTGTTTGCCGTTTAGTTGGCCGCTTCGGCCCGCCTGCCCATTGTCGGTCATAAAGATGAGCAGGGTGTTTCTATGTAGCCTCCAATCATCCATCTTTTGCATGAGCACGCCTATGTTGTCGTCGATGTTGACAATCATACCGTACCGGCCGGCGGTATTCTCGTCGTATCCTGCCTCCAGAAACGGCCTTTTGTACTTTTCCGGCGCTATCATTGGGCCGTGGGGCGCGTTGGGAGTGATGTAGGCAAAGAAGGGTTGTCCCGTGTCCTTGCGTTTTTTGATCCAGCCCAATGCCGCCTGAAAGAATACATCGGTGCAAAAGCCTTTCGTTTTCACGAATTTGCCGTTGTGGCGAATGACGTTGTCAAAGTAACGGTTTTCCTGGTTGGGCGGTGCGTCGGCACAACTGCAGTCGTACGCCTGCCCTATGCCACCCGCGCCGTGAATGAATACCTCGTCAAATCCGCGATTGTGGGGTTGATAAGGTTCCTCATCACCAAGATGCCATTTGCCGAAAATACCCATCGAATACCCAGCCTTTTGAAGCACTTGCGCAATGGTCGTCGTGCTCAGAGCCATACGCTCTCTTTCGAGGATGGTGTGGGTCACTCCGTTCTTGAACTCGTGACGACCGCTCATAATTGCTGAACGCGTCGGTGAGCATGTTGGGCTGACGTGGAAGTCGGTGAACCGCGTACTGAGGCGGTGCAGACGATCCAGATTCGGCGTCTTGAGTACCGGGTTTCCCAAGCAGCTCAAGTCGCCCTTACCCTGGTCATCGGTCATGATCAGAATGATATTCGGCCTTGTACCGGCTAATAGGGATCCCGCACTCCATCCAACTCCATGCAGAACTACCGCCCCCGCAAGTGCACCTGCACCTGCTCGTTTCAGAAACTCACGTCTACTGCAAACCATATCCTAATCTCCTTTCGATTTCTTGTGTTTGTAGTAACTCATCACATTAAAATCATTTGTAACCGTTCAGGAGTACTTTGACAGTACTGGGCAACGCAATTACTTTCTTATTTCTTCAGCAACCCTGGTTTCCAGGTTTCCGGCTGGTCCAATCGACGAGGGGTATTGAAAACTTTCTTTTGATCCCCCTGCTGCGTCATCCACTGTTCCAGCTCCTTGCGCAGCTTGGCTTTGATGTTTGTATATTGTGCATCATCGGCCAGGTTTTTTTGTTCATGGGGATCATCCTTGATCCGATATAGCTCCTCTGCCGGACGCTGGTAATAACGATCCACTCTGGCTTTGGCGTGTGGATCGTGTTCGGCCTTTTGCACCCACGAGTGCCAGTACGCTCCTGCACCCGGACGCAGCATAAGATCCGAATGGTTGGTGTGTGCAAACTCCGGATGCAGATTGAGAATGTACTTCCATTCCATGGTGCGTACAGCACGGATGGGATAGATATTCTTGTCCCCGTCCCCACTGTGCGTGGTGAAGATCCGGCGGCAATGCTTCGCTTTTTTACCCTTCAGGACCGCGGCAAAGGAGCGCCCGTCAATGTCCTTGGGCCTCTCGCCCCCGGCAATGTCGATCAGGGTGGGCAACAGATCGATCCAACTGATCATGGCATCCGTTTTCGATGCGGGTTTAATCACACCAGGCCAGGCTGCGATAAACGGGGTACGGATACCGGCGTCGTAGAGATTCCACTTGCCAAAGGGCCATTGGGCGCCGTGGTCGCTGGTGTAGACAAACAAGGTATTGGGGCCGAGGTATTCCTGACTCAATTGACGCAGGTCGCCCAACAACTCATCCAATTCCGCGATCTCCTCGTAATACATGGCCCGATTTTCACGCGTTTCGGGGGTATCCACATGGGTGGGTGGCAGGATCACCTCATTCGGTTTAAAACGGGTTTCCTGGGGCCAAGGCACATGCGGATTACCCGTGCCCACAAAAAGACACAAGGGCTTGTCCGATTTTCTCTGTTGCAGGTAGGCCGTGACCTCTTTTTTCAGGACCCGGCAACTGCTATTGCTTTTCACCACGTCAAAACTGCACTGCTCGATTTGCTTCTTCCCATGGGCCACCTTACCGAAGGCCACAATCTCATACCCCAATGTTTTTAAGCACGTTGTCAAGTTCAAAACATCAGATCGAGGGCAGGTATGATTAGCCTCAGCCCCGTTGCGTGCAGGCATTAAACCGGTCAGCATGGCCCCACGGCTGGGGGCACAGGACGGGGAGGCGACGAATGCCTGGGTAAACGTCAGCCCGGCCTCGGCCAGACGCTCCATGTTTGGTGTAGGGATGTCCGTGGCACCATAGACCGAACAATCCAAGATGCCGTGGTCATCCGCCAGGTAAAGCACCATGTTGGGATGCTGTGCAATCCCCAACCCCGTCCAGGACAATCCCAAAACCATCAGTCCAAAGCCTAAACACATTTTACTACTGACAAATTGAATAAATCGCAATTGCCATTTCATATCTATGCACTCCATGATGGTCTTGTCACTGCTTATTGCGATCTTTCTTCTTTCTGCCTTTTTGGGATTTGTTTTCCCTGCGGTTGTCACCCTCCTTGGCTTTGGTCTCGGCAGCGGTCTTACGCTTCTTATCTTGATGGTCCCATGCCTCGAGTTCAGTTTGTTGGCCCTTGTCTCCAGTGGTATCCATCCAGGCCAGTAGACGACTGCGCATGTCTTTTATGATATGAGCATACTGGGGAACATCCGCCAAGTTGGTCATTTCGAAGGGATCATCCGTCACACAGTAAAGCTCCTCACCGGGACGGTGTTGATATCGATGGATGAGTTCCGCAGCGATGGGACCCGAATCCGACTTGGCCTGCCAGGACCTGAAGATAGTCGATCTTGTGCAGGCGTTCTGGAAGGTCATCTCCGGTGTGAAGTTCCAGATGTATTTATACTCTCGTGAACGAATCGAGCGGATACCGTAATAGTCCGATCCGTTGTTAATGCCCCGCGTGGTCATCTCACCGTATACATAATCCTTGTGAAGTTGCTTGCCCTGGATTAACACAGGCAAGAGACTCTTACCGTCCAATACCGGTTCAGGAATACCGCCGGCTGCTGCCACAAACGTAGGTGTGAAATCCACATATTCAATCATGGTTTTGCTCACCTTGCCGGCTGGAATCTTGCCCGGCCAACGCGCGATACACGCGGACTGCAAACCAGTATCATAACAGGTCCACTTGCCGAAGGGGAAGCTCGATCCCTGCTCGCTGACAACAATCACCAGCGTATTGTCCGCAACCTTATGTTTATCCAACAGTGCCAGAGAGTCACCAACCTGGCCATCGTAATAGGTGATCTCCGCTAAGTAACGGCACATGTTCTCCCGAGTTACCTCGGTGTCTACAAAATAAGGCGGCAGTTTCAACTTGGCAGGGTCATAACGCGAGGCATCACCCTTGTTCCAGGGCGAGTGGGGCTCGTTGGAGCACTGAAAGATGCAGAAAGGAGTATCGTCTTTTGCACACTCCCCGATAAATTTATCCGCAAAGGCCATATCCGGATTATTCGTTCCGCCGTACTCAAACGGAAAGGCTTCCTGTGGGCCGATATGCCGTTTGCCGTTAAGGGCCACACGGTACCCCAAAGGCTTCAGGTAATGAAAGATACTCTTGACTCCGGGATTCACATGTGTGTGATTCGGATACGCACCGCTCTTGACCGGATACAAGCCCGTGTAAATATTGTGACGTGTGGGCGAACACATTGGTGCGGCCTGGAAACAGTTCTCGAAACGCATGCCCTCACGTGCCAGCTTATCTATGTTGGGAGTATGGGCCTGCCCACCGTAACAGCCGATGTCACGATAGGTGCAGTCGTCGGCAATAATGAACATGAAGTTGGGTTTGTCCTGAGCATAGGCTATTGTTGAAAGCAAGCCAACAAGCGTAAGCCCCAAGAGTTGAGCAAAACACATCGTCCGTTTCATAGACTTGTCCTTTCATTTTCACTATCGTTATTATTTGCCTTTACCGTAAAATAATCACTCTGTCAACACCAAATTGACACCAGAGCAGGTTTTTGGGGTACAACAAAGGATGCAGTTGAACGCAAGTGCTTGGCAGACAAAATCTTATAAAAATGGGCAGGGGCGGATTCTGGGCAGTCAACATCTTCTTCGTTTTTGGCCGGTTTTACTCTTGACAAAAGAATCTGAAATATTCAAGGATTATGCTTGAAATGAAGGCGGCTGATTTGGTATTATAAATATACTTGGTAAGGTTTGAGCTTTTGCGCGTCCGGCCTGGCTACGGCGAGGCGCTCCCGGCTACGGCACGCTACGCCGTGACGAGTCGCCAAGACGAGCGAAGCCTGAGCGGAGTCGGAAAGGAAGGAGGTAGAACAACAGAAGCCAGAATTCAAAAAATATTCTAAATTCTTAATTCTACATTCTGTATTCTGCTATGGTGTGTCGCCAAAGCACAAAAATTATGATTTTAACCTTTTTTTGAAAGGAGATTATTATGTGTAAAAAACTGAATTTATTAACATTCTTTATTGTGTTGCTTGGACTGGCCCTGAGCGTCCCGGCCGGGGCGGAGCAGTTCTTGGTCGAGCATTTTAATTACGCGAACGGAGCGGACCTCAACGGCCAGGTCGCAGGCCAGGGAGCGTGGGAAACCTACGGTACCAACTACATGGTATTGAATGACGACGGATCGGGAGATGGCGGCACGAGTTCGCTTCAGTATCCTGGCATGACTGATTCCCAAGGTGGGCGATTAACGCCGGCCGGCGACTGCAGTTACATGCTAACAACGCCGGTGGTCGGTGAAGGGAATTTCGTTTACTTGTCTGTCCTGCTTAAGCCCACGGCAATTCTCAGCGGCTACTTCATCCATTTCGAAACGACTGGCTCGATCCAACACCAGCTCGGCAGACTGCGCGGCTGGGATTCCGCAGGTGAACAGGAATTGGGTGTTAGTATACGCCCCTCTGGTCCTGCAGGGAGGTCGGACAAAACGGTTGCACTGGGAGAAACCGCCCTGGTAGTCATTAAGCTTACCATGGTTCCAGGGGCGGATAATGACATCATGGAAATATGGGTCAATCCGACGGTCGGGGCGCCCGAACCCCCGGCTGATGCGGCGTCATCTCCGGACCCTGGCAACGATGTGAACCCGGAGACGGGAATCCGGGGATTTGTGTTCCGTGATTCGGGTGCGGGGGAGAGTAAGGAAGTGGATGAGATTAGATTCGGGACGACGTGGGACGACGTGGCCGGTTCGGTCAGCAGGGAAAACGCCTTTGCGCCGAGTCCTGATGATGAAGCAGAAGATGTACTCCGGGATGTGGTTCTTAGCTGGACGCCGGGAGAGTTTGCAGCACCAACAAACGGGCACAAAGTTTATTTCGGTGAGAGCTTCGACGATGTCAATGACGCCGTTGGCGGTGTCGCCCAGACTGCTACCAGCTATACTCCAGCACAGGGCCTTGATTTCGGCACCACCTACTACTGGCGTGTGGACGAGGTCAATGCACCACCCGATAATACAATCTTCAAAGGCGACGTCTGGCAATTTACGGTCGAGCCATTTTCTTTTCCCATCGAAGATGTAAATGCCACCGCTTCCAGCTCAAACGCTATAAATGAGGGACCTGAAAATACCATCAATAGTTCCGGGCTGGATGCCGATGACCTGCACTCGGCAGTAAATACAGATATGTGGCTGAGCAGTACGACTGGGC
>CAYNKI010000173.1:0-8094 GCA_964397675.1 uncultured Pirellulales bacterium
GGCATATCAAAAAGCCAATGGGCCTCGATAACTTCAAATGCCTTATTCATCATAGTTGCTGAGTCAACGGTGATTTTCGGTCCCATATCCCAAACAGGATGCGAAAGAGCCTGCTCTAAAGTCACGTTTTGCAAATCCTCTGCGGTAGCTTTTCTAAATGGCCCGCCCGAAGCGGTCAGAATAATTTTATTAACTTCTTCGCACCGGCCGGCCTGCATGGCCTGACAAATCGCTGAATGTTCGCTATCCACCGGCAAAATAGTGCTGCCGTTTTCTTTCGCAGTCCGGGTAAGCAGCTCGCCTGCAATAACCAGCGGCTCCTTGTTGGCGATAGCAAGTCTTTTGCCACTCCGAGCGGCTGCGAGAACCAAAGGCAAACCCGCTGCACCAACAACCGCGGTAAGGACAATATCAACCTCTTCAAGCTCGGCAATTTTAATCAGACTATCCGCTCCGCTAAGAACCTCAACATCCAAATCGCTGACTAATTTGCGAAGCCTTTGTACATAATCAGAGTTTGTAATAGCGACAAACTTAGGCTTATACCGCCTGGCCTGCTCAGCCAACCGCTCAACACTACTTTGAGCGCTCAAAGCAACAATCTCGTATTGCGTATTGCGTTTTGCGTTTTTTTCTTCAAGCACACCTGTCCTGAGCGAAGCCGAAGGGACGCACGATGAGTTAAGTGCATCGGTTACCCGCAGCGCATTTTTACCAATCGACCCCGTCGAACCCAAAATGGCAATACGTTTACCGCTCAAAATACTAATTCCTTCTCTGGCCTAAAAACAAAAAATCCACCACCTAAAACATTGATAGTATTACAAGCACCGCAGCCTGTCAAGATGTAAGACCGAACGTAGAAAGCAGCATAGATATTTATAGGCAAGCAAGCCTTACAACGTCCGTTTTTCCAAAGTTTATGATAGCTAATATCATTTATTCAATACAATTCGGCATCCTTCAAAGATTAAGCCTTGAGCATGGCCTAAAAAGTGCTTTTTAATGAAATCATCCCCTTGATATGACGATAATTCTTCTTAAAAGAAGTGACAAAAAATATATTTCCGGGGGACTGAGTCGCCTTGCAAGATTTCAGATGCAAATCTACTAAGGAAAAATCTATTAAGTGCCAAGAGGAGACCAAATGATGAATCGACGGATTTCTGTGTTGGTAGTGGATGATGAAGAGCATATCCGCAGGGTCTTAGAATATAATCTGAGACTTGATGGATTTGAAGTGTACTTAGCTGAAAATGGCTCAAGAGCGATTGAACTTGCGCAAGAGATAAAGCCTGATGTGATCTTGTTGGATTGGATGATGCCGGAGATGGATGGATTAGAAGTTGTCTCCAAACTTAAGCAGGACAAAACAACCAAAAATATACCGGTCTTTATGCTAACAGCCAAGGGAATGATGGTTGATGTGGGCCAAGCCTTATGCGAGGGTGCTGACGACTACATAACCAAGCCTTTTGATCCAATGCAATTAGGTAAAACTATCAAGAAAAAATTGGAAAAATGTGCAGATGTCAAAAGTAAGTAAAAAGGTACTCCTCTTGATTTTGCTTCGAAAACGAATAGGCCCAGAGAAGGGGGTGCTTATGAAAAAGATGCGATGCTTGATTATTGGTTTGAGTATGTTGGTTTGTGGAAGCGGAGCAGTCTCCGGTCAGAGCGGACTTGATTTTGAGGTTACGGCTGACTTCTTCAGCAAGTATCTCTTGCGCGGGCAAAATCTTGATGATGACCCAGTTTTCCAGCCTGGCTTCAGTGCCACTTACAAAGGCCTGTCTGCCGCGATTTGGGGTAACCTTGAATTGACCAACATTAATGGCAATAGTGGTGATTTCTCCGAACTTGATTATTCGCTCGGCTATTCCGCTCCGATGCCGACAATACGAGGCATCGAGTATTCCATTGGTGTAATCTACTATGATTTTCCGGGTACTACGGTCAAAGACACTACAGAAATTTATTGGGGACTTAACTTTGATTTACTATTGACTCCATCGATAACGTTCTATCACGATGTGGACGAGGCCGAGGGCACGTACATTTCATTGGCAGTGGCGCACAGTATCGAAAAAATTGCCGAGCTTGCACCGGATATGCCGCTCGCAATGGAAGTCGGTGCAAGCTTAGGATGGGGCAGTGGTTCTTACAACAAGTATTACTGGGGGACTGACCAGAGCAAACTCAATGATCTGACCTTTTCTGTTTCCTTCCCTGTTGAAATTGCCGGATGGACAGTAACGCCGAATTTGAACTACGTAACATTGGTTAGTGACGATATACGTAATACCGATGCATACGGAACTGATAGTGATTTCTTCTTTGCCGGTATCGGTCTCTCGAAGCGATTTTAGGACATTTTAAAGGAGCTATGATTATGAACAGAAAAAAAACCATAGTAGTTTGTCTTGTCATCATTGGAGTGGTTTTTGCAGGTCTGAAGCTATGTAAACGTGGTCCTCAAATGTCTCAAGCCCAGCCTGTTACGATTTCCAAGGCCTGGTGGCCAGTGTGGGATACCTTCCAAATAGGGACCAAGCAGCGTGAAGAGGTGATAAAATCCTTTCGAACAACGTTCCTTCAAAGTGAAGATTATGTTTCTGCTTTAAATAATTTTCAGACAGGCAAAGCAGACGCAGCCACACTGACCATTTACGAAGTGATCTTGGCGGCGTCTAAGGGAGTCCCGCTAAAAATTGTCCTCTTGCTGGATTATACGACCGGAAGTGATGGCTTAGTGGCTAAGAAAAGCATCCACTCAATCCAGGATTTGAAAGGCAAACGGATAGGAATAGAACATGGAACCATTGCACATTTTACGCTTCACAAGGCGTTGGAAAAAGCAGGACTGGATACAACCGAAGTACAACTGGTGAATCTCGATTTGGAGGGACTCAAACAGGCCTTCTTGCATGGCGAAGTGGATGCCGTCGGGACTTATGAGCCTTACATATCGGAGCTGGTGAATCAAGGGGATGGGCATGTTATTTTCTCGTCTCGGGAAATCCCACGTGCCATTTGCGATGTGCTTTTCGTCAGAGAAAAAATCGCGCGTGACCATCCTGAACTCATCGACCATTGGATTGAGGCCTGGAACGACGCACTCAATTTCAAAGGAAGTGAATCTGAAAACTACGTACGCACTTTAAACAAACTCAATGGTACGCCAATTCCGGACCTTAAAGACGCCTTTAAAGGGATATTCTTCACCAACCTGGCGGAAAATCGGGTGGCTTTTGGGACCGCAGACAAGCCTGGTTATCTGTTGGAGTCCTTGAGAGAGATGCAAGAATTTATGCTCAAGCAAGGAGTTATCCAGCAGCGCCTTCACTTACAAGATTTAATTGAATTCGAGGGTATTCACAGATTCTTCAATGAATAAAAAGGGGCAACTTTTGTCATGAGGAACTTTCTAAGAGATATAAAAATTAGTACGAAAATCTCTGTCCTCGTAGGTCTGTCCGTATTGTCAATGGCTTCGGTGGTAGGGATCGCTCTAAGGCAGACCAATACAGTAGGACAAGAAGTAGAAGCGTTAGCAAAAGAAGACATTACTCTCCTAGAAAGATTGAACAATATCACTTTCCATGAGCTCCGGCAGCTGCTCCATTTGGAGCGTGCGATACAGTTCGGTAGACGCATGGCGCAAGATGAAGCAGCAAAAGACAAATTCGAAATAGAGAGAAAGAATTTCCTCAGCCATGGTCAGATGATTACTCAAGAGATTGACGAGAGTAGAGCGTTTGTCGAGCGGATGGCCAAGAAGTATCAAACAACGCATAGAAGGGAAAAAAGGGTTTTGCACGTGGATTACGTGTTGAGAACCATAGACAAAGAGCATGCCGACTATCAGTTTCTTGCGGAGCGTGCTTTGAATCAGCTCTCTCAAGGTAAACTCACCCAGGCAGAGCCAGTCATAAAGAAGATTACAGAGCAAAGTAAAGAAAAGGAACACTTCCGATTATATAAGTCCTTGGAAAGTCTCAAGTTGGCAGTAAAAGGTTTCGCCGAAGATTCAATCGTTAGGACAGAAGACAACAAACAGTCCGCTGTGATTCATATGTTATTGGTTTCAGCTCTTATTCTACTGCTTAGCATGAGCTTAGGAATCTTCGTCTCTCACCGTATCAGGAAGTCGCTGCGCGTGGCAGTGAATATCGCCGAGCGGATAACAGCCGGCGACAGGAATGTGGAAATCGAAGCACCCGTCAAGGATGAGACAGGGCTATTATTACAGGCAATGAAGACAATGTCTTTTTCTATCGGGCAAGCCGAGGAATCACTAAAACAGCAGGCATCTGAGCTGGCACAAAGCAATTCAGCCTTGCAGAAAGAAATCGCCGAGCGCAAGAAGGCGGAGCAGGAGCTTGAAAGGCTGAACAAAGACTTGGAATCGACCGTCCACGAGCTGAACCGGTCGAACAAGGAGCTTCAGGATTTTGCTCACATAATAGCCCACGACTTAAAGGCTCCACTGCGAGGAATCTCAACGTTGGCTGATTGGATATCAACAGATTACAGCGGCAAGCTTGATGCACGGGGGAAAGAACAAATCGAATTGCTCAAAGGCAGAACCAAGCGAATGAGCGAATTTATCGATGGCATCTTGCGATATTCTGAAATCGGACGTGTAGCGCACGACAGGACAGAATTAGACCTAAACACCCTTATAACAGAAGCAATTGTCCAAATTGCTCCGCCACAAAATATTGAAATAACCATCGAGAATGAACTGCCCATCGTGATATGTGAAAGAATACTCCTGATGCGGGTATTTCAAAACCTGCTCAACAACGCTGTAAGATATATGGACAAACCACAAGGTCAAGTAAGAGTAGGCTGCGTAGAAGAGGATAGCTTTTGGAGATTCAGCGTCGCAGATAACGGCCTTGGGATTGAGGAAAGACATTTTGAAAAGATTTTTCAGTTATTCCAAACATTGTCGCCGCGAGATAAAAATGAAAGTGTCGGCATCGGTCTTACGATAGCAAAGAAAATCGTAGAGTTATATGAAGGCAGGATTTGGGTAGAATCAAAACTGGGCGAAGGAAGTACGTTCTTCTTCACATTGCCCAAACAAGAAATGGGGATTAAAAATGAGAAACGCCAAGCCAGTATTATTAGTTGAAGATGATAGTATAGAGGCAATTAGAACAATTGAGCTATACTTGACTTTAAGTGAGCTGCCGAATGGCCGATAAGATTACGGAAAATATAAGATACAGAGTTTTGCTGATCGAAGACGATAAGCTCGACCAGATGGCCTTTGAGCGTCTGGTCAAACAGCAAGAGCTTCCATACGATTATAAAATAGCCGGCTCTTTTACACAGGCCAAGGAATCTCTGGATTCGGACAAATTTGATGTAGTGATTGTTGACTACTTTCTTGGCGATGGGACAGCATTCGATGTTTTGGATTTATTTGAGGATACGCCGGTTATTCTTAATACCGGCGCTGGAAACCTGGAAATCGCGATCAAGGCAATGAAAGCGGGCGTCTATGATTATATGATAAAGGATATAGAACGAAATTATCTGAAGCTTTTGCCGCAGGTCATAGAAAAGGCTATTGAACATAAAAAAGCTAAGGATGCACTAAAACAGTACCATAGCAACCTCGAAGCCAAGGTCAAACAACGCACTGAGCAGCTCGCAGAAGAAAAAGAGCTTCTTTCGGTGACTCTCTCGAGTATGACAGACGGAGTTATCGCAGTAGATGTTGAAAAACGAATTATTCTGTTTAACAAAGTAGCCGAAAATCTGACAAAATGGAAATTTCAAGAGGTTCACGGAAAATGCGCCGATGAATTTATTCATCTTATTGATGAGAGAACAAAGAAACCGCTTGAAAATCCTATTGATAAAGCGCTCAAATCCGGCAAGACCGAAAGTGGAACCGATCGTGACACTCTGGTCTCCAGGGACGGCAATGAGCGGCCTGTTTTGGCTACTGCTGCGCCTATTTGCAAAAATGACGAAACTATTATTGGCTCTGCCTGCGTATTACGTGATGTATCTCATGAGCGCGAAATTGACCGTATGAAAACAGATTTTGTCTCTTCTGTATCGCACGAATTGCGTACGCCGTTAACTTCGATAATGGCCTATACCTCTACAATACTGCGCGATGAAAATATGCCCGAACAAACCAAGCGTGATTTTTTAATCATTATCGATGAGGAATCAAACCGTTTGAAAAATCTGATTGAAGAGCTTTTAGAAATATCCCGGTTTGAGTCTGAGACCTCTAAAATCATACGAGAACCTATAGATATTGCCGACCTCATAAAACAGCTCTTGCCAATTTTTCAGCCCTTGGCCGATAAGAAGAATATCCATCTTAAAATCAATATTAGCGATGAACTTGGTAAATTTATGGCCGATAAAATCAAAATCCAGTCAATGATTATGAACTTAATCAATAATGCTATCAAGTTTACACCTGAGCACGGTCATGTATCTATTTCGGCCCAATGCCAGGGACAAGAAGTGGTCATTAAGGTTACCGATACAGGCATAGGAATACCCAAAGAGGACATTCCAAAAATATTTAACCGGTTTTATCGTGTACACCGTCCCGGCAAGCAGATTCAGGGAACAGGCCTGGGCCTTGCAATTGTTAATGAAATCGTAAAAATGCACGCCAGCAGAATCGATGTCGAAAGTGAACATGACAAAGGTACTACTTTTACAGTCTTTCTGCCGTTAGACACTCAGGTTCAAACAGACGTTTGCTCTACAAAGGTGCCGACATCTTCTCTTTTCGCTGATTTTTAGCTCTGAATTGACGTGGCGTCATCCCTACCAGCACCTTAAAAGTACGACTAAAATAGCTTTGATTATTATAGCCCACCTGAAAACAAATCTCGGTACAATTTTGGTCCGTCGCCAGTAATAGTTGTTTCGCCCGCTCTATCCGAACACTCGTAAGATAATCTATGATGGTGACGCCCATCTGCTCTTTGAATATATGAGCCAGTCGGGAGACGCTCAGGTACGAAACATTAGCAATCTCTGCAAGGGTCATGGGCTTATCATAGTTGGCATCGATATAATTTATGGCAGGCCTAATCTGAGTCATCTTCTTGGCGTCCTGCGAAGAATAAACCAATTCGATAAATTCATTCAACGCTGTACCAATCCACGCACACAAATCTTGTTGGTTGTTAATTTGCATCACTTTGTTTACAAAGGTGAGATTTTTCTTGAGCATAACATCGATGTCAACCCCGCCTTCCACCGCTGCTCTGCTCAAGATACTTAGTAGTTCCAGTAATCTTGCTTTAAGGATGCCTAAATCACCAATATTATGAAACAATACTGTGCCCAGTATGGAATTTAGAATCTCTTTGGCGCCTGTCCTGTCGCCGATTTTGACTTTGCCTAACAGCTCTCGCTCACTTTCCAGCGGATACTGCCATTCGGTGCCGAGCTTCTTTCTTTCCTGGATAAACTCACCTATTTGCGATTGCTGTTCCGAGCGCTCGCGCCGCCATCGGATAACCCGCGGGTCGAACCCGCCAACTTCGTACAGCAAGTCGAATAAAAACTCCGCTGCGTTGTGGATCTGCCGTCCCGGAATAACCGGCAGTTGCCGCATCGCTGCTAACAACCGTTCTCTGTCTATCTGAACGTCATTCAATCGTTTCTCAATATCCCAGATTAGAATCTCTGTCACCGGTTCCCAAAGGCATTTGCCGAAAAACATTCCTCCCAATGCTTCATCTTTATCCATAACCGGCACACAAACCAAAACTATCCCTGCATGGCAAAGTGTAATGTAAGATTGTCCGGTCTCTACTGCTATCTGGAGGCTGCGCCGCCGTTGCTTATTACATCTTCTCAAGCCCGTAGCGTCACCTTGAACAAGCTTGCAAAACATAGGATAGCAATCCCGATGTACATCGGCACTACACATCTGTTTTACTTCTTTGCCCTGGATGCTTCTGGTCTCCAGGCCCAGATGAAAATGTTTGCGGAAAACGCCTTCTATCTTTTCGAACTTTTCCTTAGCCAGCAATTTTGTTAATGTCGGTCTATCAGCCATTTTCGACTATCCACTTTTTTATCTTTTTAACC
>CAYNKI010000174.1:0-8030 GCA_964397675.1 uncultured Pirellulales bacterium
ATTGAAAAACCCGGCCCCACGTACGTGGCAGCCAGGCTTCCAAATACTAATGCCAACGGTAGTGCACGTCCTGCCAACGAAAACTCTGTAAACTTACGAGCGGCCCGTGCCCGAACTGCAACAAATGTAAGCACAACCAAGTAAGCTACAACAACAGCCACAGACCAGACCATATCCACAAATCCTATTTTGTATTCTAATTGTTAATAATAAAGCTGGTTTGCACAGCAATTCTCAAAGTCTACCGGTGTCTGTCTTGAAACATTTCCTCTTCCAATTCGTTGATCGTAGTATTTAGTTCGGCCTCGGTACGGATCCATCCAAATCGTGAATCGACAAGAAAGCTGCGGTACCACTGAATCAAATTCTTTGCGAAGTCTTCATCCTTGCAGTAAATTCCGAACGATATTTCTCCTGCGTGTGTACCAGCTTTTCGAGGTATCTGTGGGAAGGCAAGAAGAACTGCTGTTCTGGTTAGCAAAAACTCTATGTCAGAGACTTTGCTATTGTAAATCCGAAGTCGCCCCGATTCGATTGCCTCAGGATACTTTCGGAAAAGAAAACGTGCAGCATTGGAAAACCCCGGCACGCTTAGATTTAATGCACGGTGCACTCTTACATCCGGATAAACTTCTATAATTTCATATAACGTGCTGAGATAATCCTCCATAGGCTGCCTTTCTCCCTCAAACAACATACATGTCCAAAGCTCACTGTAGCCCGTTGTATCGAGCTGGTCCTGGAGCATTTTGTCTGCAATGTTGTAGGTTTCTCTTCGGTTGCCTAACACCCTTAGTTGGCGCTCGGCTAATATCTTCGCCCAAGAAGGCATGTCCTTTGGGGTAGAATCTGGAGGACAGACACCGAGCCGGGTTAAGAGCCTGAGAAATTGCTTTTGTTCAGAACCATAGAACCTCCTGCCAACGATGCTGCCAACGTTACCATCACACTCCATACCATACTGCTTATGATAACCAAACGATAGGTGGTGCACATCGTAGCCTTTCGCTATCAGCATCTTTTCCAGCTCGCTAATCAAGTAAGCAGCTTGTTTCTCAGGCGCTCTGTCAATTGACAAATGTACATTCGGACAGAGCACAATCGGTCTTTTACCTATAAGATCTGATAATGACGCAAATTCCTCTACAGCTTCCCGTAACTCTTCCTTGCTATCATACAGTTCGATACAAATAAAGACCACCAGTACGTTCCTAAAAACCATCTTGGGTTGCGGTTGCGAGATGGTCGAAGGATCTATCCGTGAGGATTGCTCCTTGTCTTCAAAATAGCAAGACGAACATTGATAGCAGTCCAAAATCATATTGTTCTTTCGGTCTTCCTTTCCATTTTAGCTGCGGATTTTACGCCGGTACTTCGTTTACTCCGTGACACCGCTTTCGCTTTTTTCGATCGGGATGCAATCTTGGCATCGACACGAGATATGAATAGGCTCACATTTGGGGTCACAGCTTTGTCGGCAAACCCAGCACTATTAAGAATTCGCGCGATCTCCGTGGCATCCCAAAACTCCTGGCTGGTAGCAATTTTTTCTGCTTCCTCACGCGAAAGCGATTTCAGAAAAGTTGGTATACAGCCATCACGCAAGGCACCTGCGTAATCAACTAACAATTCTTGAATTTCTCTACTTGTCCCAGGCATTGTCGTTTTCTCCTGCAGGAAGGACCCCGCTCCGCGGGAATCCAAATTGGTAATCAATCTTCGCCACAGTACTCTGATAGCATCTTCTTAAGTTTCAGCATGGTTCGAAATTCGAGCATCTTGACTGCCCCGACTGTGGTCTTGAGCTCATTTGCGATTGCTCTATTAGAGACACCTTCCATCCAAAGCTCTATAGCCCTTCGTTCCCGGGCCTTGAGTCTACTTAACACTCGGCGAAGGGCCTGCTGAAGCTCTGATTGAGACAGCATCTCAAGAACACCTAATTCAGGGGCAACAAGATTCATGAGATTTCTTTGCGATAAAAATAAATTCCGATTCATTCTTCTATAAACTTCCCTTAGGCGTTTGCGCATATAGTACAGATATACAGTCCTTAGAAGCTGTTTCTCATTAGTGACATTGCGTAAACGATCGGCATTTTCCCATATATCTGCATATACATCTTCTAAAACATCCTCACATTCTATCTCGTTTCCTAAGTAGCGATACAAATACCTAAAAAATGTCTCAAACGTAGCTCGTACAAAAGGCTCCATCGCCCGGCGACGCCGTTCAGAATCTGGGGCTGTAAGTCCTTTCAAAGCGTTTCGCAGCCGCTTATTCATAGCAGGTCTCTTGCTTCCGTATGTGTCATACCATCACAACAACCTAATAGTTAAATAAATTATACCTCAAAGATGCAAACTGTTCAATAGTCAGGTTGTCGCGCGAAACATGGTCAAAGCAGCCTCTTTAGTCCGCATAATCAAAAGCACGGAGTCGCCTGACCGTTAAAAACCATATACCGGCCTTAACTCATCTTCAGTTGGCAGGCGGTTATAGTACTCACTTCTTGTGCCGACATAGCCGACGCCTTGCTTTCTGAGCCTTACCTGGCTAACTGAGCCATTACTGTTGGTGATGTTGACAGTGACATATTCTGTCTGCTCACGGAGGTAAGCTCTTTCGGCCTGGGCTTTTTTCTTATCTCCTTCACTGCCTAACATATAGCCGGCGGCGCCACCTACTGCTGCTCCGATTAAAGTTGACTCCGTGTCGCGACCCGCTATTTGACCTATGCCGGCACCAGCTAAAGAACCCATAACAGCACCAGTCTGAGCATCGCTTTCGCAACCAGCAGCGAGCAACAAGGCCAAACTCACGATCAATACTATTAGAGTTGTTACTATATCCTTAACCATTTTACTATACCTCCATCAATTACACAAAAATATTAAAAAACAAATGTTAAAATGTAAAATTAAGGAAGTCATCGCCGCCTCGCGGCGATTCCACAATTTTGATTTTTAATTTTTGATTTTTGCATTCCTTTTCGGTAAAGGTCCGGGTTATTTCCAACAGCTTTCCTTGGGTTCAAGGTTACATTCAAGCCAATGAGCAGTCATCATAGTTAAATCGTCAAAGTTCACTTTACAGTCACCGTTGACGTCACCGCTTATCCTGGATGTGCACTTTGCTACTTCGGGGCCATCAAGTACTGCTGCATATATATTCCAGCTCCCGCTACGGTTATCCTGCCAGACTACCACATTTCCACTAATAGCCGGATTGATTTGGTCGGCAGGATTATCCGTAATTTGAAATTCCTCTCTCGTGGTAAGGTTATAGCCAAATATGTCCCAGTTGTTATTTCGAAGGTCCTGCCAAACAACTATGTTGTCATCTATATCGGGATTTGTCTGCGACGAATCATTTAGGGTAATGACAAACTCAACAGGTTTATTAGGCTCAGAGATATCGGCAGCGAAGATGTCCCAATTGCCGGAGAAGTTGTCCTGCCAGACTACTATATTGCCTGAAATTGCTGGATTTTGCTGGTCGTGTTCGACGAGCGAGACAGATAACAGTGCCGGTTTATTTCGTTGCCAGATGTCGGCAGCGAGAACATCCCAGTCACCAAAGAAATTGTCCTGCCAGATAACAGTTGTTCTGTATATGGCGGGGCTTTGTTGGTCAAGCTCGTGGTCAGCGATGGGAAACTCCGCTGGGTAGTTGGCCTCGGTAATGTCGGCGCCGTAAATGTCAATCCGTGCAGGCGAACCGAAGTTGCTATCCTGCCAGACGACAGTATTGCCGGCAATTGCCGGGAACTGCTCATCGTTATTAGGGATATAGGAAACCGCAAATAATTGCGGGTTAGTCTGGTCGCTAATATCCGCTGCCCAAATATCCCAATCTCCCGAGCCCTGCCATACTACATAATCCTGCCATACTATGATATTTTCGTAAATAGCCGGATTTGTCTGATCATTGGCATCGCTGATGATAAAGAGCAATGGGTCAGTTAAATTATTTATATCTGCAACATAAATATCGTAGTCCCCGTAATCGTAAACAAGCTGCTGCCAGACTATGATGCTGCCATAGACATCAGGCATTTCCTGGTCATCGGCTGTGGGCCAGACCACAAATTCCTGCCAGTTGCCAGCCTGTAAGGAAGGTGCCATCAAGCTTACAAGAAATATAACCGATGGATATGTTATTAAGAGTCTGTTTCTCATTGTTTTGAGCTTTGATAAAAACTTATCAATTAGTATTTTGGGTCTCAGTATCGGTTTTGATTTTTTCCAATAGGTCAAGCAATATCTTAGCAGCGGCTGCATTTTCCAAATCCTGACTGGCGGACTGCAGGGGCTCGACAGCCTTATCAAGTTCGCCAACGCCTAACAATTGGTAACCCAAAAGAAGCTGCAGGTCTGCATTGAAGCTATACAGCTCGGCTTTTTGGGTAAGGCGCTCGATTTGTTCAAAGAGGATATCGTCGTCCGAGTATAGGCCACGAGGATAAAAAACACCTTCTTTTTCAGGGCTAACTTTTGCCAGAGCTTCTCGAAGAACATTAGCTGCTTGTGAATATTGCTCATTAGCGAAGAGTGATTGAGAGTAAGCAAAAGGAAGTATCATATCATCAGGTGCAAGCTTCATTGCTTCTGCGAACTTATCAATAGACATATCGTAATTGCCAGCTTCAAAAACTTTGACAGCTTCGTCAAAGAATCTATCAGCCGGAGTTTCCTGGTCAGGTACTTCGGCTTCTTGCTGGGCGAGCTTTTCGCGAATATCTGCAAAGGTATCGTGATCAACGGGTTCGATAATACCTACCGCCCGGCTGGACTCAGAAGCAGTAGTATCAACGTCATCAGAATAGTAGTTATAAGTGTAGTAGTTATACGTGTCGCCTTGTACCTCGTGGGCAATCGGATAATAACCGTACCACCTATAAGGATGGCAGCCATACCAATAATAGCGGATGTAACTGTAACCTACCGGCCAGTAGCCGCCTAAACTGACAAAGACGTACCTGCGGAGGTGGTAAGGATAAACATACCGAAACGTGAAACGAGGGCCATAACCATAGCTTACAGGAAAACGATACCTGGGCCAGACAATTCTATGGCAAAGTCGATTATGGTAGTCCCAGTAGATATGTTCATTTCGGTGGGCGTATCTTACCGAGTGTGGATAGGTGCGATGTGCCACATGCGGCGATGATACAGTTCCGGTACCGTGTATATGAGTGTCACCTACTTTGCCGGCATTGTTTATCACATTAGTCCGATTGCCTGGAACAGCTTTTATTGGTCTTGAACTGGGTCGCAATCTATCGACAACTCTTAGATTTATGTCTTTGTGACTTCGCTCGCTTTCCGTTGATCTTCCAACACCTTTCAAATCGCTTGTCTTGGATCTTCCAAGGATTCTGACACTACTGCTACCCACCTTTTTGACGGTATCTCGCTTCGGCTCATTGCCGTGAGAAACTTTGCTTATAAGAGGAATAGAAGTTCTATTCTTGCCGATTGGTGTATTCAGACGCTGGATTTTGTCTGAATTTACACGAGTGCTTCGGCTTATGGATGGTTGTCTTTCCACAGTGGAAGCAGATGTCTTTTTCCCACCAATCCAGCTACTGATACGTGAGGATGTAGCAGAGCTTATGCCTTTACTTTGGCGTGTAGCCGGCGATCCTGTCGAAAGCGATACCGATGACTTTTGCCTATTGATTGGACTGCCGATTCTAAATGTTCTGCCTGAGCTTATACGGCTGCCTATGCTTGTAGTTGGCCGTCTTGATATGCTTGGCATAGAAGGCCTTTTCAAAGTAATTGAGCTACTAATACGCGATGTTCTGGCCGAACTTATGCTGTTGCCCAAGCTTATAGTGGGCCGTTTTATTATCGAAGAGCTCACTCCGGTTGGCTTTCTGCTGCTGGAGGGGCTGCGCGTGCCAAAAGAGCTCTGAAGTCGCAATGTGGGTGTCCGGCTGATTGTTGCTCCGCTGGATTGCCGGCTGGGTGCCACTCTGCTGGGCCGACTAATACTGGGTCTACTCACTCTACTGAAACTACTTCGGCTCGGAGTAATGGAAGTATTTATACTAATTCGAGGTTTACTAAAACGCGCCGTCGCAACAGTCCTGGTTGGTGTTTTGCTGACGTTTGAGGACCGCTGAACTTTAGGAGCAGCAGAAGCCCTTGCAACCTGCTGGCTTTTTTGGCTCCCTCCGCCCGATTTACTGCTCTTGCTCGGTGCCTTTTCCGCGAAAACAAGTTCAGCGAACATCATCGAGCATAAAGCCAGTGTTAAAAAAGCTACTTTATAATTGTCTCCGTATTTTCCTATTGACATGATATGTTTCCTTTCCCTGGCAATAATACAACTCTACAAGTCAAACTGCCTGTTTTTGACTGTATCCTGAATCAATTTTTCTATTAAAAAGTCTTACTCCATTTATTAAAGGCACTAATTTGATGTCCAGTAACGTAAATTCTGCCAATAAATTGCTGGTTTTACCAGTGCTTCTCGGTACTCGATCTTCCTTTTCTGCAAGAATCGAATCCGCCTCAGCGGACTTCGCTCCAGCATCGAGCATCGAGTATCGAGACAGAACATAGACGGATTCATTGCGTATTGCTCCTTAATTTTACATTTTAATAAAGAATGAAGAATCCGTGATTCGTGGCTCGTCTCTCGGGTCACGAGGCACAAACGACGGTTTTAACGGACAGGCCTTACTGTCCCTCGAGGTCGATTTTGAGGTCCAGGAATTTCAGTATATCTTTTATGGTGACAATGCCGACTAATCGCTCTTCGTCAACGACCATGAGTCGGCTATTACCCGTGCGATCCATTATCGATAGTGTCCTTTTTCATAAAGTGCCGGACTTCTTCACCGGCGAGCGACCTCCGCAATAGCATTTGTCTATAAGACATCTTAGAAGCATTTAGAATAAACATGCCAATTAGAGCCAACCAAACGCCACCTATAAAATTTCCTTCAATAAAAAACCACATACCTATAATGATCAGAAACAAACCAAAACCTGAGCCCAATCGTGAAGCAATCTTGGTCGCCCACAGCAAATTATTTTTAATCGCCCAAAGAATTGACCGCAGCACCCTCCCCCCATCCAGCGGAAAAGCTGGCATCAGATTGAACACCGCCAAAACAAAGTTGAGCGTGTATAGCCATTGCAGAACTGCCTTGACTGGCCCGAGCCATCCAATTCGCTTCACCGCCAAGTAAATAAGAAATAGTCCTGTGCCCAGCAGAACACTCGACACCGGCCCCGCAATTGCCATAAAGAACTCCGTCCTGGGACTGTCGGGTTCATCAACCATCTCAGCTACACCACCAAAAATAAAAAGAGTAATGCCTTTCATAGGCAAGCCATAACGCCTCGCGATCAGCGAGTGGCAAAATTCATGAAAGACGATCGAAGTAAACAGGCCAAACAGCCCGGCAATTCCCATCAACCAGTAGGTTGGCTTAGAGAAATCTTCATACTTAACAAAGCGGTGTGGAAAAACTTCCTCCGCCAGAGTCCAAGTTACAAGTATCGCCAGAATAAACCAGGTTACGTCAATGCTGACCCTAAAGCCGAATAGCTTAAATAGAGGTATGCGTTTTCCAAACATCGCGTCATCCCACTTCAGACAATACAGTTGGTCTCTCTTACAACTCGGTATAGACATCCTCGTCGGTATGAGTATATCCGATACTGCGAACAAATTCAATTAAATCATCGGTCTGCCGCTCGCTCAAATTGGAGGTGGCCCTATGCAGGTCGTAGAGATTATGTGTGGTTAGCACTTCATGGATGGTGGCGAATTCGATAAATTTAAGACCGGCTCGGAATTGGCACCTTAATCTACACGACTTCAACATTATTTTAACTATTGATCCATTTACAAAAAGAGTCCTTTGATTTTACAATGTGAGCGGAACAAATGCTGTACTACGCAATAAAGAAAACAATTGGGGCCTATCCCGATGTACCCCGAAGTACTTCGGGGGGATAAGCCCCGAATTGGGTCTATAATTACAAGCTCGTTGTTTATCGATGAAC